>CAYPZH010000017.1:18409-27497 GCA_964415205.1 uncultured Actinomycetota bacterium | reverse complement strand
GCGCGGTCGAGGGCCGGCAGGATGTCCGCCTCCTTGTCCACGAACTCGCCGTGCCCCCCCAGGGCTTCCGCGATCTTCTCGTAATGGATCACCCCCAGCTCGGTCCCGCACACGCGGCACTCCTCGTAGCACAGCTCCTGGTGGTGTTTTACCATCCCCCAGGCCTGGTCGTTGCAGATGACCACGGTGATGGGGGCGCCGTGGCGGCAGGAGGTCTCCAGCTCCATGGCGTTGAGCCCGAAGGAGCCGTCGCCGGTGAGGAGGACAACTGGCCTTTCGGGGCGGGCCACCTTGGCGCCGATGGCGAAGGGGACTCCGGTGCCCAGGCAGCCGAAGAGGGTGCCGCTGCCGATGACCCCCGACATCTCCGTGGCCCTCAGGCCCACGCTCCCGAAATAGAGGGTATCGCCACCGTCGACGATGAAGATAGCGTCGTCCCCGGTGGCCTCCCTGATCTGCTTGACCAGCCGCAGGGGGTGGATGGGGTCGGCCGCGGTCTCCATGGCCTGCTTGTCGCCCGCTGAGATGGCCGCGAAGCTGCCCTTGAGCGATTCCAGCCATCCGCCGCGGTCTTTTTCCTCCATGCCCTGGCTGAGGCGGGAGAGGACCGCGCCCGCGTCGCCCACCAGCGCGACGTCCGCCGCGCGGTTGCGGTTCACCTCGGCGGGGTCGATATCCACCCGGATCACCTTGGCGTTGGCCAGTATATCCCCGAAGCTGAGCACCCAGTTGAACCTGATGCCCACGGCCAGGACCACGTCGGCCATGGAAGCCGCCGCCATCACTCCCATGAGGCCGCCGTCCCACAGCGACAGCGGGTGCTCGTCGGGTATGGCCCCCCGGCCGTTGTCCAGGAGTATGGTGGGGATGCCCGCCTTCTCCACCAGGCCTTTTACCTCGTCCGCGCAGCGGCTGTAAGCGATGCCGCTTCCGCCCACGAAAAGGGGCCTCTCCGCGCCGTTGAGCAGCTCCACGGCCCGCTCTATCGCGTCATCCGCGGGCAGGACCGCGTACCTGGCTGCCGCGCCGGCCGGATAGGACACGGCCTCTTCGCCCATGGACGCGTACAGGGCCTCGGGGTTGATCTCCAGGAAGACGGGTCCCGGACGGCCGGACACCGCGTTGCGGAAAGCCGTCTCGAGGTATTCCGGGATCCTCTCCAGCTGGTGGCACCTCCCCGCCCACTTCACCACCGGTTTCACCATGCTCTGCTGGTCCATGTCCTGCAGGGCCCCTTTATCCAGGTCGCGCAGGGCCACCATGCCGCAGAGCACGACCACGGGGGCGTTCTCCAGGTAAGCGTTCACCACGCCGGTGAGGGAGTTGGTGAAACCGGGCCCCGCCGTCACCAGGCACACCCCGGGCTTGCCCGTGAAGATGGACCATGCCTGGGCCATCATCACCGCGGCCTGCTCGTGCCGTACGTCCACGACTTTGATGCCCGCGTCCAGGCAGCCGTCGAAGATGGGGGCGATGTGCCCCCCCGAGAGGGCGAAGATGGTGTCAATGCCCTCGACGTTCTTGAGATATTCAGCTACGATGCGCCCTCCATGCACCTCACCCATTTTTTCCTCCCTTGTTCAGCCCTTGGCATTCGTCATTTCTCCAAAGTACACGCGTCAGGCCATGACACCCGGAAGCGCCATGACGCTGGACACCGCCGCGCGGCCCGTCACCGGTTCTTTGATTGAGGCCCACGGCTCAACCGAGCTTGCCACGTCGGCTGCGCCTCCTCGCAACATGGTTTTCGCTTCGCGAAAAACCCTGCCTACGCGATGCATGCCGCAGAACGTTCAGCGCTGTTTCGGGGGCCGGTATTCCTCGCGGACCCATTTCTCTATGACCTTTTTCGCCTCTTCCCAGGGGACCCTGGTGCTCCAGCCCAGTTCCTCCTTGGCGCGGCGGTTGCTGACGTCATTGTCCGTGCCCATGATCCCCACCGCCTGAGCGGTGATCGGCGGGCGCACCCCGAAGGGCAGGAAAGGGGCCTGGATGATCCATCCCAGCCTCCAGGCCGTCTTGTAGGGCAGGGAGCCCAGGGGCTTCTTGCCGACCAGGCCGCCCAGCCAGGTTATGTAATCCTTCCAGGTGACATCGTAGTCGTCGCGCAGGTTATATGTCCTCCCCGCCGCGGCGGGGCTGTCCATGGCCGCGACGATCCCGTCCACCAGGTTGTCAACGAAGACCAGGCTGGCGCTCCACTTACCGCCGTCCATGAGCGGCAGAGGCCCCCGGTGCATGACGTCGAGGATCTCCCGCACCCACACGCTCCCCGGCCCGGTGACGTTAGCCGGCCGGATGACTGTGGCGGTCATGCCGCTCGCCGCGGCGTAGGAGCCCACCAGCTGTTCCGCCTCCGCCTTGGCGTCGCCGTAATGCAGGCCCGTCTTCACCAGTGGGATATACTCGTCGTAGCCCTTCAGGGGAGGCCCGAAACCGTAGGCCGCGATGGAGCTCATGTACACGAAGCGCTCCACCTTCCCCGCGCATTCCTCCAGCAGGTTGCGGGTGCCGCCCACCCCCAGGTCGAAGAAGTCCTTCTTGCGGCCCCAGTCTATGACCCGCATAGCAGTGTGGATGACCTTGTCGCAGCCGTCCGCCAACCCCGCGATGCTCGAGGGGACGGTCAGGTCCCCCCTCAACACCTCCAGCCCTTCCGCCGCGAGGCCGCGGTCCTGCTCGTCAGGCATGAGCAGACCCCGTACCTCGTCACCGCGTTCCAGCAGCCTCCTGGTAAGATGGGAGCCGATGAAACCGGCAGCTCCCGTGATAAGGACTTTCATCATCCCCTCCCTCGCGAAGCCTGAAGTCAAAAGGAGCGCTCGCAATACGGCGGTATTCCAGCGCGAAGCGATTTTATTATAACCCAGCCGCGCCCCGTTCCGGCGGATTCGGCCCATGCAGGCGCGGCGCGGAGATAATGGGGCGTTCCGGGACCGACCTATAAGAGGGCTGCAAGGAGAGCGCCATGGTATGTGGCGCCTCGGAGACAACCTGAAACAGTACGCGGTTGATAGTCCCCGGGCGGGGATGGTAGTATCCTGAAAAACCTGGAGATATGCGGAGGAAGCGGACGGGGATATGGAGACGGAACTCAGAAAGATAAAACGCCTGGCGGCCGCGCGCGAGGAAGAGGTCGACGCCTTCATCGAGTGGCTGAAGCTGCGCCGCGACGACTCGGACCGGCTGGACGCGCGACTGGGTGAACTCATCGAGAAAGCCCTGTCGGGCCTCGACTGCACCACCTGCGCCCGCTGCTGCAAGGAGGCCTACGTAGTGGTGGGCACGGAAGACATCGCCCGCCTGGCCAAGGCGCTGGGCATGAAGCGCTCCGAGTTCCGGGCGCAATACATCGGCAAGAACGAGGACGGCGACACATGCTTCAACCGTAAGCCCTGCCCTTTCCTGAAGAAGAACCTGTGCACCCTCTACGAGTCGCGGCCTGACTGCTGCCGCGAATACCCCGGTTCCCTGGCCGTGGATTCCGGCTCAAACCTGGACAATATCAACGCGAACTACCTGGTCTGCCCCGCGGTCTTCAACGCCCTGGAGGAGCTGCGCGATTTCCTGTGAGGCGCGGCCCGGTCCGGCCTCTCTCTTTTCATGCTCTCGCAGCTCTTGCGTGTGGCTCAACCCCCGATGCCGCCGAGGTGGATGCGCTCGGCGAGTTCGCACGCCTCCCGCCGCGGGAAGGCCCTCGCCGCGATGGCGTCGCCGAACTCCAGGCCGAGGTCGTCCCGGGGGGAATAAGCAGGCCAGGCGGGCAGCCCGGCGCCGTTGGGGTCACCACAGACGGCGAAGTTCACCCAGTAGTCCATGATGGCCGCGGAGAGCCCCGCGTCCGCTTCCCCGTACCCCTCACCCGGGTCGAGCCGGCCGAAGACGTAGGGGATCTCCGACCCGTGGCATGCGCAGAGCGCCCTGCCCCGTTCGGTGGGAGGGACATGGCTGAAGCGATAGAGATAGGCGTTCCCGCCTCTCCCGCTCACGCAGCGCGCCAGGAAACGGCATGGCGCCGTGAACTCGAAGGCGGTCACCATGGCGCTCAGCGCCGGCCTCGCTTCCCCGTCGGACGCAGCCGGGAAGAGGCGCAGGGCTTCCCCGGCCCTCTCCCCGGCGAGGCACCCCGCCAGCTGCCTGTATCCATCCAGCGATAGCTCCAGCCCGGCGAGGAAGAAATTTGCCTCGTCGGAGTTGGAGCCGACGATAAGGCCAATATCGTGCTGCTTTCCCTCAAGGAACATCCTCTCCGGGCGGTCGGGCAGCAGCCGCCCGTCGACCACGGGCCCGAAATGCATCCCTCCCGGCAGCAGGCCCGCCTCCAGGCGGGCGGCCGCGAGCAGCTCGTCCTCTCCCCGGGAGCGCAGAAAATCCAGTAGGTCGGGCCGGCCCTCACCCCCCGCAGCCCGGGCCAGCTTCTCCCCTGTCTTCTCTGCCTCCCGTAGAGTGATGCAGGCGGGAGGGAGCAGGTGCCTCACCCATAGGGGAGCGCTCTGCGCGATGGCGCCGCGGAACATGCCCGCGGCCAGCGGGCTGACCATGAGATCGAGGACGCTCAACGCCCCCGCCGATTCCCCGAAGAGGGTGATGCGCGCGGGGTCGCCGCCGAAGGCGCCGACATTGTCCCTTATCCAATCCAGCGCCGCCAACTGGTCCAGCAGCCCGTAATTGCCGGAGACCCCGTGGGGGGACTCGCGCGATAGCAGCGGGTGGGCGAGGAAGCCGAAGGGCCCCAGCCGGTAGTTGACGGTCACCACCACCGCGCCCCGCTCGGCCAGCCCGCGCCCGTCGTAGAGCGGCAGGCCACGCTGCAACTCCAGCGAGGTAGAGCCGGAGAGGAAAGCGCCGCCGTGTATCCACACCATGACCGGCAGGGGCGACGCGCCCTCTCCCGCCGCCACCCAGAGGTTGAGATAGAGGCAGTCCCCCCCCTGCCTACCCAGGCCGTACCATGGGGCGTCGGGCTGGGGGCAGGAATCGCCGAACTGCTTGCAGGGCCGCACGCCCTCCCAGGGGGGCAAGGGCGCGGGCGGCCTCCAGCGCAGCGGACCAATAGGGGGCGCAGCGTAGGGGATGCCCAGGAACTCCCAGACCCCCTCCTCGAGCCTGCCCTCCACCTTTCCCGCGGCGGTCTTCACCGCGCACCTGCAAGGGCCTGTCTCGGCGAATTCCATACTCTACCCCGTCTTTTCACGTATCTGCAGCAAACTGGCAATAAGCCAGGTGTCCCCCCGACTGAGTCGGGGGGACTCGCTTCGCCCGGGACAGGTCAACCTCGATGTATCCGCCCGGATAAGTTGTTCCACACGCTTTGCAGCAAGGCGTTTGCCCATCCCGGCCCTCCCCCGTGCAGCGCCGGATACCGTCTAGAGCATCTCCGGGCGCGCTCTCCGATACGGGTGACCCCTATATCATATCCGTCCGGGCGAAGGCAGGAAATCCATGAGAGGCGGGCTGCGGGAAAGGAAAACCAGGCCTTGGATAAGTCCATCGGCCTGGCCTTTCCCTGGTGGCGAGAGAGGGATTTGAACCCCCGACGCCAGGATTTTCAGTCCTGCGCTCTACCAACTGAGCTATCTCGCCGCCGCTTATGTCAACTCCCATGGGAGTCATGTGTGGCGGAACCGACGGGATTTGAACCCGCGATCTCCGGCTTGACAGGCCGGCGTGTTAACCTGGCTACACCACGGCTCCGCGTGAACTACCTGCACTGGGGCCTTGGTGCCCCAGTGAATATAGTATATTAAGTTGTCATCCCGGACAATCCGGCGGCCCCGGCAGCCGCGCACCGGCCGCTTCCACCGAAGCGATCATATGGCCAACCTTGACGAAAGGTTAAATCCTGGTGCCCCCAACGGAATTCGAATCCGTGTCACCGCCTTGAAAGGGCGATATCCTAGGCCACTAGACGATGGGGGCACGGAAGACTTGATCCCGTTGCCTATGCCTAAATACATGATAACATCCCCGCAGGAAGTCACCCTGACCCAGGCCATAAAGATTTAAGCACCTCGACGGCTCAATATCAATCCTTTTTGACCGATAACGGAGTATAGGAAGCGGTTTTGGGCATTCCTGGCAGCGGGAGCCCTGTCGCTCTCTTGAGCGTGCCCGCGAGCGGGCTGGAGGTAGGCGGAAGATGGAAGACGGTCAGTTGCAGAGCACGGAGCAGGGGGAGAGCGCGGACATCTCCGCGGAGGAGGAAAGACGGCTCAAGTCAGTGGTCGATATCTTCTCCCGCCTCTCCATCGCCTGCAAGTCGCGCACTCTCTACCCCGCGGAGCATCCTACCGCCATCGACGCCGTCATCCTTCTGCACGCGGTGATAGAGGACTCCCTGCGTAACATGCCGAGCATGGTGGTCAAGGTGGGCAAGGACAGCCTCGTCTACGAGCGGTGGGTGGTGGGACAGAGGATGGAGAGCCTGCGCGCGCTGGCCTCCCGCATCCGTTCCCTGAACATCCAGGAGATCACCATCAACGCGGGCGCTTCTTTCCAGGAAGCGGAGGCCCTGGTGGAGCTGCTGGCCTCTGACCCCGACAAGATCAGCGCGTGCGGAGGGCCGGAAGCCTTCCTGTTTACCAGGGGGGTGGGCAATATCGCCGTGGTGGAGAGCGAGGCCCGCAGGGTGGACATGGAGGAAGGAGAAGAGAGTTTCGCGGGGGAGGACCTCGAGACTGCCCCGGAGGACGTCGAGCTGCAGGAGTTCATAGACCCCGAGCTGTTTAAGGACCTCCTCAAGCTGCTCCTCGACCCCGAGGAGCTGGCCCGGGTGATCATGATGCTCAGTGGCGAGGAGGGACAGCCGTTGAGCAAGGAAGAGCTCGCCGACGCGGCATTCGTCTTCCTAAAAAGCGCCTTCGCCATCGTGCGGCGCGAACACCCCGGGCGCACGAGGGAATGCCTGCGCTCGATGGCCGAGTCCCTGCTCTTCCTGGACATCGACGTGCGCAACAGCCTGCTGGTCAAGAACCTGCTGCCCAAGCTGCGCGAGGAACCCGTCTGCTCCGCCTTGCTCACGCAGTTCAACAGCCAGGAGATCGCCGACGTGCTGGCCAACTTCCTCCCCCTCGTCCCCGAGCTGACCCCCAAGTCTGGCCACCTGCTCAAGGCTATCGGGTTCGAGGACGCGGCCATACGCCAGGCGCTGGGCTATCTGCGGGTCAAACTGGTGGACCTGGGCCAGGTCTCCCCCGATTTGCTGGCCTCCCTGGAGACGGGGGGGGAGAAGGACGGGCAGGGGAAGCGCCCGGCGAGCAAGCTCCCCTCCCTTGAGGAAGTGGGGGATATCCTGGGGGAATATCTGCCGGAGGAGCTCGAGGAGCTCAACCTCATCTCCCAGTTCGACCCGGGCGTGGACATGCTCACGGACACAACCCCCATGCTCCTGGGACTGCTCGAGCAGGGCGGGGACCTGGACAACCCGCAGAAGACGGTGGAACAGCTGCAGCAAAACTTCTGGGGACTGGCCATGTCCGCGC
The DNA here is from genome assembly GCA_964415205.1 of uncultured Actinomycetota bacterium. Classification (GTDB taxonomy): domain Bacteria; phylum Actinomycetota; class Geothermincolia; order Geothermincolales; family RBG-13-55-18; genus SURF-21. The sequence goes on along the minus strand of CAYPZH010000017.1, from coordinate 20,016 downwards.
AGCTGGATATGGCCGCGCTGGTGCTGGAGAAAGTGAGTGAGATCGTGCAAAACGACGACCCGGCCATCGACCCTTACCGCTCCGACCTCGTCCGCATGCTCGAGGAAGCGGCCAGCGAAACGGCGATGCAACAGGTCATCAAGGTAGCCTGCAGCCGCAGAGACCAACCGCTTTCGCTGGAGGAACTGAAGGGCTACGTGAGGCCGTTGGGCGACAGGGGGATCGACACCATGGTGGAAACCCTGGGGGTGGAGGAGGACATGTACGTGCGTAAATGCATCGTAGACACCCTCGCCGAACTGTGCCGCGAGCGTATACCCATGCTAGGTTCCTACATGGACGACCCGCGCTGGTACCTGGTGCGCAACATCGTCTCCATCATGGCCAGGTTCCATTCCCCTGAGATCATCCCCTACCTGCGCCGCGCCTTCGACCATCCCAACCCCAAGGTGAGGGCGGAAGCCATACGCGCCCTGGGGATGATCGGCGGCCATGCCGCGTGCGCTCTCCTGCAGCAGGGGCTGCGGGATGAGGACGAGACCACGCGCATCCTGTGCATCCGCTGGCTGGGGAGACTGGAGGATGCGAGCGCGGCCACCCGCCTGATAAGGATGCTGGAAGACAAGGAGCCGGGCGGCGACAGCCTGGCGGTGAAGAAGGAGATAATCAGCAGCCTGGGTCAGATAAAGGCCCCCGAGAGCTACAGCGTGTTGAGAAAATATAAGGTCAAACAGAAGCGCCTCAACCGCGCCGAGTGGCAGGAGATAAACAACGCGGCCGCGGAGGCGCTGCGAAGGCTGCTGGAGAGGTACCCGCACCTGGAGGGAACGAGATGAACGAGAAGGCAAAAAAAGACTTCGGTGAGGGCGTGGGAAGAAAGCAGGAAGCCCTTGACTACTTCCATTCCAAGGGGCAACTGGACAAGGCGAGGGAGGTCCTGAAACTCTTCTCCGCCGCCAAGAAATCGGCGAGCCTCTATCCCCCCAACCACGAGATCTGCGTCAACTCGTTCACGGATTTCATGCAGGCCTTCAACGCGTACCTGGCCTGGCATGAGGAGTTCTCGCTGCGCATCATCGGCGAGGAGTTCTTCTTCGAGGAGAAGCTGATGTCCAGGGAGAGCGTCCTTTACTACCAGCTCATCAAGGAGCTGCTGTCCAAGGGCGTCGGCGGCATCACCTTCCTGGCGAGCCTGACCCTCGGAGAGTTCATCGATTTCCTTTATCTCCTCAACCAGGGCAGCGAGGAGCTGGCCAACAAGGGGGGCCTCGGCCGGCTCATGCTGGAGAGCGAGATAAGCAGCATCCTCCTGGACGAGCCCGGCACCTGGGAGGAGAAGACGCGGGAGATCAAGGAAAGGCACTCGGCCCGGGACGAGTACGACGACGCCGTGGAGGTGATCCGCGAACTGGCGGACCAGGTCATGAGCGACAAGCGCCTGTCGGTGAGCAAGGCCAACCGCGTGGTGGGGGTCATGCTCAACCGCGTGGGCGAGAACCGCTCCGCCGTCCTCGGGCTGGCGACGATAAAGAGCTATGACGAGTACACCTCCTACCATTCCGTGAACGTGCTCCTGCTCTCCCTCGCCCTCGGTTCCATGCTGCCCC
>CAYPZH010000017.1:9099-18399 GCA_964415205.1 uncultured Actinomycetota bacterium | reverse complement strand
AAAATTACGTTTAGTGGTACATGGTAAACCACCCCAACGGTTCAATGGGGCCCATGTACGGAGCGGCCATTTTTTACAGGGGAAGGGGGCCATACTGCATGACCTGGGCAAGATCACCATCCCCCAGAGCATCCTCAACAAATCAGGCCCCCTCACCACGCCGGAGTGGGAGATGATGCAGGCGCACCCGGTAAGGGGGGCGGACATCCTCATGGCCCAGCCGGGTGTGCACCCCCTCTCGGTCATGGTGGCTTACGAGCACCACACCCGCTACGACCTCACCGGGTATCCCAAGCTCAACGCCAAGGAGCGCCCCGGGCTTTTCTCGCGCATAGTGGAGGTCTGCGACGTCTACGACGCCATGACCTCCGCCCGGCCCTACCAGAAAGCACGCACGCCGGACCAGGCCATGCGCGTGCTGGTCAAGGACATGGGCACGGTCTTCGATCCCCTGATGGTCAAGGTGTTCATAGACATGATGGGTCTCTACCCGGTGGGCACGACGGTGCGCCTGGCCACCGGGGAAGTGGGAGTGATCTACGAGCCGGGCGAGAGCGACTCCATGTGGCCGCGGGTCAAGGTGATACGGGACCCCGAGGGAGGGGAGGTCGAGCCCCGCATCGTCGACCTGGTCTCCATGAAGGAGAAGATCGGCGAGACGGGGCGCGCTATCCTGGAGGCCATCGACCCGCAACTGCTCGGCATCGACCCCCAGGACTTCCTCTAGGGGATCATCCCTTAACATACGCCAAATGCTTGCCAACGACAGATAAACGACGGATGTTAAGGGCTGCCCTGAAAATCGAGAGCAGCGTTTTCATCCTCGATGGTGCCGCGGCCGCGCGACATGGATGACTGACCCGATCTGCATAGGTGTATAATATCCCGCTGGAGGAGTGGTCTACCTTTGACGCGGGAGGTTTAAGCGAGACCCATGATGCCCGAGGTCCTCTTGCAAGACGTCGGCGACGCCGAGATCCAATACCTGCACTACCCCGGCGACGGACCGGCGGTGGTGATGCTGCACGCCACCGGTTTCCTGCCCTGGCTCTGGCATCCCATAGCCAGGGAGCTCGCGGGGGTCTATCGCGTTGCCGCGCCGTACTTCTGCGACCACCGGGTGTTCGACCCCGAAGAGGGGGGCTTGAGCTGGATCGTCCTGGCTCAGGACCTGGCGGCTTTCATCGCGCGCCTGGAGGCGGCCGAGGTGATGATCGTCGGTCATTCCATGGGAGCCACGGTCGCATCCATCGCCGAGGCCATGCTGGGCCCCATCTCTTCACGCCTGGTGCTCATCGAGCCCATATTCCTCCCCTCGGGTTTTTACGAGACTGGCCTGACGGTCGAGCAGCATCCCCTCGCCTCCAGGTCAATCCGGCGCCGCAACGCCTGGCGAGACGGAAACGAAGCGCGGGAATACCTCACCGGCAAGGACCTCTTCAGGAACTGGGACCGGGAGATGCTGGACCTCTATCTCCAGCACGGCATGAGCCAGGCAGAGAGCGGTGAGCTAACGCTCGCCTGCAGCCCTCGCAGGGAAGCGGCCCTGTTCATGGGAGGCATGGTGCAGGACCCCTGGCCTCTCCTGGAGAAGATCTCCTGCCCCGTCCTCTTGCTGGAGGGAGAGGAGAGCGAGAACAGGCTGGTGATCGACCTGGTGCGCGCGGCGTCCGTCATCCCATCCGCTGAGCTCAAACGGGTCGCGGATGCCGGCCACCTGATACCGATGGAGAAGCCACGGGAGGTGCTGGCGTTACTCCGCGACTTCTTCAAGTGACAGGCGCATTCTCGATATGTACACGTGCCAGTCAGATGGGGTCAGCCCCTGACATGTGACATTTCTAATAACGTATTATTGCAGACTTACCTTGCAGGAAATGTCACATGTCAGGGGCAGACCCCCTACACGATGCGGACACGGGAGAAGAGGACGGTGGAAAGCCCGACGCAGGCGAGGGCGAGCACCCAAGCCCCGCTATAGCTGCCCGTCTGGTCGAAGATAAACCCGGTGATAACTGGACCCGCCGCACCCCCCAGGGCTCCGCCGGTGGTGACCGCCCCGAATATGGCCCCCAGGTTGGCCTTGCCGAAGACCTCCGCGCACACTGCGGGGATGACCGGTCCGTAGGCCGCGAAACCGAAACCGAACACCGCCGCGAATACCGCGAGTGACCAAGCCTCTCGCACGAAGATGAGCATGGTGATGCTGACCAGCAGCACGGCACAGGCGGGATAGAGGGCGTCCTTCTTCTCGCGCGTGTGGTCGGACAGGCGCCCGAAGAAGAGCCTCCCGAGGATGGAGGTGGCGCCATAGACCGCTATCGACCACTCCGCCCAGCCTTTGTCGATTCCGCGGTCGGTAGCGTAGGGCACCTGGTGCACCATCACCCCGTAAAGGGCGATGACGATGAGCACGAAGCCGGTGAAGAGCAGCCAGAAGGACGGGGTGCGCAAAGCCTCCCTCATGGTTAGGCCACCGGGTATCTCCGCCGCGGGGGGCTGCACGCCCGCGGGCTCCCTGTCCCCTTTCCCACCCGCGGCCTTCCCGCCGCGCAGCAGGAAAAACGCGGGGACGCCCAGGCCGAAGGAAACGTAGGCCAGGAACTGGAAGGAAGTCCTCCAGTCCCACTGCGACTGCACCAGGCCGGTGAGGCGCGGCAAGATCATGGTCCCGAAGCCTATACCCATGGTAGCAGCGCCCAGGGCCAGCCCTAGGCGGCGCCGGAACCACACCGCCACCGATGTGTTGGAGGGCACCAGCCCGATGCCGTTACCCCCGATGCCGAATACCACGCCGAAGAAGAACACCAGCGCGAACAGGCTTTCCGCCTGCGAGCACATCCACAACCCGAAGCCCGAGAGCAGCGCGCCGCCCACCACCACCCATCGCGGACCGTAACGGTCCACCAGCCTGCCGGTGAGCGGCGCCAGGATGGCATAGACGAGCACGCTCACGGTGAAGGGAAGGGAGGCCGCTGCGCGCCCGATGCCCAGGTCCTCCGAGAAGCCCTTGATGAGTACCGTCTGGGTGGAGCGCACGCCGTAGTTGACGAACATGGCCAGGAAGGCGACGCCCACCACCACCCAGCCGTAGTAGATGCCCTTGCGCAGCCCGTCCACGACATCCCTTTCCGCTCGCGGTTGGTTCATGGTCCAGCGACCATCCAGGCAAAAGCGCCGCGGTCCCGCCCTCCCTACCGTCTGCCCGCGCGCAGGGTGAAGTCACGCAGCACCGCGGCTGCGTCCACCGCCTCCTCGGCGTCGTTGAAGATGGGGAAGCCCGTGTTACGGCGCGCCTCCATGCGCACCTCCGTGGTGGAGAGCAGGCTGAAGACGAGCGGCTTGTCGTGCTTTGCTATCAACTCCCCCAGCCGGGGCAGGATATTCTTGTTCAGACCCTGGATGTTCCCGGCCATCCTCTTCCCCCCGGTGATGCGGAAGATGAGCAGCATGATCACCCCATCGATGAAGTCCTGCTCCAGGAGGCGGTCGACGATATAGGCGCGCGCGTCGGCGTCGTGCACGTCGCCCAGGTCCACGGGGTTGGAGATGTCGATGACCCCGGCACGCAGGTGCGCCCTGATGTCCTCCACCAGGGAGGGAGGCAGGGGAGGGAACTCGAAGCCGCGGCGCGCGCACTGGTCGGAGGCCAGCACCAGGATGCCGCCGGTGGGCGAGACCAGGGCGACGCGGTTGCCGCGCAGCGGCGGCAGCGAGAACACCTTGGCGTACCCCGCCAGCTGTTCCAGGCGATTGACGCGGATGATGCCCGCCTGCCTGAAGGCCCCCTCCAGCACGGCGTCGTCGTTGGCGAGGGCGGCGGTGTGGGAGTGGGCGCTCTCTCTCGCCAGGGGTTCCACGTTGGCCTTGTAGGCGAGGACTGGCTTTGCGATGCCGCGGGCGGTCTTGAGCAGCTCCCGCCCCCGCTCCACGTCCTCCAGGTACATGCAAACGACCTCGGTGGAGGGGTCCCTGCCCATGTACTCCAGGAAATCCACCTCGTCCAGGTCAGTCTTGTTGCCCACGCTGATGAACTTGGAGAAGCCGGCTTCGTCGTCCTTGAGGCGCGCCAGGAAGTCCAGCCCGATGCCGCCGCTCTGGGTGATTATGCTGACGCCTCCGCGGGGGATTTCGGCCGGCACGGGCACGAAGGGAAGGCAGAGGCCGGTGTGGGCGTTGATCGCGGTGAGGCAGTTGGGGCCCACGAAACGGATGCCGTGACGGCTGGCCGCCTCCACCAGCGCGTTTTTCAGGCGATCCCCGTCCCCTCCCCCGAACTCATCGAACCCAGCGGCGGGGATGGCCAGGCGGGTGATGCCCTTGCGGCCGCACTCGTCCACCGTGTCCGGCACGGCGGGCGCGGGGATGATAAGCACGGCCAGGTCCACCGCCTCGGGGAGGTCGGAGACGGAGGCATAGAGGGGATTTCCCAGCGCCTCCCCTCCCCTGGGGTTGACGCAGTACACCCTGCCCTGGTATTCCCAGTCGATGAGGTTCTGGAGGATGTTGAGGCCCAGGTTCCCCGGCCGCTCGGAGACTCCGACGATAGCTACGCTGCGTGCTTCGAATATGCGTTCCATGGCGGGATAATTATAGCACCCGTATGCCGCGACACGGCCTGCTTCTGTTCTCTATATACGCTCGTAGATGGTGGCGATGCCCATGCCCATGCCCATGCTCATGGCCTGCAGGCCGTAGCGACCGCCGAAGTGCTCCAGCCCGGAGAGGAGGGTACAGGTGAGCTTGCCCCCGCTGGCCCCCAGGGGATGGCCGTTGGCGATGGCGCCGCCCCAGGGGTTGACCCGGCCCATGTCGGGGGGCTGGACTTCCTTGGCCCACGCCAGCACCACCGGGGAGAAGGACTCGTTGACCTCGAAGACGTCGATGTCCTTCGCGGAAAGCCCCGCCCTGGCTAGGACCCTGTGCGTGGCGGAGATGGGCCCGGTGAGCATGACGGCGGGGTCCTCTCCGGTGAGGGCGGTGCAGACATAGCGCGCCCGTGGCGTCAGACCCAGCTCCTTGCACTTGTCCATGCTCATGAGCAAAGCGGCGGAGGCGCCGTCGCATACTTGACCGGAATTGCCCGCGGTGACCACCCCGTCCGGCTTGTAGGGGGTATTGAGGGCCGCCAAACCCTCCAGCTCCACGCCGCGGAGCGGCCCTTCGTCACGCTTTAAGATAGAGGCATTGCCTTCGGCATCGGTCACCTCCACGGGCATGATCTCTTTGTCGTAAAGGCCGTCTTCCGCGGCCGCCACCGCCAGGTCGTATGATCTCTTGGCGAATGCGTCCAGCTCGGCACGGCTCAGCCCCCACCTCTCCGCGACGAGTTCGGCCGCCATACCCTGCGGGACGACGTTGCCGAAACGCTCGAACAGCTCGGGGGAGATGCCGAACCCCAAGTGGGCAAGGTGGTCCCCCATGCCGTCGGAGCCCATGGGCGAGCGGCTCATGCTCTCCACGCCACCAGCCAGCACGACGTCCATCTCTCCCGCGGCGATGGCGTTGGCCGCGAAGGCGATGGCCTGCTGGCCGGACCCGTCATGGCGGTTGAGGGTCACGCCCGGGATGGATACCGGCAGGCCCGCTATGAGCACGGCGTTCCTGGCGATGTCCATCCCCTGCTCGCCGATCTGGGTGACGCAGCCGCAGATGAAGTCCTCCACCAGCCCGGGATCGATGCACGCCCGCTTGTTCACGAGATGGTCGAGCAGGCTTGCCAGCAGCTCGTCGGGCCGGATGCCGCTCAAGGCGCCGTTCCGCTTGCCGGTGGGCGTCCTCACCGCGTCCACGATGACCGCTTCCCTCATCCCGCTACCTCCTGTAAGCTCCTCCATCCTCTGCCGTACGCGCCGCCCGGCGCTCCTAGCAATAATATTCTCTACATGTCTCCGCCTACCTTGGACAGCACGGAGAAACCCGTAATCCTATTTTTTCTGATCGCCTGCTTTTTGGCCCGCGGCAACGGATATATAATGTCTTTGGGCCGTTAGCTCAGTCGGTAGAGCACCGGACTTTTAATCCGGGTGTCCTGGGTTCGATCCCCAGACGGCTCACCAGGGTAATATGCCGGGGGTGGGTCCCGGCTTTTTCATTTGCGCAACAACCTGACGAGATAAGCGATGGTGGTAGAATACTGGGTCGGGAGGTCATGCGGATAAAAGCGGCCGGTGCCGGAAACCAAGGGAGTGAATATCCGGCAGTGGCATGCGGAGGAAGAGGGAGTGACGGTAGAAATGGAACAGGAATCAATCCAGGACATGTGGCCGGAGGCTTTCAAGACCTGCTGGGGCTGCGGAGACAAGAACGAGCACGGCCTGCGTATAAAGAGCTACTGGGACGGGGACGAGTCGGTGTGTGAGTGGATGCCGGAAAAATACCATATCGCATTCCCAGGCTATCTCAACGGCGGGATCATCGCGACCATCATGGACTGCCACTCCGTTAACACCGCCAACTCGGCCGCTTACCGGGAGCAGGGAAGGGAGCCGGGAACGGAGCCCTACATCTTCTACGTCACCGGCTCCATACACATCGACTACCTGCAGCCGACGCCGCTGGGAAAGCCCGTGACCCTGAGGGCGAGGGTGAAGGAGACGGGCGAACGCAAGATGGTGGTCGCCTGCTCTCTTTTCAGCGGCGACCTGGAATGCGCGAAAAGCGAGACCGTCGCCGTAAGGCTTAACGCTTTAGGTTAGGCCGGCCGGCGCCGTGCCGGCTTTCACCATATCTTTGTGCCGGGAGGAGGTTCGCCGTGGAGTGCCGCAGGTGCGGGGCGTGCTGCATAGCCCTCTCCATATCATCTTTGAACAAGCCCGCGGGCGTGAGGTGCGAGCACCTCACCGCCGACAACCTGTGCGCTCTGTGGGGAAAACCTGAACGCCCCGAAGTGTGCGAGGCTTACCAGCCCGACCCCCTTTTCTGCGGTTCGAGCTTCGAGGAAGCTCTGGAGCTGATGCGCGCCATAGAGGAGGCTTGACCTCGACGCGAGGCGTATAAACCGGTGCCGGTGAGCTGCAGGGCGCCTGCGCCGCCTGCCCCCGGGCATGACCCCTCTCGCGCGGCTGCATATGACGCCGCAGGCGGACTATACTGAGGGCATGAGCGTTTCCATCATAGACGAGCTGCTCCAATCCGCGCGCATGGGCTTTGGCTTCACGCGCTGCTATGCCGCCTGCCGGCTGTGGATGCTGCGCCATGGTACCGAGCACCTGAAGAGCTGGGTGGAAGCGGACGACATCAGCATCTTCTACCACTGTTACGGCAGGGGTGAGCCGGTGCTCCTGCTGCACGGCGGCTTCATGTTCGCCGAGACCTGGGCAGGGCAGATACCGGCGCTGGCGCGGCATTACCGGGTCATCGCCGTGGACTCGCGCGGCCACGGCCGCACCACCCTGGGAGAAGGCCCCATCAACTACCGGCGCATGGCCGGGGACACGGCGGCGCTCATCGCCAAGCTGAAGCTGGGCGCGGTACACCTCGTGGGCTGGAGCGACGGCGGCTGCACCAGCCTGGCCATGGCCATCGACCACCCGGAGCTGGTGCGCAGCGTCACCCTGCTGGGCACGCCGTTTAATACCGACAACTACAGCGACGCGGCCAGGCGCAAGATACAGGAGATGGTGAAACCGGGTTCCCCGGCGATGATCGCCCTGCTCGCCCTGCGCCGCCTGCTCACGCCGGAACCCGAACGTGGCGACGAGTTCGCGGAGAAGATGCGCTCGTTGTGGACGGAGCTGCCGGACTTCACCCGCGAGGAGCTGGGGCGCATCCAGGCGCCGGTGCTGGTGATAGGCTGCGGTCGCGATGAGTTCCTCTCCCTCGCGCCGGACCCGCTGCAGGTCTTCAAGGACACCGCCACGGCCATCCCCGGTGCGCGGCTCGAGGTCATCCCCGGCGGCACCCACAGCGTGAACCTCGAGCGCCCCAAGGCCGTGAACCGCCCTATCCTCGAGTTCCTGCACGGGGTCGGGTGACAGTGTCGAGGCGCTGCGGGATATTCGTGCCGACAAAGAGGTGGCGGCGGAAGCAGGGGTCAATTAAAAGGATAGTCATAGGACAGGCTTTCTGGAGGTGAGGCAGTATGGCCGAGGTGGAACACATTGGCTACCGGCTGGTGGCGACGGTAAAGGCGGTCAAGGGCACCTGTGAGGCAGGCCACAAGGTGGGGGACGAAATCGAGCTGAGCGGGCTGTCCTCCGGCGGCCTTTGCGGCTACTTCTACCACGATATCTTCCCCTACGTGGTGATGCTCGAGTACGGCGGGAACTTCCCCGAGGAGTGGGGGGACACGGAGCAGATCGAGTTCGACTGCGTGGACAAGGATAACGCGGTAACCATCGTACTCAGGCGCATCAGGGACTGACGGTCCGGCTCCGGCAGGGCCGGCGGAGCCGGGGGCGTGGGCGTACTGGTCGCCCGGGCTGGCCCCGGCTTATATCTCCCTGCTGAAGAGCAGGCATGTCCCCTTGAAGCCGTGGCCCTCGTAGAAGCGGTGGGCCTCCTCACGATGGAAGGCGGAGTCGAGTTCTATTCTGCGGCATCCTTCCTCTTTAGCCAGCTCCAGCGCGCACTCCAGCAGCATGCCACCCGTCCCTTCTCCCCGGCGCGCCTCCTCCACCACCAGTTCGTCTATGTAGCCGAGGAAGCCCTGCCCCCACAGGCTCTTTCTCAGGCTGAGAGAGCAGAATCCCACCAGCTCCTCCCCGCACACGGCGCACAGGTAGTGCTGGTGTTCGCGGTCCAGGTTATAGAGGAAAGTCTCCTCGAGCGCCTCGCGGTCCAGCTCCCGGTCGGGCCATAGCTGGCGCAGCAGGCTGAGTACCTGCTCGAAGTCGCTCCGCGCGCATTTCCTGATGGTTACCATGACCTTATCATGATGGCGCAGCCGCGGTGCCCGCACAAGAAGGGCGGAGCTTTAAAGGGCCGGGGAGGCGCAGGCGATAATCATCATGGGGGGAAGGCGAAGGAGCGGGAAGCTCTGGCCGAGGTACGGCGCGCACCCGTCCCGCATGGTCGGCCCTCCCGGAAGGAGCGGGATGAAGAACCTCTTGATCGTGGGCGACAGCCTGGCGGGCGGACTTCCCTATCTCTGTTTCGCCTCCCTTTTGGAGCGCAGGCTGCAGGGATGGTGCGTGCAGACCAGCGCCGCTGGCGGAGACACCCTGGCCGGGATAAGCGCGCGCATGGCGGAGCTGCTTTGCGAGCACGAGCCGGATGCCCTGATCCTTGAGGCGGGTACCAACGATATCCTGCTGCCGGCGCTCGCGTCCAGGAGCGGCCTGTGGCGCAGGCTGGAAA
>CAYPZH010000017.1:8476-9089 GCA_964415205.1 uncultured Actinomycetota bacterium | reverse complement strand
GGGTGGCCAGGGGCATTTTTCCCACGCCCGGGTTGGTGAGGGTCCGCAACCTCTGCTCCCGCACCCTGGAAGACGCCGTAAAGGCCGTCGGGTGCGTGGTGATAACCACCATCGCCTGCGTGGGCGAGCAGATGGCAAGCGACCTCAACCGGCGCGCCGCCCAGTACAACGAGGTCATAAGGGAGGCCGCGGCGGAAGAGGGCGCCGTCCTGGCCGACGTGGGAAAGGCCTTCCGCAGAATACTAACCGGGCTGGGGACTCAGAGCGGCTTCCTGATGGACCACCTCTCTTGCACTTTCGCGGACACCTTCCGCTGTCTCACCCCCCGCGGCGCCGACCGCCTGAGCGGCAGGAGGGGCCTGTTGCTGACCGTGGACGGGATACACCTGAACCGTTACGGCGCCCGCGTGTACGCGGATACGGTCGAGGAAGCCCTGGAGGAGGCCGTATCCGGTACGCGCGGCGGCGCAGCCCAATAGCGCTAATCGAGTAGAACCACGAGCACGCCAAACACCATATAGCCGATATGAAACAGCGCGGCCACGACGATCCCTACTATGGCCAGGACGCGGGCTAACCTGATAAACGTAGCGGCGTTGGGAGCTGCGGGGCT
>CAYPZH010000017.1:0-8466 GCA_964415205.1 uncultured Actinomycetota bacterium | reverse complement strand
CCTCGATCTCCTTTTTTGCCTTTCCCGCCAGATACGGGGCCACCCCCGGAAGGACGAACGGAGGGAATAAATATATCAGCGACGCGCTGCCAGTATCAGTGCCAGCGTGGCCGTGTCTATGGATGTCTTCGCATGGGGCTGGTAATAGAAATAGGGTTGTGCAGGCAACAGCGGTTGTTCCGCTGGCGGCGGTTGTGCCGGCGGCGGGAGTCCGGGAGCGGTATCTACGTGATCCGTCTCCGGCTGGCTGGGCGTTTGCTCATCCAAATCGATCATCCTGTCCGCTCGATCCCTTCGACCCGCCCGTACGGCGTATCCCCGGGTTCGGTTTATCCAGGTATATAAGGGTCAGGTCGTCGTGCAAGCGCTCTCTGCTCGATTCCCTGTACCCCATCTTGTCGTAGATATGCAAGGCCTTCACGCTGCGGTGCCCGGTGAAGAGCCGGAAGCTCTCCGCCCGGGAGAAGCGCCTCTCGATCTCCTCCATCAGCAGCTTCCCGATGCCGCGGCCCTGGCAATCCGGGTGTACGATGAGCCTGCCCACGAGGCAGCGGCCGTCCTTCATGCGGGCACGCACCGAGCCCACTGTCCTTCCCTCCTCCACCGCCTTGAGGACGAGCTGGCTTTCGATATCGGCCCTCATCTCCTCCAGGGTCTGGGTGAGGGGAGGCAGGGTGGGGTCGTTATAGACCTTCGCCTCGCTGGCGTATGCCGCCTTCTGCAGGGCTAGTATCTCCTCCGCGTCATCCGCCGTCGCTACCTCTATCTCCATAGCAGGCCCGTTATCGCACCTTCTCTCCCCCGGCCCTACACTTTCCTGCCGCCTTTGTAGACCGCCTTTACGCTTCCCATGTTGGCGATATCCTGCAGTGGATCGCCTTCCACGACCACCATGTCCGCGTACTTGCCGGGCTCGAGCGTCCCTATATCCTCCTCCATCCCTAAAATCCTCGCGTTCACCGCCGTGGCGCAGCGCAGCGCCTCGAAGGGGGTCAGGCCCACCTCCACCAGGTTGACGAGCTCGCGGTGGAAAAAGCCGAAGAAGCCAAAATCCGCGCCGCCGGAGTCGGTGCCGCACCCCAGCACGCCGCCCGCTTTCCATATCCGGCGCACGTTCTCGAAGGCGTTGGGAAGCATCTCGCGGGGCATGGTCTCGTCCATCACCCATTCCTTCTCTTCCTCCTCGCGGGTGAACCCATCGTGCATGTACTTGTGCAGGTGCTCTGAGACCATACGGTGGCAGACCGGCTCCAGGAACTCCTTCCCCCTCTCCTCGAGGTCGCGGGCGACGCGGTCGAACTCGAAGCTGTCCCTGTAAACGTCCAGGGTGGCGATGAGGGCGGTGCCGGAGTCCACGAACGCCGCCACGTCATCCTCTCCGAGCAGCCCGTCCATGGGGGTGTGGTCAAAGGTCGCGGGCCCGTATTTCAGCCCCTTGCGGAAAGCGGAGAGCCACATCTGGTGAAAAGCGACGGGTTTGCCGAGCCTGGCGGCCTCGGAGAAGAAGGCGTCGTAAGCTTCGTCGCTCAAGGTGGGCAGGGCGTCCCTGCCCCGGCAGAGGGAGCGGTCGCTGTGGCAGGTCTTTACCCAGTCGGAGCCCAGCTCGACCATGCGGCGGACCAGGGACGACACCTCCGCCGGGGACTCGGCGCGCTCTACCGCCTGGCCCCCCGCGATGAGCCTGGCCGGGCCCTTGAGATACGGTATCCACTCCGGCGTGCCGCCGAAGCAGGTGATGTAGGAATTGGCGCAGCGGATGCGCGGCCCGGGGATGCGCCCCTCCTCCACCGCCCGCCTGGCCCCCTGGATGCGGCGGGGGAAGGCGGCCGCGTCCCTCACCGTGGTGACGCCGTCACGCACCGTCGCAGCCAGGTTCCTGCGCACCTGTTTTCCGAGAGAGGCGATGACGCCCGGCGTGACCTTGGGGACGAATGGCGTTATGAGGTGTACGTGCGCGTCGATGAGGCCGGGGGTGACGTAGGCGCCCCCGAGGTCTATCACCTGTTCCGCAGACAGCCCATCGCGGTCCTCCGTTATCTCCGCGACCCTCTCCCCCTCCACGCGGATGGCCATGCCTTCACGCACGTCCCGCGAGATGCCGTCGATGAGATTGAGGTTCCTGAACAGCAACATCCTACTCACCTCTCTACCCGGGTGGTCGGGCTGGATACGGCCCTCACCTTTCTAGACCGCTCCCGTACCGCTTTTCTCAACTTAAAGTCATAGGACCTGGCCTGTATGAACGACCTGGGCTCGAAGCCGAAGTAATGGCGGTGCCATCCCGCGATGGAGGCCAGGGCGTCCCTCGCTTTCGCCGCCGCACCGATGCGCAGGGGATAGCGGCGGCGCATCTCCCGGGCCTCCTCGAACGTATCCACCCGCGTCATGCGCCCTCCGGGCCCCGGCACCACGATGCCGGACTCCATGAGGGCGCGGTACCTCTCGGCCGTCTCCCCCAGCGTCGGCCCGCACACCAGGGCACACTGGCCGCAGACCATGGGGATGGGGTAGGCGTCGATGCCCGCGACCCCCATCCTTTTCGCGAACTCCGCCAGCACGCGGTAGCGCCCGTCCTCATCGCCGGGAAGGTCGTCCAGGGAGGGTATGCCCTCGAGCACCTCCTCGGGCCACAGCTTGCTGCACAGCACGCGCAGGACGTCGAAACGCGGCCAGGCGTCGCCCGCGGTGAGCCCGCGCTTGAACATGTCCAGGATGACGCGGAGGTGGTTCATGCGCTCGGGCCGTTCCCCCACCCATGATTCTATCCAGTGCAGTCCCCAGTTGGAGAAGCGCATATCGGCGCTGAGGCCGTGCAACCCGAAACAGGATACGTGGCAGAGGTCGATGTTGTTCCTGCGGCCGCGGGGATGCAGCTCCCCGTTGAGGAGGATGTATTCCTCTTCGATCTCGTCGAACATGCGGCTGGGGCAGGCCCTGGCGCAGCGCTTGCACCTCGCGCAGAACCCGGCCGTGAAGTACCCGGGCGGCAACGCGGGGTCGCTTTCCAGGGCGGCGTCCGTGAACACCGCCCCCAGGTAGATGGAAGCTCCGTACTCCCTGGTCATGAGGTTGCCGCTCCACCCCTGGCCGCCCACGCCCGCGGCCATCGCCCCCAGGCGCAGGGAGAAAGCCGGGCGCGGACGGAAGACGTAGAGGGCGCGGCGGTAGTCGGCACTCAGCGGCACGCCCGTGGCGCGGTGACCGAGGGAGACCAAGTGGTCGGCGAGTTCCTTGCCTATGCGCTGCAGGCGCTGGTAGCTCAAGAACTGATCGAGGTTATGGGGCGCCGGCGAGCGCTTGCTGAGGAAATCGTAGATGGCTTCCGTGTTCATGGGCAGAGCCATGGAGACGACCGACCTCGCCCCCGGCATGGTATAGGAGAGGTCTAGGGAAGGTGGGCCGTCCAGGCGCTCCGGCCCCGCGATCGCCACCACCTCTACGCCCCGCGCCCGCACGAAATCCTTTATCCCTTCCTCCATGGAAGCCACGGAGAGCCCCCCTTCCAATACGTCTGATGGATACTGGGAGTGCGTTGAGCGCAACCCGGTTAGCACCGCATATCATTATATAGGCAACAGAACTAGCGCGGGGCCTGATATCCTCTTTTATCCGGTCTTCTGGTGCTGGCAACCAGGAGAAGAGACGCCGCGTGCTGAGCGAGTCCGATCTCCGGGAGTGACCACCCGGCGCCGGGGCGGAGCGGACCGATCTCCGGGAGTGACCACCCGGCCGGACTGCTATGGCTTATGCGCGCTCGCTGTATTATCCTTGGGATACAGAAACATCCGAGCTCGTTTTGCCACTATCCCTCGCAGCAACTGTCACGCCACTGTTCCTGCTTACCTGGCCGAAGGCACGTACGCAACGATACACCGAGGAGGGGGGAGTATCATGCAGGCGGAAAAGACCCTTTCGGGCTTGGTGCGGGCTTTGCCGCCCTTCCTGCGCATGGAGGAGACCAAAGGGCTGGGGAGGAGCTTCAAGCAGCAGTGGGGAGGAGGCAAAAACACCCTGAAGATCGTGGTCAGGATCTTCACCGGCGGCCAGGGGCTGCTCAAGAACCTGCGCGACCTGGGCAAGGTCAAGGTGGGCAAGATAGTCCCCAACTGGTCCCTGGGTATGTGGGAGGTCTTCGGCGACCGCGAGGCCGCCGTGGACGGGGACATACGCTTGACCTACGGCGAGCTGAAGACCAGGGTGCTTAAGCTGGCCAACGCTTTGCAGGGACTGGGGGTCAGGCCCAAGGACCGCGTCGCAACCATGATCTACAACAGCGCCGCCTTTCTTGAGATCCTCAACGCCACCAGCCTCATCGGCGCCCCCATGCCCTTCGTCAACTGGCACCTGAGGGGGGAGGAGCTGCGCAAGACCATCAACTTGAGGACCCCCAGGGTGTTCATTTTCGACGCCGACCTCTTAGGCGAGATCCTGAGCATCAAGGACGGCCTGGAGGGGATCGAGCATTTCGTGGTGCTGGGCTCGGACGGCCCGGTGCCCGAGGGCATGATCTCCTACGAGGAGCTGCTCGAGGGCTACCCCGCCACCAGGCCCGACGTCAACTTCCTGGCCTCCCTCAACCCCTACACCGGGGGGACCACCGGCACTCCCAAGAGCTCCAACCTCTACGACAGCCTGAGCTACGCCCTCTCCGACCTCGCCGAGGCGCCGCGCGAGAGCTTCGAGAACTTCCTCCCCTATACCTCGCGGGCCTTCAGCTACTTCTACTGGTTCGGCGCCGACCGCATCCGCGACCCCATCAGCGATAACATCCGCACGCTCATCGTGACCCCCGTGTACCACGCCGGAACAGCCGCTGGCTGGGCGCCATGTTTCATGCTGGGGGCGACCGGGGTGTTCATGCGCAAGTTCGACCCCGAGGAGTTCCTGCGCCTCATCGAGGTGGAGCGCATAAACTGGGTCTTCGTCGCCCCCACCATCCTGCAGCGGGTGCTTGCCCTGCCGGACGAGACAAAGAAGAAATACTATCTCGGCTATATGCGTTCTGTGATCTGCGCCGCCGCGCCCTGCCCACCGCAGGTGAAGCGGGACATCAACCAGCTCTTCATGGAGAGGGGGGCGCCGGGGCCGGTATTCTGCGAGTACTACGGGAGTTCGGAGACGGCCATCATTACCGTCCTATTGCCCGAGGACTACGTGGAGAACCCGCAGCGTATAAACAGCGTGGGCAAGGCGCGCTGCGGGGACATCGGGATCTACCTCGAGGAGGAGGAAAGGTGGGCCGGCCCGGGCGAGGTGGGAAAGGTCATGGGCCGCACAGCCTCCACCCTGTCCCTGCGCTACCCCGGCTCCGAGGACAAGCTGCACGAGTCCATCCGCATCATCGAAGGCAAGGAATGGTACGACGACGGCCTTCTGGGCTACCTGGACGAGGACGGCTTCCTCTATCTCACCAGCAGGCTGAAGGAGATGATAATCTCCGGCGGGGTCAACGTCTATCCCCTGGAGATCGAAGGGGTGATCCTGCGCCACCCTGCGGTTTTCGATGTGGGCGTGGTGAGCATGCCCCATCCCGACCTGGGAGAGGTGGCCATCGCCTGCGTGCAGCTGCGCGAGGGAGAGCATGCGGGCGAGGAGGACATCCTCGCTTTCTGCCGCCAGGAGGGCCTGCGCGGCTACAACCTCCCCGCCAGGGTGGAGTTCTTCGATGAGCTCCCCCGCCACATCGACGGCAAGATCATCAAGCGGGAGCTGGAGAAGCTGTACTGGAAAGACGAGGAAAGAAAAGGATAAGAGGATAAGGGGTCAGGTCTTGTATTTTGGATACCGCGGTATCTCAACGATTATCATGCATATGCCCGCACCTTATACAGCATCTTTACATGCATTTCCATATTATAACATTCAAAACACAAGACCTGACCCCAGGACCTAAGGAGGGAGCATGGAACTCAGGGAAGTCGTAGTGGTCGATGCGGTGCGCACCCCCACCGGCAGGTCCGGATGGGCGGGCGCAGCCAAGGGAGGTGTTTTCTCGAACGTTTCGGCGCAGCACCTGCTAGCGACGGCCTTGCGGGGCCTGATCGACCGGATAAAGGAAAAAGCGCCCGCCTTCGAAGAGGTGTCCATCGAGGACGTGGCCGTAGGCTGTCTGAGCCAGATCGGCGAGCAGGGGCTGAACGTGGGCCGAATCGGGGTGCTGGCCGCCGACCTTCCGGAGGAGGTCGCCGGCTGGACCGTCAACCGTTACTGCAACGCCGGCCTGCAGGCCATCAACTCGCAGGCGCACGCCCTCATGTGCGGGGCCGGGGACATTGCCATCGCTGCCGGGGTCGAGAACATGAGCCACTACGGCATGGGGTCGGACTTCCAGGCAGCCCTGCAAGCTGGTATGCCGGTGAGCATCCATCCCCGGGCTATGGAACGCTTCGCCCTGGCTCCCATGGGGGTGAGCGCCCAGATGCTCGCCGACCGCTACGAGCTGCCACGCGAGGACATGGACCGCTTCGCCCTGTGGAGCCACCAGAAGGCGGTGCGGGCGATGCGCGAGGAGGAATGGTACCGCAAGCGCATCATCCCAGTGCAGGTGGAGGGCGCTAACGGCGAAACGGTGCTGGTAGATGAGGACGAACCACCCCGCAAGCAGGCGCTGGACGACCCTGACGCCGCACTGGCGAAGATAGCGGCGCTCCCCCCCCGTTTCCGCGACGACGGCACGGTGACCGCGGCCACCTCATCCGCCATCGTGGACGGCGCGGCGGCGGTGATGCTCATGACCGCGGCGAAGGCGGAGGAACTGGGCCTCGAGCCCATGGCCAGGATAGTATCGACGGCGGTGGCGGGCTCCGAGCCCCTGATCATGTTGCTGGGCCCTGTGCCGGCCATGCACAAAGCGCTCGACCGCGCAGGTATCACCATGGACGACGTGGATGTGTTCGAGCCCAACGAGGCCTTCGTGTCGCCGGTGCTCGCCTTCTGCACCGAGTTCGGCCTGGCTTTCGACGATCCTCGCATCAACCCCACGGGCGGCGCCTGCGCGCTCGGCCATCCCATCGGATGTACCGGGGTGCTCTACTTCACGGAGATGGTACACTGGATGGTCCGCAACAAGCTCAGGTACGGGCTGCAGACCCTATGCGGTGGCGGTGGCGTGGGCATCGCCACCGTGGTGGAAGGAGTATAGGCGGGGTCAGGTATTGTATTTTTCATGTTAAAATATGGTATCTATTGTAAAGGCGCTGCATAAAGGCGAGCATATGTATGATAATCGCTTACATACCGCGGTATGCAAAATACAAGACCTGACCCCAAGTTCGTGGTTCGGTTGACAGGTTGGGTTTTTTATCCTACAATCCACTTCACTATGAAAGAGAACATGTGCGTTTACCGATGGTGGTGGAGCCTCTCTTAGAGGGGGCTCCGGCCATGGCATGTTCTCCACATAGCGAAGCGTAGCGGGAAGAAGGCCGTGAACCCTCTCTGGGGGGTCGCGGCCTTCTTCTCTCCCACACGCTTCAAGGCCGTGTACCCCGGGTGCACGGCCTTTTATCTTTACCCGTGAAAGGAGGAAATGGAGTTGAACGACTTTATGCGCGTGAACAGCGCAGCCGGCAGGGCGAACGGGCTCTACAGACCCGGCGAGGCGGAATTTATGGACCTCGCCCGCCGGCACAACCTGGTGACGGTATCGCGCACGGTGAGCGCGGATACCGAGACACCGGTCACCGCCTTTCTGAAGCTGGGCGGGGATAAGTATTCCTTCCTGCTAGAGAGCGCCGAGGGGGGCGAGAGATGGGGCCGCTACTCCTTTATAGGGTGCGAGCCCCTAGCCGTCCTGCGCTGCATGGATGGCAGGCTGGACCTGCCCCTGGGCGGGGGGATGGTCGCGGACGGGGCCGACCCAGTGGACCACCTCTTTCAAGTCATGCAGGGGCATAACGCTTGCGAGAGAGCCGTCGGTCCTCCTTTCAGCGGCGGTGCCGTAGGTTACCTCTCGTACGACCTCCTCCCCTGCATGGATGACATAGAGCTGGGGGCGGGCGGCGGGCTGGGGCTGCCGGAGATGATGTTCATTTTCACGCGCACCTCAGCCGCCTTCGACCACCTGACCGGGCGCCTGGTCCTCATGGCCAACGTGCCCGTCCCACCTGACCCCGGGAAAGGCGAGCTGCTCGCGCTCTACCGCCAGGCCATCGCCTCCCTGGAGAGACTTGCGGGAGAGCTCACCCGGAGCATCCCGCCCGAAAGCGCGGCTGACGTGTATTACCTCTCGGAGGAGGCAGACTTCCAGGAGGTGGAATCCAATTTCACGCGCGGGGAATACGAGGCTTTGGTGGAGAGGGCGAAGGAGTATATCTTCGCCGGGGACGCTTTTCAGGTCGTCCCCTCGCAGCGTTTCTCCCTGCCCCTGCGCTGCACCCCCTTCGGGTAAAAACCAACCCACCGTACCAAAACCCCAACCCCAAAATTTTAATACAGCGGATCCAACACCGTTTTATTAAGGGCACC
>CAYPZH010000016.1:20699-27593 GCA_964415205.1 uncultured Actinomycetota bacterium | reverse complement strand
AGAAGGGCGAGATCTACCTGCGCTATTACGAGGGCGGCGAGATGGATCCGCTGCTGCAGATCCCCGGCTTCAGCGATGAAGACGGTGGGGGCGGCGACGAGCGCTTCAGGGGGATCGCGGGCAAGGGGCGCTGGGTGGTGATCGGTGGCTTTGACCTCTCTGAGGACGAGTCCTGGGGAGAACGGCTCCCGTCATAGCACCGCGGCGGAGGCCGCCTTTCATCCCTCGCGCACGTCCTGCCAACGCCCGCGGCGCTCATGCCTCTCAGTCCAGCCACACTATCCTGGGCTTGATCGCGCCGTCCTCGATATCGAGGATGGCGTAGGAAAGGCGGCTTGAGAAGCGGCGGTCGTTGGGGCTGCCGGGATTCACCAGCAGGACCCCTTTCCTTTCCTCCAACATAGCCTTGTGCGTATGGCCGAATACGACCACGTCCACGTCCCGGAAACGTGAGAACACCCTCCTCTCGATCCCCAGGGGCGGACCCCAGCCGTGGATGAGCCCGATGCGCTTGCCCGCGACGGTTTCAACCGCCATTTCGGGCAGTACCGACTTGACCTCCGGCCGGTCCATGTTGCCCGCCACCGCCCTTGTCGGCGCCAGCCGCCGCAATCCCTCCAGGACGGACATCTCGATGAGGTCGCCCGCGTGCAGCACGAGGTCGGCGCCCTCGCAGGCCTGCAGAAGCTCGTCGGGTATGGGCGTGTTCACCTTGGGTATATGTGTGTCCGCTAGCAATATCACGCGCGCCATGCTGCCTCCCGCATACCGTCCCCCGCTTGCTTTTAGCCGCCCCTGATATATTATATAGTTGGTCCGGGGCCGAGGGAGTAAGCGATGATCCACAAGAAAAAGAAAGAGCTGCGTAAAAAGGTCCAGGAGCTGCGAGACGCCATCGATCCCGAGCAGAGGAACTTCCTTTCCGCGCGCGTCGCCGACAACCTGTGGTCGGTGCCGGAGTTCGCCGCCGCCGGGACCGTCCTCTTCTTCATCTCCTTCCGCAGCGAGGTCAACACAGTCCCCATGATCCACCGCGCTCTGGACGAGGGCAAGGTGGTCTGCCTGCCCTGCACCGATGACGGCGACAAGAGCATGGTCGCCTGCCGCATCATGGATCTCGAGGCTGATATGGAGGTAGGGAATTACGACATCCTCGAGCCGAGGTGCGAGTGCCGGAGGCCGGTAGCCCCGGAGGATATAGACGTGGTGCTCATGCCCGGGGTGGCCTTCGACCTCTCCGGTGGGCGCCTGGGCTATGGCGGCGGCTACTACGACCGCTTCCTGGAAAAGTGCAGCCCGGCCTGCGCGCTCATCGCCGTGGCTTTCGAGATACAGATAATAGAGCGCGTGCCCTGCGCCGACCACGACCACCATATCCACAAGCTGGTCACCGAATCACGGGTGATCGACTGCACTGACGTCTGCGGACTTTCCTGAGGAGGAACCGCCTCTCCCGCACCTCCCCGCGATAAGCCCGTCCTCCCTCCCTTTTGCCGCTTTGCGGTCATGTCCTGAGACGCAGGGGGTGAAGGGCCGTTCCAGCTCACACGCAGGACCGCGCGGCGGAGATGGGCCGTCCGCCTTGGAGAGCGTAGCGGTCTGCACCTTCCCCGGGTCTTGACCCGGACCGGCCCCGACTCGTCCAGGCACGGCAAGAGAAACGGGGCACGATCAACGAAGACTTTTATCGGGCCTTTTCGGCAGCGGAAGTGAACGGGTCGGTCGCTGTCTCTTCAGCCTGATGCACAAGCCCCCGGTCGGGCATATCCGCCGACAGGAAACGGAGGGCGCCAGCAGGCGCCCTCCATCATCGATCCATAGGCCCTAGTGGTCGCGCTCGCTGCCCTCGAGGGGGACGAAGCGGTCTGCCAGCTTCTCCAGCACCGCAGGCATGGTGGTGTACTCCATCTCGTCCAGGGGCAGGCGGTGTGGCTCGAAGGGGCCGTGCGCGCGCAGGTAATCGGCTATGTCCAGCGCCTTCTGGCGCGCGTTGTTGTAGCTGGGGTCCGCGAACATGTCCCGGGGGCCTACGAGCTTGCCCTCGATGAGCTGGAAGCCCAGTGCCACCACCCTCGGAGGCCCGTCGAAGCGGGTGGGGGTGTCCCAATCGGTGCCCACGGGCATGAACGGACCGTGGTGGCTGCCCCGCATCCAGCCCGCCACGGTGTAGGGGAACGCGAAGGGTTCCAACACTTCGCCCACGGCGGGCAGCCCGCTCTGGCAGCGTACCGCCATCACCGGGTCGTCCTTGCCCACGTAGCGCCCCGCCATGAGGAAGAGGCGCTGGGTGGAGGTCACGGCCACCGGCTCGTCCGTGTCGTCGCCCTTGCGGAAGACGTGCTTGATGACGTAGCGCGAGGGGGCGCCGATGAACACCAGCATGTCGTAGATCTCCTCGGGGGTGTTGAAGATGACCTTCTTCTCGTCGATGAGATCGTGGACCTCGAAACGGAAGCCGTCGTGCATGGAGGGGTCGATGACCAGCCCGGCGGTGTTGAAGGGGTCGGCGAACATCTTGTAGAGGGGGTAGTTCCATGAGCCGGGCTCCGTCTTGTCCGCCAGGAAGCAGATGATGGGCTCGCTCTTGCGCTCCTCTATCTCCATCTCCGCGAAGCCCGGCCCCATGCCCCGTAGGTTGCCGGAGAAGGCGTCGGTGAGCAGGTCCTGCCCCGCCCCGTACTGCCCGAGCTCCTTGGCCACCTCGGTCACCTTCTCGAAGGTGTCCCACGCGAAGTGGTGGATGTCCTCGTTGTCAGGGCCCTTGGTATGGGTCATGATGAGGGCGATGTCGTCGCCGCACTTGGCCTGGCAGTAATCGATGATCAGGCCCTTGTCCTTGGCCTCGGCGAGGAGTTCGCGCGTGCGGCTGAGCATCGCCGGGTGCACGTCGGAATGGCCGACGTAACCGCCCACATCAGCCTTGATTATGCTGAACGTTACCTTCATACTCCAACCTCCTTATTCCCGCTTTGAAGTGCTCTTTCTACGTCTCTTAACGTCTAATCGAGCCGCCGCGCCGTGCGGCGGCTAACAGCCACGACATTCGCCATTATAATGGCTATGCAGTATCATTTCAAAGATGTGGACCGGCGTCCCGCAGCGGTCCCACCTCGGATCCCGGACAACTTTTATACTACCCAAAAGCGGGGTGATGAAAACTTGGCGGTCGAGACGCCTGAGACGCAGGAGGAATGCTGGTATGCCCTGGGAGCGGATGAGGTAACTGGCAAGCTGCGCACGTCCCCCGACACCGGCCTTTCCGCCTCGGAAGCCGAGTCCAGGCTGCGGGAATCCGGCCCCAATATCATCCGCGAGGAGAAGCGGGAGCACCCCGCGAAGCTCTTCCTCAACCAGTTCCGGGATTTCATGATCTACGTGCTCCTCGCCGCCGCCGTGATATCAGCCCTGCCGCCTCTGCGCGAGTACGTTGACGCCGCGGTCATCATGGTCATCGTCGTCGCCAACGCCGTACTGGGGTTCGTGCAGGAATTCCGCGCCGAGAAGGCCCTGGAGAGCCTGCGCACCCTGAGCGCGCCCACCGCGCGCGTCTTGCGCGACGGTGCCGAGGAGGTTATCCCGTCCCGCGCGCTCGTCCCCGGGGACCTCATACTTCTGGAGACCGGCGACAGGATACCCGCCGACGCCCGCCTGCTGGAGACCCACAGCCTGCGGGCTGATGAGTCCTCCCTCACCGGAGAGTCCCTGGCGGTGGAGAAAAGACCGGACCTCCTCACGGACAAGGGCCTTGCCCTGGGCGACCGCAGGAACATGGTATACAGCGGCACCCATATCGTGCACGGCCGCGGTACCGCCCTGGTGGTGGAGACCGGCAGCCGCACCGAGCTGGGCCGCATCGCTGAGATGATCGGCGAAGCGGTGGAGGAGAAGACCCCACTACAGGTGGAGCTGGGGCGGGTCGGCAAGAGGATCGCGGTGCTCTGCCTGGCCATCTGCGCCGTCATCTTCGCCATCGGGCTGCTACGCCGCCTGGAGTGGGCGGAGATGTTCCTCTTCTCGGTCAGCCTCGCGGTGGCGGCCATCCCCGAGGGCCTGCCGGCCATCGTCACCATAGCCCTCTCCCTGGGGGTGCGGCGCATGGCGGACCGCAACGCCATCCTGCGCCGCCTTCCCGCGGTGGAGACCCTGGGCTGCGCCGACGTCATCTGCACCGACAAGACCGGCACCCTCACCCGCAACGTCATGGAGGTGCAAGAGGTGCTGCTCCCGGAGCGCCCGGCCTTTCTCCCCTCCACGACGGATAAGCACGACGGTGACTGGGGGAACGCCCTGCGCCCGCTGCTCACCGTCGCTTCCCTCTGCAACGACGCGCGCGAGCGGGAGGGCGAGTTCATGGGAGAGGGGACCGAGGTGGGCCTGCTGCGGGCCGCGCACGACCTCGGATACCCCATCGGGGAAGCGCTGCAGTGGATGCCGCGCGTCGAGGAGGTGCCCTTCGAGAGCGAACGCAAGATGATGAGCACCATCAACTCCCTGCCGAGAAACGGCGACGGCCGGGCTCTTTTCCCTTTCGCCGATGCTCCTTACATGCTGCTGACCAAGGGGGCGCCGGAGGCCGTGCTCAACCACTGCAGCCACGTGCTCACGCCGCAGGGGATAAAGGAGATGGGCAGCGGGAGCCGCGTCAACCATGCGGCGGAGGCCGAGGGCATGGCGGAGCGCGCCCTGCGCACCATGGCCTTCGCCTGCCGTCCCCTCGAAGAGGTGCCCGCCGACCTCGAGCCGCACCAGCTGGAGCACGACCTCATCTACCTGGGCATGACCGGCCTGATGGACCCGCCGCGCCCCGAGGTCTTCGAGGCCCTGGAGAAATGCCGCAAGGCCCACATCCAGGTGGTGATGATCACCGGGGACCATGCCGCCACCGCCAAGGCCATCGCGGAGCAGCTGTCCATACTGGGCCCGGACGCGCAGATGGTCACCGGCAGCGAACTCACGCACATGAGCGACGGGGAGCTGGAGCGCAGGGTCGAGCATATCGCCGTCTATGCCAGGGTCTCCCCCGCTGACAAGGTGAAGATAGTGCGCGCCTGGAAAAAGAAGGGCAAGACCGTGGCCATGACCGGGGACGGGGTGAACGACGCCCCCGCACTCAAGAACGCCGACATCGGCGTGGCCATGGGCATCGCCGGCACCGACGTGAGCAAGGAAGCCTCGGACATGGTCCTCGCCGACGACAACTTCGCCACCATCGTGGGAGCGGTGGAGGAAGGCCGCATAATCTACGACAACCTGAAGAAGTTCATCTACTTCCTGCTCTCCTGCAACATGAGCGAGGTCTCCACCATGTTCCTGGGCATGCTGTTCTCCTCCGTGACCCCCCTGCGGGCGGTGCAGGTGCTGTGGATGAACCTGGTCACCGACGGCTTCCCGGCCATGGCCCTGGGCGTGGACACGCCGGCGCCGGACATCATGGTGCGCCCGCCCCGCGACCCCTCCGAGGGCATCCTCTCCCTGCGCAAGCAGTGGCTGGTGCTGTGGCAAGGCCTGCTCCTCTCCCTGGGCTCGCTGGCCGCCTTCTTCGTCTCCTATTACGTGCTCTATCCCGGCGGCGGTCCCGACCATATCGCCAAGGTGCAGACCGTCGCCTTCACCACCCTGGTGCTGTCGCAGCTCCTGCACGCTTTCAACTCGCGCTCCGAGCGCCTCACCCTCATGGAGCTGTCGTTCATCGACAACAAGGCCCTGCTGGCCGCCCTGGGCGGCTCGCTTGCCCTGCACCTGCTGGTCATCCTGGTGCCGCCCCTCATGCGCGTCTTCGGCACCGCCTACGTTGACGGAATAGGATGGGGGCTCATCATCGCCTGTACCATCCTGCCCATTGTCCTGATAGACCGCGTGAAGTTGATGCTGCGGGCTCGAGCCCGGGAGTGACGGCTTTATAAGCGTCTAGTAGCCAACAGAGCAGTGCCCCCATGCGCCGCCGTTGCCGTACATCGCACGTTCGCAGGTGATGTAGGGATTGCTGGCAACGACGACCGCGGACACCGCGAAAGAGGTGACGTAACCCCCCACGTAATAGGTTTTACGGGTGAACGGGGGCAGGACTTCACGTGGGCCTTTCTTTTCGCCCTGATCCGTAAGGAAAAATATCGTCACCTCCGTGTCCTGGTCGGACATGTTCAATACCAATATCCAGGTATCCATCCCCCCCGCCGTGCAACCCTCCGGCAGGAACCAGATACTTTTCGAGTACCGGGAGCCGATGGAGTCGTGGCCCCAGCTCCAGCCGTTGCCGTACATGGCCCTCTCGCAGACGACCTCGCCTGAATCGGCAAGCACCGCCGTGGATACATCGTACGAGGTCACGTAGTCCCCGACATTATAGGACCGCCTGGTCCCCGGGGGGATGCTCTCGCTTGGGCCCGGTATGACCTCCGTATCCGTAATGAAAACCAGCTCGACGTCCGCCGGGGTGCCCCCGGGGTTCTGCACCAGCACCCAGGTCTGCATGCCCCCGGCGGTGCATCCCTCGGTCATGACCCAGCCCTGGTCCGCCACGGTCGCGCCGATGGAGTCGTGGGCCCAGGTCTGGTTGTTGCCGTACATGGCCCTCTCGCAGACGACGTCTCCACCGGTGGAGGTAACCCTGGTCGAGACGTCATAGGTGGTAACGTATTCACCGACGTTGAAGGAGCGCCTGGATTTCGCGGGAAGTGACTCCCTGGGCCCCGGGACGACGCCGTTTCCGGTCTGGAAATCGAGTGCCACGTCCACCGCCGTATCCCCGGGGTTCTGCACCAGCACCCAGGTCTGCATGCCTCCCTCGGTGCTTCCCTCTGCAAGGTACCAGGTCGAGGCGGGCTGTGTGACGCCGATGGAATCGTGGGCCCAGGTCTGGTTGTTGCCGTACATGGCCCTCTCGCAGACGACGAA
>CAYPZH010000016.1:0-20689 GCA_964415205.1 uncultured Actinomycetota bacterium | reverse complement strand
CGAATTTGGAACCGGCGCTCACCACGGTGGACACGTCGTAGGTAGTCACGTAGGCGTTGAGGTCATAGGACCGCCGGGAGAAAGGCGGCAAGATATCCCTCGGGCCCGAGACCGGGCCCCTGTCGGTCTGGAAATCGAGCGCTATCTCCACCGGTCTGTCCATGGGGTTCTGCACCAGCACCCAGGTCTGCATGCCCCCGGCGGTGCTACCCTCGGCGAGATACCACACCGAACCCTCGGGCTTCAAGACACTTGTCGACTGCGCGTATATATCAGAATCATGTGAACGCCCGTCCTGCCAGGTGATTATCGCCCCCTTTGAACCGTCGTATACTATCCGCGGGTGTTTCTGCGCGGATTCAAGCCTGCACACCCTTATGGGAAAAGACCACAATGGCGTTCCGTTCCTGTCGATGTGTTGTGTGAAAACCCTGTCCACATCCATATAATCCCAGACTACAAAGGCCCCGCCCAAGCCATCGCCAACGATCTCACAGCTGTCGTAGTCGTATATCCCCACCTCGACGAGAAGGCTGTTCTCACCCCACAGCCCTGACCCGGAGCTGTTCACTCTTTGCGCGAAAACCCTCCTCTTGTCGCCCTCAACATCACGATCATGCCAGCATAACAACATGCCCCCGAACCCATCAGACGCCACTTTGCATATCCCCTTATAGCTAATGGAAGCGTTGATCTGCTTGCCGCCAGCACCCCACTGGATCTCTCCGGATGCGTTCACTCTCTGAGCAAATATGCATGAATAGCCACTTTCTGGAAGTCCTTCTTCCCATACAATGATCGCCCCTCCATCATGCTCGATCATCTGTGGCCTGCCCTGCGTGCCATCAGATACACGGACCGCCACTCCCTCCAGATCCCATAGCGGATTGCCGTTGATATCGAATCTTTGCGCATAGATATCACCTCCGTCGCTGCGCAGGTCTTGCCATGATATCACCGCGCCGTGAGAGCCATCTGAGACGATTGCCGGGCTATGCCTGCGTGCCGATACTTTGCAGACGTCAATACCTTCAACAGCCCACCTGGCGGCTCCCGCTGCATCAATATGCTGCGCATAGACTCTATATTTTCCATAGCCTAGACGTTCATCACACCAGGCGAATATAGCGCCTCCGTAACCATCTGAGGTCATAACCGGCGAGAATTGACTATCATCAGCCGTGCAGACGGCAACGCCGTCTTTCGCCCACAGCACTTTGCCATCAGCATCGACTCGCTGTGCATAGATATCTGATCTGTAATCGGGCCCACTCCTCCACGCGATCACGGCTCCTCCCGTACCGTCCGATATGGCAACCAGCCATTCCCTTAGCCCGTCTGCAGTGCAAAGGGCGACCCCGTCGGGAGTCCACATGATATCACCGGAGGCATCCAGCCTCTGTGCATATACATGTCTGCCCCCGGCGCGCTTATCTATCCAGGCCACTATGGCCCCTCCAGACCCGTCAGTGACTGTCTCGGAAAAATCCTGGGTGCCCTCCGCCGTGCAAACGGCCGTGCCGTCTTCGGACCATTCCGCGATGCCGGCCGGGTTGGCCGCCGGGACCATGAAGAAGAGGATTATCGCCAGCAGAGCGGAGATAAGCAACGTGTGTCTTTTCAGCATGGCCCCTCCTTTTGGTACGTGCTCGAGCCGGTAGCTCGGACCTGTTCGCCCTATCCTTTGTGATGGCATGATGTTCCCGCCATCTCTTGCCCTACACGATATATATCTTACCATCTTCGTCCGTGCCCCCTTCAGGTATTGCCTGCGATCAAGGCAGCATGATCCTAGGAGCACGGAATCTGCCACAATGCAGCCCGTGTGATGTGTTTGAGGGGGGCGCCTTATAGCCTGCGCTGAAACTCAGGGGCATCCGTTGTGTCGGGGTCAGAGGGACAAATCTGAGGGGGAGCCCTCAGCCGGTGGTTTCCTCGCTGGTTTCCTCGGGGGCCTCTTCGGGGTTCTCCTCTGCGTTTTCCTCGGGGGTATCCGGGGCCCCGGCGGGCTGCAGGGCTGATTCCGTGAAGGTGCAGTTGGGGTCCCAGAGGAGCCATTCGTTGATACCAAGCTCGTAGCAGGCCCGGATCTGCGCCTGCACCTCGGCCGCGCCGTAGGTCAGGCGCAGCGAGAAGTCCTGCAGCCAGGGGCGCAGCTTGCAGGAGGTGCCCTCCAGCTTCTTCTGGAAATCAACCAGGCTCATGTACACGGTGTCGTGGGGATTGGCCTCCGGATCGCCTATGTTGTATTCCCCCGCGTTGTAGTGCGAGGGATAGACCATTGGGCATATGTAATCCAGGTACTGGCCCATGGCGGAGATGTCCTGCCCTATACCCATGTCCCCCTGCCCCGAGGCGGTGAGGCCGAAGACATCCGCCGACAGCACGGTGCCCATAGGCTTGAGGCCGTCGCGCATAAACTGCAGGAAATCCAATATTACCTGTGATTTGGTGCGCGTGTCGCCTCCCTGGGCGGGGAACACGCAGGTGTTGGTGTTGCCGTCCGAGGGGAAACGCACGTAGTCGAGCTGTATCTCCTTGAACCCCTTGTGCGCGGCCTCCACCGCCACCCCCAGCAGGTAGTCCCAGTTCTCCCGGTTGTAGGGATCGAGCCACTTACCGTCGCCCCACAGTCCTCCCCCCGTGCTGTGCACCGCGAGGTCTGGCCGCTTGGAGGACACCACCGGGTCCTTGAAACAGACGATGCGGGCGATGGGGTAGATATCGTTGTACCAGCACTTGTCCATCACCCTGTCTATGTTTACTCCCCCCGCGGTCAGGGGGCTGCCCACTTCCATCCCCAATGCCACCTGGCTGGGGTAGGCTACCCTGCCGCTCTCGTCCTTTACGTCTATCTGCATGCCGTTGAGCTCGGTCCTCCCCACCAGGTCCGACATCTGCCTGAAAAAGGAGCTGTCCGCCGCCACCCAGATGGAGACGTGGATGCCCTTGATCTGCGGGGGCGGTGACGTTTCCAGGAGCAGTTCCCGGCGGTTGCCGGCGGCATCCACCGCCGCTATGGTAACCGTCGCGCGCGCAAAACGGTCCACCTCCACCCGGAACGAACCGTCCGGGTTCGGGGTCAGCTTCTTCTCGTCCACCATCATGGCGTCGGCGCCCTCCACCCGGCCCCTGATGACGGTGATTCCATCGTCGCGCAATTCCCATTCATCCACCTGCACCATGGGGGGTGTGTTGTCCACTATAAAGCGAGAAGAGCCTGCCAGCTCGTCGCCGACCATCACCTCGACCAGGTGCTCGCCGTCGTCCAGGTCCAAGTCCATGCTGAGCAATGCCTCGGCCACGGTCGCCTGGCTAGTGTGGTCCTCCCCGTCCACGAGCACTTTTACCGCCGCCGCGTCAATGTTGCCTCTGAGCGTGGCCTGGACATGGACGGGCATTCCCGATACCTGCGAACCATCCTCGGGCACGATGCCGCTCACCGCGGGAGAATGCAGGAGTATGGCGAGCAGGACGATGAGGAAAACGGCGCTGCCCAGTCCCGCCAGTACCCACATGGCCCGTGATGTCAGCTTCAACTTGCGCCGCCGCATGCGGGGCTGAGCGCGCCCTCCGGTCACCTTGGCACGCGGCGCGAAGCGCGAACGCCAACTCCGGTGGGTGAATATCCTTTTCTCCCTGCTCGGATAATATGCCACTCCGGTCGGTCGCGGGCGGTCGTTTCCCGCTTCTCCTTTCCTAGTAGGTCTTCAACTCCCTGTCGCCGAGCTTGCTCCGGTCAACCCTGTCGATCATGTGCTTAGGCACGGTGACGACATCGGGGTCGCCGTCACTGCGATAGCGACGTTCCGGGTTCTCCATAAAATGCCGTATCCAGGCATAGATGCCGCAATCACCGGTGTCCAGCGAGGGGTCGAGGGCCTGTACGCGGGGGAGCCGCAGGGGATCGAACGCATAGTCGCAGGGCGCGGGCGCGGGATTCGCCCCCACCAGGAGCGAGGCCTCGAACCTGACCTCTACGCCGTTATATGAACCCGAGGTCAACAGCGAGGCGTTCTTCGGCTCCGAGCCGTTGGGGAGCGCGATGCTCTTCTGCTCGTATCCTGGTAGATACTCCCTGACCAGGCTGATGTTGCCGGTCAATTCCTGCAGGACCGTCTCATCGTCCAATTCACCCAAGGAAGGGTGGTTGAGGGTATGATTACCGATATCATAGCCCTGCTCGACCAGGTAAGCCAGTTTCTGCTCGATATACTCTTCCTGACCGAACAGGGTGGGCAGGACATAGAAAGTCGCAGTGACATTGAAATCCGGGTATTCCCGGTCAAACTGCTCCATCACCCCCACGGCGCAGCGCGGGTCTATGACCACCTGGCCGTCCTGTTCGATATAGCGGAACTGGCTGGGATCGGAGTCGTCAAAGGTGAGTATGACCGGGGTGTAGCCCTCCTCCACGGCGATATTGTTGGCCACATAATCATCCAGCGCCACGCAGCGGTAACCCTCGTCGTAGAGGAGCTCGAGGTCCGCGCGGAGATTCTCGGGGGTGCGAGACCATCTTCCCTCCTCGGCGATACGGTGATATTCAAGCACCATGACCGCGCCCATTTCGTTGACCTTCATGCTGTTCAGCTCGGCTGCGTTCAGGCCTCCGACCATGGAAACAGCCTCTTCAAAGCCCCCGCCCCCTCCTCCCGAGGAAATGGCCGCTATGAGCACTATGAGCAGGATGAGCAGCGTGAGTCCGCCCATGACATAATAGAAGCGCCGTGTGAACCTCAACCTAGTCCTCTGCTTGGGCCTCCTTCTAGGCGCCCTCTCCTCGCTCTCCGTCATACTCGTCCCTCGTTTCTCTCCGCCAGACCTCCGCACCTACGGCCGCCCGCTAAAGACTGGCATACAGTTTAGCACCACCCCCTCCCCATACCAATGATCTCAAGCAGGCAACAGCCGCGAGCGGCTCGTGGCGGAGGTTTCCTTCCGCTTACCTATAGACTTTCTTTCCCCGTACTCGTGTTCCCTTTGCGGGGACCCCACCGGGCCCCGCTTCAGGGCATATCAATGACGATGCGGGTATCCGTGCCCATGATGCCCTCGACTTCATGCAGATCGGCTATGACCACTTCCGAAACCCCTTTGGCATCATCTGACTCCAGGACCGCGATGATATCGTCCGGTCCCGTGACGCAGTAAGCCTCGACAACAGCCCTCATCGCCGATATGGCCTCGAAGGCCGCCTTGACCCTGCCCGGCTCGACTTTGATCAACACGAATGCTCTCACGGACTCACCTCCTCATGCCTGGTCTCGTGTCTGCATCTCCCCGACCTTTAGAAAGCAGCCCGACCACGCTCGCTGCCGGGATACCTTCGGCACCGGGAAATGGCCATAATAAGCGCCATATATTAGTTTATAACCCCCTGGCTGCCCGACAAACCTGCGGCCTGTCTCAAGCTCAGCTGACCGTGGTATCCGGGTTACCGGCGGCCCTCCTGCGTCGCCCGCAAAGCCGTGACCATGGTTTATAATGCAGGGAGACAAATCGTGTAGTGGGGATGTAGCTCAGTGGGAGAGCGCCTGCCTTGCAAGCAGGAGGTCGGCGGTTCGAATCCGCTCATCTCCACCAGACATAACGCCTGGTCAGAGGGCATTTCCCTCCTGGCCAGGCTTTCATTTGAAACGCGACCAGAGATGCGATTTCTAACAGATTTCTAACACTCGCCTTGCTCTTTTTCGGGAGCCACCGCCTACAGAGCTTCGTTGAAACTGCTCACCGGTCTTGATATTCCCGAGAGCTTCCTGGCTAGCGTCCCCGATAAGTGGGATGGTAGTAACAGTGACCCCAGTGACCAGTTGAAAAAGTCAGAGTCCCCGGTAGTGGTGTATAAGCCGAAAGCCCCCTAGCAAAGCAAGGACCACCGTGCCATCCTTTTCTCAAAGGAGTAACTGAGAGACAGAGGAGAGGCACGATGGTAAACCCTACTATGGACCTTATGGAGTGGTTGCGCAAGCAACTAGAGGAAGCGGATACGGACTTGCTTAGAGAGATGATGAGGTTGATGGCGGGCATGCTCATGGACGCCGAGGTAGCCGCCATCTGCGGGGCGGAGGGAAGGGAGAGATCGGAGGAGCGCGTGAACTCGAGGAACGGCCACCGCCAGCGGCTCTGGGACACGCGGGTGGGAAGCATCGATCTCGCCATCCCGAAGCTGAGGGAGGGCAGCTACTTTCCCGCCTGGCTCCTGGAGCCCCGCCGGCGGGCGGAGAAGGCGCTCATCTGCGTGGTGGCCGACGCCTGGCTGGCCGGCGTCTCCACCCGGAGGGTGGACAAGCTGGTAAAGACCCTGGGGATCGAGGGCATATCCAAATCCCAGGTCTCCCGCATGGCCAAGGCCCTGGACGAGATGGTGGCCTCCTTCCGCTCACGCCCCCTGGACGGCGGACCCTACACCTACCTCTGGCTCGATGCGCTCACCCAGAAGGTGCGCGAGGGCGGCAGGGTGGTGAACGTGTCCTGCGTCATCGCCATCGCCGTCTCCGCCGGCGGGCACCGCGAGGTGCTGGGAGTAGACCTCATAACCTCAGAGGACGGCGCGGGCTGGACGGCGTTCCTGCGGGGCCTGGTGGCCCGCGGGCTCTCCGGGGTATCCTTGGTCATCTCCGACGCCCACCCAGGCCCACGGCGTCGCGTGTCTTATCGACCACCACGCGCAGATCCTCCCTTCCTATGAGCAGGGAATCGAACTCGTAGCCCAGTTCCCTGAGGATGAGGTGCTGTATTTACGCGTAGTAACCGAAGCGGCAGGCCTATATGCCGCAGACCATGGCCATGGTGTCCGCTCCCTTCTCCAGTGCGTCCATGCAGTCACCCAGGGTTATCTTGAAAGGGAGACATACTAATTCAGGTGCGTGCCTCGCACCCCTCTCGAGGGTGACGCGGTTCGGTCGTTCCGAAACAACCGCCTCTATCCCCATGTACTCCACCAGGGCTTTCAGTGGTATATAGACGTTGCCCATGTGGGGGAATGCGACTTTCATACCGCTCTCCTCGCTCCAGCGCCGCCTCTCTTGCGGCAGCGCGGAAGGTCCACTAAGGCCTCCGCCCGCGTCCTCACGCCCGATTCGGCGCTGTGTTCGTCCAGCACCAGCTCGAGCAGTGACTGTCTCCCCGAGGGCTTCAACCCGCGCCGCACTATCTCTTTCACCAGGGAATCCGGACCGCACCCGAAGCTGGTGAGATAGATGACCCCGTCCACTTCACGGCGTTTGAGGAAGAGAGACGCCGCGGCCAGCAGTCCCTTCTCGTAACTCCATGAAAGGGGCGGGAGCAGCGACGCCTCCGCTTCCAGTTCCTCCTCCGCCAGCAGGGTGCCTCCCAACACCCTGGCGCCCGCCGCGTCCAGCCAATGCACCAGCCTCTTGTTGACCACGGGGTCCCCCAGGAGATAGGGGTGCCCGACCACGGCCACGGTGACTTTCGCGCTCTTCGAGGTACGGCGGCGGAGGGAAGCCGTTGCCGCTCGCGAGCTTCGCCAGCGCATCCGCCGGAAGCAGGCAGCGGCGCAGCAAGTCCCCGTATCTCTGCTGCTCGCGCAGGTCCGCACGGTATGCCCTGGCCACTCCGCGCAGCGACAGGCCCGCGCTTCTGGCCAGACGTATGCAGCTCCACCACAAAGGGGTTCTGCTGATATCGACGGTGAATTCCAGCAGGCCCGGCGGGGAGGGGAAGGAAAAACGGATCATGTCCGGAGCAGCGATGAGCTTCGGACAGGTGAAAGTGTCGTATCTCTTCTTCTCCACGCTCACCAGGCGCGGGATAAGGATGGCATCGACCTTGTCCGCCAGTAGAGCCACGTGGCCGAAGAGTACCTTCACCGCCACGCATATATCATCGACGCAGAGTTCCGTGCCCTCGCCCAGCGTCTTCGGGCTGGTGGGGGGAGAGGGCTGCACATCGCAGCCGTGCACATTCAGGGAGGTCCTCAGGAAAGGGTAATAACGGTAGAACGTGAGGGCGCGCGGGATGCCAATCCTTAATAAACCGATCACCTCGCATCTACGGCGGCGCGGGGCGCGAACTCAAGGGTGTCACCGGCCGTCCTAGCAGCGGGCGGGTACGGCCGTTTTCAAGCGACGCGATATCAAACCTTGCCTGAATAAGCGCCCAGTCCATACAATGCAAATAAACGAAGGGAGATGAGGCTATGGCCAGAAGGCTTATTCTAACGGTCATCTTAGTGGTGGTGGTGTTCCTGGCGTTGTGCTGCACCTCCTACGCTCAGCAGGAGACCACCCCGGAGCCGGTCGGGGAAGAGGCGACCGAGGAGATGGGCGGCATCTACTTTTATCTCGACGGCGAGCTGACGGCCGTACCGCGCGCGATAACCGGCGGCAGCCAGATGGTGGAGTTCGCGCTGCTCGAACTGTTAAAGGGCCCCTCGGAGGAGGAAAAGGCCTCCGGCTACGTGACCTATATCCCGGAGGGAGTAAAACTGCAGTACACGACGGTCAAGACGGACCGCAGCGAGTTCAGCGTCAACCTCTCGCGCGAGCTCATGGAGCTCTCGGGCGACACGGACGCCGCCTCGAAAGCCCTCAACCAGATCGTAAAGACCGTACAGGAGGTCTCGGGGATAAGCGAGATAGGGGTCACCGTTGCCGGCGAGGCCATGGGAGACCAGCCCCAGGACGCCTTCGAGGCCCTGGGCGTGCAAAAGAGCGAGACCGGAGGCGCTGAAACCGCGTCGCAGGAAGGCGGCGGCAAGGGCTGGCTGGTGCTGGTGATAGTCTTCGGCGCGCTCGCGGTCTGCCTCGCTGCCGTCGCGGTCATCTTTTTCATCAGGAAACGCGAGCCGTCATCGAGAGCAAGAGCGGCAATAACGGCGGCCGCGAAACCGGAGAAGAGACCAGCCGGGAAAAAGGCCGCTAAGGGCAAAGCCGGGAAATGAGACATCTCAAGCCGTTGCTGGCGGCCGCACTCGCCTCACTGCTGTTGGCGACAGCGGGGTGCGGCGCGACGGACGCCCCCGCGGAAAAAGACCCTTTCCTTTTCACCATCGCGCAAAAGGTGGACGTCGAGCGCATGATGGAGGCCATCGAGTACATGGCCGGCGAGGAACTGGGGGGGCGCCCCGCCGGATCGCAGCAATCGCGCGAGCTGGAGGACCACTTCGATGGCGTCCTGGACCGGCTCGGGCTTGAGCCCCTGGACGAGCTAGGGCTGGAGGGATACCGCCAGGAGTTCCCGGTCCCCCCCGAGAGGTGCTTCCTCGCGGACCCTCCCCCCTCGGACACGGCGGTCACCTGCGCCAACATCCTCGCGAAGCTGCCGGGTGCCTCTGCAGACGAGATGATAGTCGTCACCGCCAACTACGACGGGTTGGGGACGGACATGTCCAGCGGCAGCGTCTACCCCGGGGCCGACTATAATGCCTCCGGCGCCAGCGCGGTGCTTGAGCTCGCCCACATCTTTTCCGCCCTGGATCGCAGGCCCGAGAAGACCGTGGTCTTCGCCCTGCTCGGCGCCGAGGAATGTGGGGGGTACGGTTCCTCGGCCTTCGCGGAATCACTGGAGGCCGCCGGGCTGCGCGACCGCGTACGCATCATCAATATCGAGGGAATAGGGGCCGGAAAAGGTTATTACATGGACGTGTGGGACCTCAATTACCGCAAGAACCGCGCCACGGTAGAGGCGCTAGACGAAGCCGCATCGTTGCTCGGGGTAACGCTGGAGTTGGGGGGAGCGGATCCCGGCACCACCGCGGGTTTCTTCTTCCTCTATCATATGCCCGCCGTGACCTGTGACTGGTCCTGGTTCGAGCGGACCGACCACCCCGACTTCCATCTTCCCAGCGATACGCCGGACAAGTTGAACCGGGAAGGGGTGGAGCAGGTGACGCAGGTCGTCGCCGTCGCCGTCTGGAAGCTGGCGCAATAGGGTCAGAGCTCATTTATTGTGTATTCCTATATGCAAATAAATGAGCTCTGACCCCAAGGGTGACCCCAAGGGTACAAGGGTAATTTATTGTGTATTCCTATATGCAAATAAATGAGCTCTGACCCCAAGGTTAGATACGGTGGTGGATCACCTTTTCCCTGTCTCTCTGCTCGATGCGCTCGATCCATTTGAAGGCGTGACGGATCTCCTCCTCGCCCGGGAGGTTCTCCTCGCTTTTCCAGGCCAGGTTGAGGAAATCCAGGCCCTTCTTCTCCACCACTTCCTTGCAGAAAAGCTCTCCCACCTGGTATTGCTGCAGCTTGAGGTCGAAGCCGAGCATCCTCTCCACGAAGCGCTCGGCGCCCGACTTTGAATCGCGCCTGTGGCTGAAGGCCGCGCTCATCTTCTCGAAGGAAGGTATGATCTCCCGCCCCACCAGGTCCATGATGAGATTACTGTACCCCTCCACCAGGGACATGAAAGCCTGTATACGCGAGAGGACCTCGCGCTGTTCAGGACTGTGGACGACGCTGATCAGCCCCCCCTGGTTGATTATCTCGTTCAGCTTGTGCGAGCTGCGCAGCTCCTGGGGGCGCAGGCGCATGCCCATCTCCTCCAGGCGCAGCGACACGCTTTTGAAATAGCTCTCCATGAGCGACCTCAGGTACTCCTTGATCCACGGGTTGGCGGCGAACTCGAAGGCATGGGTCACCTCGTGCAGGGTTATCCACAGCCGGAAGTCCTCCGGCACCAGCCTGAGTTTTTCCTCCGTCTTGAGCAGGTTGGGATAGACTATATACAGTTTTCCGCCGTCCTCGGGGCGCGGCAGGCCCAGGTCGAACTGCCCGAGCACGCCGCGTGCAAGATAACCTATCACCATGCCCAGTTGGGCCGTTAGCAGGCCCCGGGTGAAACCGCGCCCCACGCGCAATGGCCTTTTCCTCTGCTCCTCTAACCTGCTCAGGGTGTGGCCGTAGCTCTCCGCAAGAGGCTCGAAGATCAACTGGAAGCTGGAGAGGTTGGCCTCTATCCAATCCGGGCGGCTGAAAACGAAAAGCGGCCCCAGGGACTGGCCGGGGTGAAGATGGGAATACTCCCTCACCAATTCCACGCTGCGCACCATCATGGCCTCGAAATCGCGTTGCACCTCGCGCGGGGCCGGGGGCGCGCTACCCTCCGGCTGCGCGACCAGTACCGCTATCTCCCTCGCCTGCGCCCAATCGACCATGCCTTCCGCGCCGCCGCGGAAGGCATGCTGCAGGTTACGCAATAGGGGCAGCTTTTTCGCAAAACCCTCTATGATTTCGTTCACAGCACGCAGGCTGTGGTCCCAGGGGTTCTCCCTCTCTTCCTCATGCATCATCCTTCACCTCGTAAAGATGCCGGTCGCGGCAGCAATAAGTTTAGCACAGTCCGCGTCTGCCCACGTTGAGCTGAAAGGAGGGGTCTCATGCCCGCCGTGACCCGCATCGCGTCTTTCCGGGTATTCAACCTGGAAATACGCCGTCGCCAATATTGCCGCAAAAGCCGCGCTACTACCCAGGTATTAGTGGTCGGGTTAATTACTACCTTCGGGGAATGGCGCACGCTTCCCGTCCTGAGATAACTTATTCCCAGATGAAGTTCCTTGAAAAAGGCCCCAAGCGGACAGCGGGGAAATAGTGCCTCAGAAAAGAGCAATCGGACGTCGTGGGCGAGCCGGTAGCAGCAGTGTTCGCAGCCATCCTAAAGTAGACGCAGTAGC
This sequence comes from uncultured Actinomycetota bacterium, assembly GCA_964415205.1. Classification (GTDB taxonomy): domain Bacteria; phylum Actinomycetota; class Geothermincolia; order Geothermincolales; family RBG-13-55-18; genus SURF-21. Next base: position 9,048 of record CAYPZH010000016.1, on the reverse strand, counting down.
ATTCCCCTAGCACCATCCGAAGCCGACTAGCCGAGACAGCCATCTACCCCAATTGCAATCGAATGCAGCCCAGACGCACTACTTTACGTGACCCTCGCCCACGACGTTTTTCATAACAGCAGACACAGCCTGATCGCAGCACGTGACGCAGCAAGACCCGGAACACATCAGCAGCCCATATGCAGCAAAGTCTCACTTTTCTGAGGAATCCCCTTTATCCCCATAGAAGTCCGCATAAAAGGAAGGCCCCGTTCCCCCTGCGGGGCCTTTTCCATTCCCGAAGGAACCAGCCCCTGAAACCTTCTTCGCAAAAAGTATTCTCTCGCTAAGAGGAAAATGAAGTTGCGCCGCGAAAGGCACTTGAGTAACCTGTTTGACAAGGAGGTTGAGGTTATGGCGGGAGGCGATGACTGTCCTGTATGCGGCCTGCCTCTTTCCCTGAGGAGCAAGCTGGTCTGGACCACGGACGGGGGCATCTACTTCCAGGCCAAGCGCTCGGAGCGGCTGATCTTCCTCGAGGAAGACGACATAGAGACCCTACTGGAAGAGGGGGTCAAGCTGCGCGGCGAAAAGCTCCTGGATACCCTGTGCGAAAGCCGTCGCGCCTTCGCACGCGAGGGGATATCGTCGCAGTTGACCTTCATGCGACGCCTGCTGCTGCGCCGTTGGCCGCTGGCCAGGCGCATGGTCAAGGCGTCCTTCGCCGAAGCCGCCTTCTTCGGTTGCGGCAACATCGAGATATCCAGCGTCAAGCCGGGTAAAGAGCTGGTGGTAAAGACGCGCCGTCCCTACCATCCCCACCTCATGGCCGGCGATATCTGGGGTTTCTGGGAGGGCTTTTTCGGGGTAGAAGCGCTGCTCTCCCTTAAGAACGTCGCGGAACGCGAATGGGAGATCACGGTCAAGACGGTGCGCAAGAGGCGCGGCGGCACCAAGCCTGAAAAAGTTCCCGTGCGTCCAAAACGCGATTACAGCCTGGAGGTCTGCGAGAAGTGCCGCCTGCCCCTGTTCCCATGGCGGCTGCGCTGGGACGCCGAGCTCGGCACCATATACGAGGCGGGTACCCACCGCCACATGGTGATCACCTCCGCCGCGGGCTGGCAGAAGGTGGTCGAGGAGATAGACGGGAGCCGGCGGGGAGGCCTTCCCCCCGTCATAGGTGAAGCTCTTGCCGCCAGGGCGGCGGCGGAATACCGCCAGCTGAAGGGGGACAACTACAGGACGGCTTACCGGCATTTCTTTCTCGGCCTGCCCTTCCTCGGGTGGGGGAAACCGTCCAGGGTGACCCGCAGGCCGTTCCTCATCGAGGCTGAGATTGAAGGGGTTCCCTTCCCGCGGTTGCTGGCCTGGAAGATAGCCGGCGTCTATGAAGCCCTGGAGAAAGAGCCGGCGGATATCAAGCAGCTCGAGGCCGGGGACGGGGCGTGGAGATACCTCATCGGCCCGCACATCGAAGGCGTCTTCCTGGAGATAGAGCGTATGCTGCCGGAGGAAGGCCGCCTCGTTCTTCCCTTCTGATAGCGCACCCGAGAGCCGCCTAGCTAGGCCGCTTTCATCTCACGGCGTGGCGGTATTATAATCTCTATGCCGCGGGTCGGGGCCGGACTAGAGGCCGGGGGAGGGGAAGATGGACGAGATAATCCGCATAGCGGGACAGATAGAGAACTGCTATCTGGTCACGGGAGAACATCGCTATCTTGTCGATACCGGCGTCCCGAAAGCCCGCGGGAGGATAGACAAGGCGCTGCGGGAGCACGACCTGAGGCCGCAGGACCTCACCCACATCCTCGTCACCCACTGCCATTTCGACCACACGGGATGCCTCGCGGACCTGAAGCGCGAAAGCGGAGCGAAGATCGTGGCGGGGGCCGCGGATGTGCCCTACATCCAGGGCGACAAACCACCGCAGCTTGGCAGCGACCTCAACCGCCTGGGCCGTTTCATGCGCAGGCTGCCTGAATCCATCATCATGAGCTACCAGAGATGCGAGGCGGCGCAGGTAGATATCTCCCTCGCCGGCGGAGAGACCCTGGAGGAGCTGGGGCTGGAGGCCATCGCGCTCCCCGGCCACACCCCGGGCGGTATGGGGTTCGTGGACCGCGCCGGCCGGCGCGCCTTCGTCGGCGACATGGTCTCCAATTATTTCGGGCGCGTCGGATCACCAACCCTCTCCGCCAGTCACAGCCTGGATGAGATAGAGGACTCCATGCGCAGGCTGAGCGAGCTGGACCTTGATTACATGTACCCCGGCCACGGCAGGATAATCGGCCCCGGAGCGTCCGGTCTCGTGGCGGCGTTCGTGAAGAAGAGGTTCGGCTGAGCCCGGCCATCCCCCTGGTGCGCCTCAGATGGCGGGCTTGTCCGGCTTGATGCTGTCGCTGTCCTTGAGCACCAGGCCCCTCTCCAGGGCCCACAGCACGGCGTTGGTGCGGTCCACCACCCCGATCTTGCGGAAGATGTTACGGATGTGGACCTTGACCGTGTGCTCGCTGATGAAAAGGATGTCGGCTATCTGGCGGTTGTTGTAGCCACGGGTCATGAGCTTGATCACGTCCACCTCGCGCTGGGACAGTTCCTCGAATCCCTCCTCTTTCCTCTTTTTGCGGCCGGAGGGCTCGGTCATCTCCTCGATGAGCTTGCGCGCCACCGAGGTCGAGATAAGGGACTCGCCCTTGGCCGCCGCGCGCACCGCTTTTACCAGCTCTTCCTGGGCGGCGTCCTTGATCACGTAGCCGATGGCCCCCGCCTTGATGGCCTGTTTCGCCAGCTGCTCGTCGTCGTATACGGTGAGGGTTATGGCCTCGACCTTCGGGTGATCGGACTTCAACCGCTTGATGAGCTCGATGCCGTTCATCCCCGGGAGCTGGATGTCCACGATGATCACGTCCACCGGGAACCTCTCCACTTTGTCCAGGGCTTCCTCGGCGCTGCGGGCCACGGTGACGATCTTGATCCCGCCCTGCTTTTCCAGGATGCGTATGAGACCCTCGAGCACCACTTCGTGGTCGTCGACCAGCATGACGTTTATGGATTGGCTTTCCCTGGGCGTCATCTGGCCTCGCTCCCCGTGATGGTCGGTATCCTCACCGTTATACGCGTGCCCATACCCGGTATGGAGTCGATTGCGAGCTCCCCGCCCAGCAGTTCAACGCGCTCCCTGATCGCCAATAGCCCCAGCTGCTTGCCGTTCTCCTGCTCCGCCGCGAGCTCGCGCGGGTCGAAACCGACGCCGTCGTCCTCGACCACGAGGATGAGGTCGCCCAGGGAGGACTCCGTCTTTATTCTCACCGACTCCGCCCGGGAATGTTTGCGCACGTTGGTCAACTCCTCCTGCAGGATGCGGAAGATCGCCAGCTCCACCGAAGCGGGTATGGAATCCAGCCCCTGGAGGTCGACGGTGGTGCTGATCGCGTACTCCTCCTCGAACTGTTCCGCGTAGCGCGTAACCGTCTCTTTCAACCCCAGGATGTCCAGGGAGGTCGGCCTGAGGTTGGACATGATCATGCGCAGTTCGCGCAGGCAGTCCTTGGCCCTCAGCTGCACCTCCTCGACCTCGTCGACGGCAAGGCGGGGGTCTTCCTTGAGGTAATCGAGGGCGAAACCGGCCGAGTAGATGATCTTCAGCAACGACTGCGCCACCGAATCGTGCAGTTCCCGCGCGATGCGCGCCCTCTCCTCCTCGTGGGCGGTGTTCACGCGCGACATGAGGTGGTCCATGACCCTCCGCTTTGCCTCTATCTCGCGGTAGAGGCGGGTGTTCTCCAGGGACATGCCCACCGTGTCCGCGTACGAGGAAAGGACTTCAAGGTCACGCTCCCCTACCGCCGGCCCCAGCGCGTCTCTCTCTACATACAGCAGGCCGCTCGGGGAGCCTGTGGTGTTGACGGGGACGAGCGCGAAGACGGCGCCCGGCTCCGGGACGATGAAAGCGACGCGCTCGCCGGGCTGCGCGTGCGCGGTACGTATCGACGTCGCGAAGAAGGCTTGCGCCTCAATACTGCCCGACATGGGAGAGATCGGATACTGCCTTTTCTCCTCCAGCACCCTTTCGCCCCAGGAAGGATCGAGGCGGTCCATCGCGGAGAGCGGGATGAGCATCTCGTGTTCGTAGATGAAGAAAACGGCGCGGCGGTATGCGAGGACGTTACAAGCGCCTTCCACCAGCATCCGCACCAGCTCCCTGCGGTCCTGGACCTTCCGGATACGGTCAAGAAGGCTGTTGAACTCCTTCACGGTTTCCTGGCGCTGTTTCATGTACTCACGCGCCATGATGTTGGCCGCCAGGAAGTATGCCTCCCATACTATCTCGGCGGCCTTTAGCTTCTTTTCCGCGGAGTAGCCGGATCTATCCCAGCAGAGCTTGACCCAATCCCAGCATATCTCGCTTCCAACCTGGAAAGCGCGCAGCACGTCGACCAGCTCGAACTCCTGCAATCCGACCCAATCAAGCCTGTCCGTGCCGGCCCGGCCCTCCTCCAGCTGCCGCATGAGGCCGAGGCAAGCTTCGCGCGCCATCCTGCGCAGCTCGGCATGGAATTCGACCGGCATGCCCATGAAGGCGGGGACGATATTAAGCAGACGCTGCACTATCTCCTCGACGATATCTTCGAGGGAACCTCGCATAAGGTCCAGCTCATCGGAGAACATGGGGGTTCAGTCACCAACCTTCAGTTCGCGTTCACTCATCCTACCGTGAAGTATATCAATTTCTGGTTGTTTTCCACGAAGGACTCTTGTGGCACCGGGTTGACCTTGATCTCCAGGATATTGCGCACTCCCCCCAGGGTCGGACGCAAGCCCCCCACCTCGATCTGCAGGGTTTCGCCCGGGGCGATGGTGGCTATGGTCTGCTCCTGACGCACGGGAGCCGTGTCTATCTCGGTGTAAAGGCTGACCGTAAGCATCAGATCGGCCTCGGCGCGGTTCCCCTGGTTCTCCACGCTTATGTTCAGGCTCAACTCCTCCGTAGCGGGCAGGCGGTGTATGGTCTCTCCGCCTTCCTCGTACAGTGTCCCCTCGGGGTTGAGGACCACCGTGCCGATGGCCACACCGTGCACCTCCGTCCCCCGGAGGGCGACGAGGAACGACTTGACCCTCTCGTATGCCGCCTGTTCCCAATCCACCAGCCAGATGGAATCGGCTAGCGGCGCTACCTCCTGGGCTCCGCTCTCCTCCACGGCCTCGGTCAGCGCCCGCTTGAAGAAGCGGTAGACGCCGTCCGAGTACATCAGCTCCCGCAGGTCCTCGGAAATGCTCCTGGCGTAGACGTCCAGGTCGACAGCGGAAAGTGAATTGATAAGGTCGGAGCGGTACGTCTTCACCGCCCGGTAGCGCTGCTCGAGGCAGATGAGCAGGGCGGCGTGGGTGGTCTCCATGCCCTCGGGGACCTCCAACTCCTTCGCCTGGTCCAGAAGGTCGAGGCAAGACTGTTCGACCCCCTTCAACTGATCGTTCAAGCCTTCCGGATTGGAGACCATCTGGGTCAAGGTGGAATGGATGGCGAACCAGCTCTGTCCCACGCTGGTGGAGGTATCGGCTATGGGCCTCGTGCGGTTGATGTATTCGGTGAGCGCGGAGGTATCGATGACCTCCTTACCCCCGCCGCCGCAGGTCACATTGAACAACCAGCAGCCCAGCAGGAGCACGACCACGGCTATGATTATCGCCGGGGCGGGATTCCTCCGCCTCCTGGTGAACCTGGGGCTCCTTACTTGCGCGTACAACCTGTCACCCTGACCTTTTCGGCTTTCCCTCGGCTACTGTCCAAAGGTTTCTTCAATCTATCCGCCCGTCATTCCTTCGCCGCACCCCGGGTGCGGGAAATAAAGGGACGGCCGTGGAGCCGTCCCTCTATACCTGGTGGGCGAGGCGGGACTCGAACCCGCATGCCCATACGAGCACTGGACCCTGAACCCAGCGCGTCTACCAATTCCGCCACTCGCCCGGGATAAACCCCAACCCGTATCCAGGCGTTCTATATTATACCAGAGTTGAATCTAAAGGCACCGTCTCGCGAACGGAGGTTCGCGTGCTTGCCGGGCACACGGGTCGGGATCTACCCTGACCCCACTTCCCGCTATCCGCAGGCTGATCGTCCCGGCGCCGGTACACCGCGGCCTTCCTGCTCGCCCGCAGAAAAGCGCCCGCGATCGAGCTTGCCGTGTCGGCTGCGCCTCCTCGCGATAAGGCCGCCCGCGCAGCAAAAAGTCCGGCTGTGGCGATGCCGACCAGGAAGGAGGCTACCCGGATGTCGCGGGCATAAGGTCGTGGTATGCTGTGACAGACAGGAGCCCTGAAGGGAGAGAGAATTGGAGATCAGGGAGTTTCAGAAGCTGATTGCCGGGATCTACTTGGATAAGGACGGGCGCAGGGGAACCTGGGGCGCTTTTGGCTGGCTGGTCGAGGAGATAGGCGAGCTGTCACGCGCCATGCGGGACGGGAACCGCGATTCCCTGCGCGAGGAATTCGCCGACGTCCTCGCCTGGCTGGCAAGCCTGGCGAACCTGTACGACATAGACCTCGGCGCGGCGGTGGCTAAGTATTCGGCGGGCTGCCCCAGGTGCGGCGGGACGCCATGTTCGTGCGCGGAATGAGCGGCGCCGGCGGGTTGTTCATCCAGCCGGACGGGCATCGATCTTGAACCCGAGCTTCCCGTCCATCTCCCATGCCATCTCGGCATCCTTGCCGGTGGCGAGCTCGTAGATGCCCTTGACCAAGCCGACCAGGAACAGGTGCATGCAGGAGTTCTCCAAGCGCAGGGACAGTCTGTCTCCCTCCCATCTCATCTCCCTGAGGTTTCCGAGGCCCCTCAGGGCGAGATGGGCGCGCAGCCCCTCCTCCGAGGTGGCCTGCTCCAGGGAATAGAAACCCGTCTTGACGAAGCGGCACTGCGCCTCGATGACCTTCTCCGCCACGCTGTCCCCAAGCTCGCTTTGCAGTAGCTCTATTACCGCCTCCGGCCCAGCCGGGCCGATCATGGCCTTACGGTGCCCGCTGTTGCGGCTGACCACCAGGCCCCTCTTCAGGTCCCACTCGTACCCGGAGAGGAAAAGCGGCCCCCCGCAGGAGGGGCATCTCTCCATCTCCAGGTCCCCTGCCTTGTACGTATATCTCCTGCCTTCCAGTCTTTCCCGCGTGCCCAGGGGTCGGTCGGAGATCCTGGCGGTGATCTCGAAAATCCCCGGGGATAACCGCGTGTAGCTCACCTCTACCTCACGGCGGTCGATAGCCTTGAGGGAGCCCGCCACGTCGCCGCATAAGAGAGGCAGCGAATAAGGGTCCTCCACGCGGAAGGTCACGTAGTCATCCCTGCCGTGTATGCGCCGGACATCGTAAAGCTTTATCCTGCCGTAACCCATGGCGCAGCCCAGGTTGGTCATGCTGCGCGCTATTAACCTTGCCCCCGCCTGCTTTACCACCGTCTTAACCCCCGCGGGCAGCAGGTGGTCGATGAAATCGAAGGTGGCGTTGTACTTCGCCTCTATGAGGAGGTCCTCCACCGGATGACCTATTATGTCCTCGATATTGCGGTAGGTGGCGTTTATGTTCTCGCACTCGATGAAGACCATGCGGTGATGTGGGTTCTTCCTCTGTACGATGGTGCCGTTGCTCAGCCAGCGGTGCTCCCTTACCAGTCTCCTCGGGGCCCCACACTCTTGGCAAAGCTTGTTCCTATACACCTAAGCTTCCTTTTGTCTTGCCTCTTTCCTGCGGCGCCTACGGCCGCAAACCGTAGGCATCACCTGCGCAGCCGATGTCTGATGCCGCACACCGTAGATATCGACTGCGCAGGTGAGGGACTGAATACGCTCCCTTCCGCTTCATTACGGGCTGGCGAGCCATGAGGGTCCGGACGGGCGGGAGAAAGTGTGGGCTTTGACGCCGGGGTGCGCTATCCCGCGGGAAACGTGAATCAGGCCGTAGCCGCTACGTCCACCACGAGGTCGCCTTCCGGCCTTACCTCCCAGTTGACTTCACTGTCGCGGTCCGTCACCATCTCGAAAACACCCTGCACCAAGCCCACGAGCACCGTGACCAGGCAGGGGTTCTCGATGTGGAAATGCAGCCCGCCTTCTCTCCAGGTCATCTCCTTGAGGTTGCCCATGCCGCGTACCGCGAACGCCTCGCGCAGACCCTCCTGCGTCCTCGCCTCCTCGATGGGATAGAAGCCGGCCCGCACCACGCGCCTCTGGGCTTCCACCACCACCCGCGGGATGGCATCGCCGAGTTCCTCCTCCAGCTCCTCGATGATGGCATCCAGCGCCGCCGGCCCCGTGGCGACCATGCGGTGGCCACTGGTCTGGCTGATGATAACCCCGCGGTCGGTATGCCACTTATAGCGAGCGAGGGCCATGGGGCCCCCGCACTTGGGGCAGGGCTCCAACGCGATGTCGCCCGGCTTGCGCGAGTATTGCTTCGCCTGCAGCCTTCCCTGCAACTCCAGGGGGTGGGGAGTGATATGGCCTGTTATCAGGTGCTCATCAGGCCCTATCTGCTCACTGGTGACGCCGACCTCGCGGCGGTCGACGGCGTTGAAAGTGCCGGCGATATCGCCGCTGAAGAGCGGCACCGAGTAGAGTTCGCTGCAACGTATGACCACGTAATCGCCCTTGCCGTGTACGCGGCGTATGCTCTTCAGCCCGATATTACCGTAACCCATAACCATGCCCAGTTCGGTCACGTTGTTGATAACCAGTTTCACTCCTACCAGCCTGACTATAGCCTTGACTATCCCCGGCAGCATGTGGTCGACGAAATCGAAGGTCGCCCTGCGCTTGGACTCGGTGATAATGTGTTGGATGGACATGCCGAGGATCTCCTCAATCCCAAGGAAAGTGGAATGGACGTTCTCGTTCTCGATGAAGATCATGCGGTGGTCGGGGTTCTTTCGCTGCACGATGGTACCGTTATCCAGCCATGCGTGCTCCTTGATAAAACGCCGGGGAACGCCGCACACCTCACAGAGCTTCAGCTTAGCCATGGGATCTCCCCCTTACGTCCCTAGCCGAACAGACATAACGCCAGCCAGAACATTACATCATATTCATT
>CAYPZH010000015.1:18359-27817 GCA_964415205.1 uncultured Actinomycetota bacterium | reverse complement strand
GCTTCACCCATTGGGTTCTCTCCTTTCCAGGCAGATGTATCGCCGCTAAGCCTGTCCTGATGCATTGTTAAGCAATACGAGCGTGTAGTCCTTTGAAGTTTGAAATGAGAAATGCGGGTTCATATATGATTCTCTGACGGAATTGAACCTTTCGTTGAACTTGTATTTAATTGCTCGAATAATGCAGGAGATACCTAGGATAATCTCCAGCACGGATATCAATAGCCACCACTTCTCAAGAGCCTCCTGAAAAGGGGGCCAGGTCTCGAACATCGAGTAACTTTCCTGTATCTTCCATTCAGCCCTATTCCCTGTTTCTCATGATCGGGCTCACCGTGGCACTAGTGGCCCTCCTTCGCTTCCCTCTTCAGCCGCTCGGCCGCCGCGTGGGCCTTCCTCTGGGGTTCCGGGAGCCTGACGCCGCGCAGGCAATCCAGCACCATGCGCAGCGATGTGGGCAGATCCACCAGGTGCCCCACCGAGATGTAAAGGGGCTTCACGCCCCGTCGCGTGCGCAGCACCGCCCCCACCGTCCTCCCCTGGTAGAGCAGCGGCTCCCAGTCGCCGACCTCCGGGCCGGGCTCGGCCGCCTCGCCCACCAGGCGGGACTTGGCGCAGCCGACGGTGGGGATGCCGGTGAGCACGCCCAGGTGCGAGGCGAGGCCGAAGCCGCGGGGGTGCGCCAGCCCCTGGCCGTCCGCGAAGATGAGGTCGGGGGGGTCGCTCAGGGCCTCCAGGACGGGCAGCAGGGCGGGGAGTTCCCGGAAGGAGAGCAGGCCGGGCACGTAGGGAAAGGCGACCTGCAGGACCGCGGTGCGCACCTCCAGCACCTCCAGGCCGGGAAAGCTCATGAGCACCGCGGCTCCCAGGGCCAGCCGCCTCTCGCGCAGGTAGGAGATGTCGGTGCCCGCCACCGTCTTCACCGCCTCCGGATCCAGCGCCGGCTCCTCGCGCACCTCGCTCCGCAGCTTTTCCTGCAGCGCCCTGGCCTCGGCCACGCTCACGTCCAGGGGATGTCGTAAGGGTATGCGCATGCACCCTCCTAAAGCCGAGCCTGTGCTTCAATGCTATCACGTACCTGCCCTGGAAGCGTGGCGCGGTACGGGCGGTCTCGCACGGACAATATCAAGGATAAACGTGTCGTGAGGTCTGCGGAAAACGTGAAAGCCGTTCGCGAAACGCGTGAAAACCGCGCCGCCGCTGCGTGTAAAAGGACCGCGGAACCCTGCCTCAGCACCCTTCCTCGTGGCGGGGGTTCTTGCGGATGATCTTGAGGGCGTTGGTGACCGCGACGGTGATGTCCGCCTTGAACTGGCTCTCCAGCTCGTTGACCTTGGTGTAGATATATCCCTTATCGGTCACCACGTACTTGGGTGGCAGGTGGTTCAGGGCCAGCGCCTTGATGTCCAGTATGCACCGCTCGCACTTGCAGATATCGTCGCGGTGGGCCAGGATCTCCTTCAGCGTCCTGTCCACCACTTCCTCCATGTAGTTGGTCAGAAGCACGGGACACCTCCTTGCTCCGGTCGCGCAATATCATTCTATCCTAAATGGACCGCACACCATAGGGCGGCGGTGCGCCAGGTAGCCCGCGGGGCGGGGTGATGCTATAATCTATCCTTGTGCTCGACGCTGCTCCTGCTCCCGGCAAGGACCGGGGGCCGCTAGACCAGAGGAGGTGAAGATGCGCGAATACGAGCTCATGTACATCGCACGGCCCAGCCTGGAACCCGAGCAGTACGAGGCCCTGCAGGAAAGGGTCACGGCTCTGGTGGCACGCGACGGCGGCGAGATGACCGGCGCCGACGTGTGGGGAAAGAGGCGGCTGGGATACCCCATCAAGCACGAGACGGACGGCTATTACGTCCTGCTCACGTTCAAGGGGGGCGAGGAACTGGTGCGGGAGCTGGACCGGGTCCTCTCCATCACCGACGAGATCATCCGCTTCAAGATCTTCCGTATCGACCATCGGAAGTGACCTCTCGGCCTGCCGACGACCTTGTCACTACCCCGCGGTAATATCAGGATAAGGTCGGACGGAGCGATAGAGGAGGATATCATGGCTGGTTTGAACAACGTGGTGTTGATCGGGAACCTGACGCGGGATCCCGAGCTCAGGTACACCCCGAGCGGATTGCCGGTCGCGACGCTGCGCCTCGCCGTGAGCCGCAATTTCACCAACCAGCAGGGAGAGATAGAGACCGATTACTTCAACGTCGTCGTCTGGCGCAACCAGGCGGAGAAGTGCGCCGAATACCTCGGCAAGGGACGGCAGGTCGCCGTGACCGGCAGGCTGCAGAGCCGGAGCTGGGAGGGTAACGACGGCCAGAAAAGGTCGACGGTGGAGGTCGTGGCCGACCGCGTCGTCTTCCTGGGACGCCGCGAGCGGCAGGAGGGCGACCTGGTCGAGGTGGACCTCACGGACGGCGATCTCTCCACCGACCTGGAGGCCCGCATGGAGGACGAGGTGGTCTTCTAGCCGAGGCGCAACGCTATAAAGGAGAACGTTATCTGCAGATGGAGGAAAGATGAGCCCGAACCAAAGCAGGAAACCGGGAGGCAGGGAAAAGAGGTCCAGGGACGGCTATGCCCGCAAGCCGCGCAAGAAAGTATGCTACTTCTGCTCGGAGAAGATGGACTATATCGATTACAAGGACGTCTCCCTGCTGAAGAAGTACGTCTCGGAGAAGGGCAAGATACGCCCGCGCCGCGTCACCGGCAACTGTTCCCAGCACCAGGCCAGGCTGGCAATGGCCGTCAAAAGCGCGCGGGAGATGGCCCTTCTTCCCTACACCTCGCGCCAGGGGGAGATCAAGTAGGGCGCCGTAAAAGCGTCTGGAAAGCGCGCCGCGTTTTGCTATACTGAGTTAGGTCCAAGACCCCGGACGGCAAGGAGTGCGTTTTGAAGGTTATCCTGGTTGCGGACGTGGAAGGCCTTGGCTACCGCGGCGATACTGTCGAGGTCAAGGACGGCTACGCCAACAACATGCTCATACCCAAGGGCCTCGCCATACGCTCGACCAAGGGCAAGGCGAAGGAAGCCGCCCAGCAGGCCAGGGAAAAGATGGCCAAGGCCGACCGCGAGCTGAAACGGGCGGAGGACTCCGCACAGGCCATCACCGGCCACACCTTCGAGATCGCCGCCAAGGCCGGCGAGGAGGGAAAGCTTTTCGGGACCATCACCTCCAAGGACGTCGCCGCACTGATAGAGAAAGAGCTGCGCATCGAGGTGGACCGCAAGAAAATCCACATGGACGAGCATATAAAGACGGTGGGCTTTCACGAGGCGCGCATCAAGCTGCACCCGGATGTCGAGGCCATAGTCCACCTCAAGGTGGTACCGGAATAGGCGGATCTTGCGAGGCCGGGAGCGCAGCCGCCCCGCCTCGATGGGGGATAGAGGGGCATGAGCAATGTAGTCCAGGCGTTTGAACGCCACGACCACCTTCCGCCGCACAGCCTGGAGGCCGAGGAATCGGTGCTTGGCTCGATGCTGCTATCGCACGAGGCCGTCTCCGAGGTGTCAGAGATACTTACCGCCCAGGACTTTTACAAGGAGTCGCACGGTATCATCTTCGACACCGCCCTGGCGCTCTTCGCCTCCGGCGACCCGGTGGACCCGGTGACGGTGGGCGAGTCCCTGCGCGCGCAGGGAAACCTGGAGAAGGTGGGGGACCGCTCCTATATCCTCAACCTCATGTCGTCCGTCCCTACCCCGGCCAATGCCCGTTACTACGCCGAGGTGGTGGCGCGCCTCGCCACCTACCGCCGCCTCATCTCCGCCGCCTCCAGGGTGGCCGCGGTGGGATACCGCGCGCCCGAGGAGCTGGCGGAAGCCCTCGACGAGGCCGAGGACGCCGTATTCCAGGTTGGCCAGCGGAAGCGGCGCGAGAGCATCAAGCCCATCAAGGAGCTGATGGAGAGCACCTTCGAGGACCTGGAGAAGATCGCCGAAGGCACCATGGACACCGGCATCAAGTCCGGCTTCGCCGATATGGACGAACTGACCATGGGCTTCCAGCCCTCAGACCTCATCATCATCGCGGCACGCCCCTCCATGGGCAAGACATCCCTGGCCCTGAACATCGCCGACCACGTGGCGGTGGAGGAGGGCATCCCGGTGGCCATCTTCAGCCTGGAGATGAGCGCCTCGGAGCTGACCAAGAGGATGCTGTGCTCGCGCGCCCGCGTGAACAGCCAGAAGCTCAAGTCCAGTTTCAATGACGACGATGTGTGGCAGCGCCTTTCCGACGCGGCGGGTGAGCTCACCTCGGCTTCCATATTCATCGACGACAATGCCGATATCGGCATCATGGAACTGCGCTCCAAGATCAGGCGTCTCGCGGCCCAGCACGACATCGGGCTGGTGATCGTGGACTATATCCAGCTCATGGCCTCGGACCGCCGTCTGGAGAACCGCGTGCAGGAGATAGCCTCCATCTCCCGCGGGCTGAAGATAATCGGGCGCGACTTCAACATCCCGGTCATCGCCGTCTCCCAGCTCTCGCGCGAGCCTGAGAAACACAACCGGCCACCCATCCTCTCCGACCTGCGCGAGTCGGGGGCCATTGAGCAGGACGCCGACCTCATCTTCTTCATCCACCGCGAGGAAGTGCGCGACCGCGATAACGACGAGGTAAGGGGCCGGGCCAGGATCAACCTGGCCAAACACCGCAACGGCCCCACCGATTCCTTCGAGCTGGCTTTCATCGCCCAGTACGCCACCTTCCGGGACATCAGCCGCAGGGAACCCGGTAGCTGAGTTTTTTCTGCGTTGATCTTGTTCTTTGTATCCCACGCTGGTCTTTTGTAACGAGAGCCTCCAAACAAAGCGGCTCTCTCAACGTCATTGCGAGGCGGCGGCTGCGCCTCCGCGGCGACCTCAACGCGCCCCCAACACCACAAGAGCACGTAGGGTGGCGTGACCCTTGTTTATTCGGCGCATGGACGAAATGTAGCCTACCCCAGCACCTTTTTCGCCAGGTCGATGTCCAGCGGGATCAGGCCCGTCTTGGACTCTTCGTACACCAGGCTTATGGCGTCGTCGGGACAGCCATCAACACAGAGCCCGCATCCGTAGCATTTTTCGGGATAATAGGTGTATTCACCGCTGGCGATCTCGATGGCGCCGAAATGGCAGGCCTCCGCGCAGGCGCCGCAGAGCTCGCACTTCTCCGCATCGCGGGTGACGGTATATCCGGAGGGAACGTACATTGAGATGTCGTGCGCGCCCTTTATCTTCCGCGCAAGCTTCGTAGCCTTCATGGCGACGCAGCACTTGGGGCAGCAGTTGCACAGCACCCCCATGCTCCCGCCGGTGGCCACCTTGAAGAAAGCCTGGTTGATATGGCCGGTCCTGCGGTGCGCGTCGATGATCTCCAGTGCCTCTTCCCTGGTGATGCGCCGCACGTTGTACTTGCCGCAGTGCTCCATCCAGAAGTCCACCACCGGCCTCCCCACTGCGATGCACGAGGCCACGGGCTGGCAGGGGTCATCCATCTCCAGCTTGCACGGGCAGTCCATGACCGCGAGATGGGTGGGCTCGCGCAGCACGATCTTGTTGGCGTGCCTGTAGGGGACGATACGATTGGTGGTGTCAGGACCCAGCACAACCGTCTCCTCCAGGTCCTCCAGTATCTTGGTGATGTCGCCACGCGAGAGCACCTTGGCGTGGTAGCGGTCAAAAATGAACTCGGGGACATATTTCACCGCTTCCAGGCGGGAGAACAGCGCCACTATGGCCTTGGTGGCGTATAGCGCCGCTTTAACATAGATGTCGTAGAAGACGAAGTAGATGTAGTTGTGCACTGCGCGGTCCACCCTCAAGCCGTGCAGCTTGAAGATTTTTTTAGTCGATTCCTTCATGCCTTCCCCCTCCTCAGACGCCGCGTCGCAGGTATGACCGCGGCTTTTCCGTGTCCTGCCCGAAGTGCCGTACGATGCGTCACCGATTATACATACGGCTTGCACCGGCTTGAATGATGCCGTCCCATCCGCCTGCGCCGCATGCCCCTCGCGCCCCGTGGTAACCGCCGCACGCAGCCTGCGGACCCCTGCCCCCTTGACGGCGCGGGCGTAAAGTTATTATATGACTGTGTCCAGTAAATGAACGTGGTCGGAACGGTGCTGATTCTAACAGGTGTGACCGGACCTGTCATCAGGCAGGCGAAAAGGACCCACGGGGATGTCCACACTTACCAGGCGGGAGCGCGAGAAGCAGCAGCGCAGGGACGCTATCGTGCAGGCGGCGGAGGCGCTTTTCTCGGAGAAGGGCTTCAGGGGCACCACCATGCAGGAGATATCCGAGCGGGTGGAGCTCTCCAAGGGGACCATCTATCTCTACTTCAAGAGCAAGGAGGAGTTGTACCTATCGGTATGCGTCAAGGGCGTGGCCGGTTTCGGCGAGGACCTGGAGGCCGCGGTGCGCGGCGTCAGCGACCTGGAGGAGATGATCAGGGCCGTGTACATGGCGTACATCCGGCACTCCCTGGAGCAGCCTAACATTTTCCGTGTGTTGAGGGACATATTCATCGAGCAGGTGAGGCAGAACCTCTCCCAAGACACCATCGAGGAGATAAGCGGCACTATCAGAAGCTGGCTTGAGCTGGAAAGTGGGCTCATCGAGGAGGGCATCGAACACGGCGTCTTCAGGAAGGACCTCGACGCCTACGGTTTCAGCCTCGCGGCGTGGCGGGCATCTACGGGCCTGATCGAGCTGGCGCTGCTCAAAGACCCGGTGGTGGTGGAGCCGGAGAAACTCAGGCATATCTACGAACAATCCATCGACCTGCTTATCGAGGGCGCGAAGGCCGGCAGCAAGAACGCCGCGCCGAGGAAAGCATAAAAATGGGGTCGTCCTGTCCCGGCATGGCCATCCCCGCCGCTGCGCATAGCGATCTCTTCTCACCAGCCTTATGTTTCTCCTGCGATACGCGTGCCGAGCGCTTTCCCCCCCGGCTCCGACTTCTACCTGCATGAGAAGTCACCACCGCGACATGGCCCACATTCTGCGAAATCTCGTGATAGAGAAACCCGATCGCGCGGAAGTTTACGCGACACTTCAAGCCTGCTGGAGAGGGAGAGGCCGATAGCATATGACCGTGTCTAACGCACCGCCCGGCTAAGGCCGCACAAGGCGGTTTTTCAGACGTCAGGGGGCATTTTTGTATTGACAAGGTATGACCGTGGTCATAATATAACCCCAGTCATAACATTTCCCCAGCCCTGCTTCGCAGCAACTTCGCACCACTATCGCATAAGACCATTTATCGTCCGGTAAACGTCCTGGGGGTATGTCGTTTTCTCTATTCGCACATAGCCATGCGCAACGGCGACGGGCACCCCTGGGACACCTTCAAGCACGCGACCGGGGAAAAGGGAGGTAAGGATGAGGACCAGCGAGGAATTTACGCGCCCGCTCGAGTACATCTCGCCCATGGATAACCTGCTCACCTCGATCTTCCGTGAATGGGTCGATAAGGACGTGATGCCCTACCGCCGGCAGTTCGACGAGGATTATCTTGAACATCACCTCGTACACCCTCCTTTCAACAAGCTCCTGGGCGAGTTCGGGCTGCAGCGCATGCTCTTCCCCGAGGACCTGGGCGGTTGGGGCCTGGGGACCTCCAATTACCTTTACGTGGCCGCCTACTGCATGTTCGAGGAGATCGCCCGCGCCGATTCCGGCATGGCCATGGCCTTCGGCGTCGTCTACTGGCCCCTGCTCTTCATCGCCCTGGAGCCCCACGTGAACCGCCGTCTTCTTGAGGAGTTCGCCCCCATGTTCTGCGGGACCAACGAGGCGACCTACTCGGCGTTGTGCATGACCGAGCCGCAGGGGGGAGCGGACATCGAGAACGTGGAGATCGTCAAGGGCAGCACCATCCAGACCACCGCCATCCAGGACGGAGACGAGTGGGTGATCAACGGCCACAAGCTCTGGCCGTCCAACACCGGCGGGCAGGCCAAGCTCATGGCCGTGGTGTGCACCACCAACCCCGGCTCAGACGACCCGCGGGACATCGCGGTCATCTACATCAAGGACGATATGCCCGGCGTGACCCAGGGCCCCCCCTACGAGAAGGCGGGTATGGCCGCGGACATGAACGGCGACATATGGTACGAGAACGTGCGCGTGCCCCTGTGGTACCGCGCCATCGGCCCCGGGGATGACGCCAAGTACTTCGGCGAGATCATGTCCACCGGGAACATGGGCATCATCGCCTGGATATCGGGGGCGATGATGAACATCTACGAACGCGTCTACGAATACGCGAGCAGGAAACGCTACCGCGGCAAACCCCTCAAGGAGGACGACGGCGTGGCCGGGCTGCTGGCCGACTTCGCGGCCAACATCGAGGCCATCAGGATCATCGGCTACCAGTGCGCCCGCATGTGCGACCGCCATGACCTCTACGGCCCCCTGTGGGACCCCGGACTGGTGGCCAAGATGCGCGCCCAGCGCTACTTCGCCATGGACCGCTTTGTGGACATCACCGGTAAAGTGATGAACCTCATGGAGGCGTACGGGGCGGACCGCGACTGGGACGTGGAGAAGCACTGGCGTGATCTGAAGATGCTCCAAATGGTGGAGGGCTCTAAGCAGCTCTGCCAGATGGAGGTGGCTCGCTGGTTCTACGAGTGCGAGACCCTTTGAGGTTTCGAGGTTGTGTCGGATAGAATACGATCTATAGGGGGTTGATCATGAACGGGCTGGACCTTTTCCCATATCCCAAGGACCGCTTGCAGGCGGCCGACTTCGACCTGGCCGCCAGCCTGCAGGGCCTGGTCGAGAAGCAGGTCATGGACAAGCGCCTGGAGCTCAAGGAGGACTTCAAGGGACTGCTGGAACCGGTCCTGGAGAAACTGATGGTGGAGATCGGCCTGCAGAAGATGTTCTGGCCCGAGAAGTACGGGGGCGATGAGCATAACCAACCCGCAGCATCATACACGGTGGCCGCGGCCCTGGAGCAGATCGGAAGGGCCGACACCGGCCTGGCCTTCCTGGCCGCTCACAGCCTGGCCCTGCAGGCCGCCCTGACCCTGGAGGGCGCCTACCAGGAGGAGCAGGTCGCCGCGGTGGCCCCTCTCTTCTGCGCGGGCGACAAGCCCCTTATCGTCTCTTTCATCCTGCCTATTCTCACCGAGGAGGAAGGGGCAGCGGAATGGAGGGGCAAGGGGTTCCAAGTAAAGGCGAAGCGGGGCGCGGACGGATGGACCTTGAACGGCAAAACGGTCAGGCCCACCTGTTCCGGGGTGGACGCCGGCCTCTTCGGCGTGTTCTGCGCCGTGGAGGGCGAGGACGAGCCCGCCTTCATCCTGGTGCCGGGGGGCGCCCCCGGGCTAAGCCGTGGCAAGGAGTTTAAAAAGACCGGCCTGGCGGCGAGCCGTAACGCCGACCTCGACTTCACCTCCGTCCAGGTGCCCGCGGTCAACTGCGCCTGGCGGGGAGACGAGGG
>CAYPZH010000015.1:0-18349 GCA_964415205.1 uncultured Actinomycetota bacterium | reverse complement strand
AGCTGCTCTCCTGGTACTACCTGGGGCTCGCCGCGACGGGGGCGGGCGCCCTTCTGGCCGCCTACGAGATCATCAGGGAATGGGGGGACAACCGCGTCATCAAGGGGCGCGGGCACATCTTCAAGGAGAACCCGTTGACCGCGTCCCTCATGGGCGAGATAGCCAAGGAGACGGCCATCGACCGACTGCTCGCCTACGACCTGGCGGGGATGCTCGCCGAGCCGGATACCTACGGCGGCGCCGGCTCGCAGGCCATGTTCACGTCGGCCCTCATGCTGGCGCACCAGATCTACATCTCGGCGGAGATCACCATCCATCACATCATGGAGCTGATGGCCTCCGCCGGCTATGCCAAGGAGTGGCAGCTGGAGCGCTACTGGAGGGACGTGAAGACGGTTCAGTGCTACCTGGGTGCATACGAGCTGGCCAAGCACGACTTCGCGCGCTGGTTCTATCAGACCAAGACGCTGTAAAGGGACGCTCGCATGAGGACCATCGACGACATAACCCGGCCCCTGGAATACCTGACCCCTTTCGCGCAGCCGCTGGCCTCCATCGTAAGGGACTGGGCTGAAAAGGAGGTAATCCCCTACCGCAGGCAGTTCGACGAGGACTGGGAAGAGCACAGATTGATACACAAGCCCGGCGACAGATTGCTCGGAGAGCTGGGCATGCAGAGGTTGCTGTTCCCGCAGGACCTGGGGGGAGTGGGCTTCGGCGAGTCCGATTTCGCCTTCTCGGGTATGTTTATCCTGGGCGAGGAGATAGCCCGCGCGGACTCGGGGCTGGCCGTGGCCCTGGGCGTGACCCTGTGGCCCATAATGACCATCGCCCTCAAGCCCCACGTGAACCGGCGGCTCTTGGAGGAGTTCGCCCCCATGTACTGCGATACCCGGAAGGCGGTATTCGGGGCCCTGGCGATGACCGAGCCCCAGGGCGGGTCGGATATCGAGAACGTGGAGCTGCTCAAGGGAAGCACTATTCAGACCACCGCGGTGCGGGACGGGGACGAATGGGTGATCAACGGCCACAAGCTCTGGCCCACCAACTCCGGTGGGGTGGCCGACCTCTTTGCCGTGGTCTGCACCACCAATCCGGGCTCCCGGGACCCCGACGACGTGGCGCTCATCTTCGTCCCCGCGGACGTCGCCGGCGTGACCCAGAGCGGCCCCTACGAGAAGGCGGGCATGGCGGCGGACAAGAACGGCGACATCTGGTTCGAGAACGTGCGCGTTCCCCTGTGGTACCGGGCGCACGACCCGGGAAAGGACGCCGTGTTTTTCCTGGACCTCATATCCATAGCCAACGGCATAACCCTCTCGTTCACAACCGGGGTGATGATGAACATCTACGAGCGGCTCACTGAGTTCGCGAACCGCATGAGGTTCCGCGGCCGCCCCCTGAAGGAGAACGACGCCGTAGCCGGGGTCCTGGCCGACTACGCCGCCACCCTCGAGGCCATACGCATCATCGGCTACCAGGCGGCACGCATGCTCGACCGCTCCGACCTCTACGGCGAGCGGTGGAGCCCGGGGATGATAGCCAAGATGCGCTCCTACCGTTCCTTCACCATGGACAGGTGCCTGGAGGCCACGGGCAGGGTGATGAACCTGATGGAGGCCTTCGGCGCCGACCGTGACTGGGACGTGGAGAAACACTGGCGGGATATCAAGATGAACCAGCTATGGCTGGGCAGCAAGCAGCTGTGCCAGGTCGAGGCGGCACGCTGGTTCTTCGAATGCGAGACGCTGTGAGGTGATGAATATGACGACCGAGACCGGGACCAAGACCGTGATCGAGACCAAGGGGCTCGTGGACGCGGCCGACCGCATCCTGGGCGAGCTCGTGCGCACCCCCAAGTTCAAGGAAGCCGTGATCATCCTCTTGAACTCCATCGACCCCCCCGCGGCCAGGAGGCTGGTGCGCACCTTTATGTGGGGGGACCCCGGGCTGCTCATGTCCATCATGGGGAGCCTGCCCGCCCTCATCAACACCACCAGCGAGGCCCTGGCCGAGCTGGCCGCCCAGATGAATTCCATGCCCGGTCCCCTACTGCAGGATTTCCTCAACCAGGTGTTCGCCGGTATAGATGGCTCGGCGGCGGGAGAAGCGGCAGGGGGCCTGGTGAAAATGGCCCTCTCGCTGGACCTCTCGGACAAGGAGGGCGGGATCGCCAAGAGCCTCTCCCGGCTGGGGGACGATTTCGCCCGCGCTTACGCTGGTGCCGCGGGACCGGGGGCGCTCACCTCCCGCTTGGAGACCTGGGTGGCGGGAGTGGCGGAGAGGGCCGGGGACAAGACCTCCTCGACTTACGCTCTCATCCAGGCGGCTGGCAAGGCCGTCGCGGACAACCCCGCCTTCGCGGAGAACGTTCTCAAGCCCCTGTTGGGGCCGGCGCTGGGGGAAGCCGCGGCGAAGAAGCCCGCAGCCAAGAAGGCAGCGGCCAGAAAGCCGGTCAAGCCCAAGCCGGCCGGGGAAGAGTGAGGGGGTGACGGGCATGGAGGATAAAAACGTGGCTCCAGGTCTCTCGGAACGCATCCTCAAGGAAGTGATAGCGACGCCAGCCCTTAAGGAATTGATCCTGCTGCAGATGAAGGACATCAAGCCGGAGACGGCCCCGGGGCTGGTGAAGACGCTGCTGTGGGGCGATCCCGGTATCTCCATGAGCCTCTTCGGCGCCCTGCCCGACGCCGTCAACTGGCTGCTGGAGCTGCTGCTGGAGTTGGGGCGGCAGCTCAACAGCCTGCCCGAGCCCCTGCTCAAGGACATGCTGGGACAGATAGGCGCGGGTATCGACGCCGGCAGGCTGAAGGAGTTGCCCGGGGTCTATGGGCAGCTGGTGCGGCGTATCGTCGTTGGCGAGGGCAAGACCCCGCTGGAGGTGCGGGCGGCGGTCATATCCGCCGTCAACTCCGTCCTGGCCGGCCTGGATAAGCTCACCGCCCAGCTCGACACCAGGCGCACGGATATAGCCCGCTCCCTGGCGGGCGACATCAAGGCCCTGGACACCGCCGCCCTCGCCAGGTCCATGCGGCGCGTGGGGCAGCTGGCGGTGGCCACCGCCCGCCCCTCGGGGGAAAAGGCCCAGGGTAAAGCCCACAGGGTCGCCGCAGCCGCGGCTGGCGGGGTCGCAGGACTGGTGATCCTGCGCCTGGTGGTCAAGAGAGTGCGAGGTTAAGGAGCGGATCGGGGTCCGGTTGACGATGATACCGCCGGCGCGAGGTGCATGCCGGAACGCCATGAGGTGAAACGGGGAGGTTGATCATGGCCGATACAGAAAGCTACGGGGAGAAGAAGAAGCGCTGGCAGAAGTTCATGTACGGATACAACACCGTGATGTGCTTCAGCTTCGGGCCGCCCATGGTCCTCCTGGGGGACTTCACCAGAAAGGTCATGAAATGGCCACACGACGACCCGGTGATGATGGGCATCTACGGCTCCATCGTGACCTCGGTGGGCGTACTCTCGGCGGCGGCGCTCGCGGACGAGTCGAGATACGAAAAGATGTTGCCCGTTTTCTACACCCAGATCATGTACAAAACCGCCACCTGCCTGCTCATCGCCAACCGGCTGCGCAAGAAGGAGGCCTCCTCCTGGGGGATGCACTTCATCCTTTGGTTCTTCGTCCTCTACATCGTGCTGCTGGCCCAGGCCATCCCCTGGAAGTCGGGCGCCTGTTGCGCGGAGAGCGGTGAGGGTTGCTGTAGGTAGCCCTTCCAGCGGATACGTCCGGATACGGAAAGAAAGGTGATGCAGATGAATGCGCGGGCGGAAAGCAATCCTCTCGTGGCTGAGCAGCTGCGGGACACGGTGTCGCGTCTGGTGCAGGGGATCAACGCCAGCGATCCCGCGGACCTGGCAAAGGTGTTGTTCGAAGATAACGGGGGAATTGCCGCCGACCTTATCGCGTCCGTGCCGCGCCTGGTGAGCGCGGCGGCACAGGTGACCAAGGCCTTCGCGGAAGCATTGGAGGGCATGCCGGCGGAAAAGAGCGCCGAGCTCTTGGCTTCTTCTCACGCCCGCATAAGCGGAGCCGAGATCGCCGAGGCGGTGAACGCCGTCTCCCGCCTCAACATCCGCATACACGAGGAAAACCCCGAGCTGATGCCCGATACCAGGATAGAAACCATGAGCGACTTCATGCTGGCGACGGACTTCGGCAAGCTGCGCAAGGCCGCGACCTACCGGGCATGCGAGAGGCTGGACCTGCTGCGCCGGGAGGTGGAGGTCATGGGGGAGAACCCCATGGCTCTGATCAACATCTTCAGCGTGGTGGCGCCGGTGGTGAACGACGTCCTGCCGGTGCTGAAGGCGCTCTTCGACATCCTGGCCATGCCCGCAGAGGCGGTGACCTATGCCCTATTCAAGATCATGCAGGACATCGAGTGGCGGGATGCCGCCGCCGTCATCAACGGCGCCGCCGCATTCGTCGTCAACGTGCATCGCGGCAGCCTCATCCTGGGCGACGGCAGCCTCTATACGCGGGCGCCATTTCAACGCATCAGCTCTGAGCTGGTCGCCGGGCTTGACGGGCAGGTGCTTGCAGAGGCCATCGCCGGCGCCGGTCAGGAGGTGGAGGCACTTTTGACCGCTTTTTCAGAAAGGGTCCTGGATGACGAGAGCCTGGCGTTGCCGCTGCTCGAGGCCGAGGTCTCGCTGGCCAACTCCCTTTTCCGCGCCGCCGTCTCCATGCTGGATAAAGCGAACTCTCTGCCGCGGGAGACCCTAGGAAAGATGGCCGCCAACGTGGCCGCGGACCTGGAGGTCGGGGAGATGGGGAGGGCGCTCGCCTCCCTGGCCGCTTTCAACCGCAGGGTCGTGACCGAGAACCCCGAGCTCATCTCCGGGCTGTCGCGGCAGGCCCTTGCCTCCTTGGAGCTGGACCTCAGCCCCGGGGCCTCAGCGGGGGGATTCAACCGGGCGCTGGCATCCTACAACGGCTGGGTCAGCCGCAACCCTGGCCGGGTGGCGGAGAACATCGGCGGCTTCCTCGCGGAGGTCGATGCGCGCGAGCTGGAACGTGCCGCCAGGGCCACCGGCGACCAGCTTGCGGACGCGTTATCCCGCAACCCGGCGGTGGTAAAGCCGCTTTTCAAGGCGGCGGTATCCGTCCTCGGTAAAAGCATCAAGGGATACGCAAAGGGCATGAGGGCCCGCAGAAAGGCGCGGGGGGTGTAAGAGATGGATACGACCACGACCCTGGTAAGGGATACCGAGATATACAACGACTACGTCAAGGGGTGGAAAGAGAAGGGCGGCAAGGTGGTGGGGTATGCCTGCGTGGCCACCCCGGTGGAGATCATTGAGGCGGCCGGGCTGCTACCCTACCGCATCAAGGCCCTGGGCAATCCCGACACCGAGCTGGCCGACGGCGAGATGTCCCTCTTCAACTGCTCCTTCTGCCGTGCTTGCCTGCAGCTCGGCCTGGACGGCACCTACGATTTTCTTGACGGTCTCATCGAGACCAACGGCTGCGACCACCTGCGGGCCATGTTCGAGAACTGGCAGCACCAGAAAGGGCTGGAGGCCTTTTACTACCTCAAGGTGCCCCATTTCTTCCGCGACGACTCCCTGGCCTATTTCGAGGAGCAGCTGGGACAGATGAAGGAGCTCCTGGAGGAGAAGTTATCCGTCCAGGTGACCGACGAGGCCCTGGAGGAGGCCATAAAGGGCTGGGAAACGGTGAGGGAGAAATGGCGGGAGCTCTCCGCTCTGCGCGAGCTGGACCAGCCCAAGGTCAGCGGCAGCGAGGCCCTGGCCCTGGAGGTCAAGGGCTCCTCGATGCTCAGCAAGGACTTCGCCGCCATGCTCTCGCAGTTCATAGCGGATAAAAAGAACGCGCCGGGGCTCAAGCCCGCCGCCAGGCTGATGCTGTGCGGGCCCGCCACCGACGAGGTGGAGTGGTTCGAGGAGATCGAGCGCCTGGGGGCGGTGGTAGTGGCCGACGCCCTCTGCTTTGGCACGCGCGCCTTCGCCCGCAGCGTGCAGGGAGAGGGGCCGCCCCTGCACCGGCTAGCCGAGACCTATCTCTCCAGCATCTTCTGCCCGCGCATGTACAAGGAGTACGCACAGCGGCGGGACCTCATCCTGGAGACGGCGCGCCGGGCCCGGGTGGACGGAATCATCTACCTTTACAACAAGTTCTGCGACCTGCACGGCGTGGACTCCGTGCTGGTGCGCCGCGACCTGGAGGAGGCCGGGATACCGGTGCTGGTCCTGGAGAAGGAATACAGCGCCCGGGCGGACATCGGGAGGGTGAAGACCAGGGTGCAGGCCTTCATGGAGAGGATAGGAGGTGGGGCGTGATGGACAAGGGATTCGTCATGCGCGAGGGGGAGAACGGCTTCGAGCGCGCCATGGGCATCCTGGACATGATAAACAAGCTCCCCGACGACCTCAGCGAGGAGGACGTGGAGGCCGCGAAGAACTTCGTCTTCCCGGAGCTGCAGCACACCGTCATCGGGCTTCTGGAGCTGCCGGCCGACCGGGAGCTGGAGCTGTTCTTCTTCCGCATCCTGCTGGCCGTCCTCAAGGAAGCGCAGAACGCCCAGAAGGAAGGCAAGAAGCTCGTCTTCATCCCCTTCACCTTCCCCCCCGAGATCTTCTACGCCTTCGACGACATCTTCCCTATCTGCACCGAGATCGTGGGCGGATTGATAACCAACATCTGCTACGGGCAGGGGGAGCGCTTCTGGGATTTCGCCATGGGCATGGGCCTGCCCGACTCCCTGTGCTCCGCCAACACCATCGGCACCATGCCTTTTTTCATGGGGCCGGGACTGAGGGCCGACGCCATCGTCTACAACTCCGCCGGGAGCTGCAACCCCAACGCCAAGATACATGCCTTCGCCTCCGACTACTTGGGCATCCCCCAGTTCGTGCTGGAGAAACCGGTGGACGAGTCGTCACGGGGCCGCGAACTCTACCGCGGGTACCTGAAGAGGTTCATACAGGAGCTTGAGGAGTGGTCAGGCTCGGAGATGAGGGAGGAACGGCTGCGCGAGGTCATGGAGAAATCCTACCAGGCAGTGGCGCTGTACAACGAGTACTGGGAACTCAAGAAGGCCAGGCCCTGCCCGGTGCCCAACATCTTCAGCATGACCCTGCTGGTACTGCGCAGCCAGCTGTGGGGCCGCCAGGAAGCAGTGGACGTGATGCAGAAGATGGTGGACATGTCAAAGGAGCGGCTGCGCAAGGGCGAGTATACCGCCCCCGAGGAACTGGCACGGGTGTATATAACCTACATCTACTGGCTCTTCGACTTCTCCGGCTACTTCACCTGGATGGAGAAGGAGGGCATAACCCTCCTCGGGGATATCCTGGCCATCCATTACTTCCCGGATATGGACTTCTCCTCCAAAGAGAGCATGCTGGAAGGGATGGCGGATATCGCCTTCGACTACCCCATGACCCGGCAGATGGGAGGAGAGTCCATCTCCATGCGCTGGCTTGATGACATCGTCTGGGCGGCGCAGGACCTGGGGGCGGACGCCTGTATCTTCGGAGGCGTCCACGCCTGCAAGCACACCCTGGGCACGGCGGCTTTCTTCCGGCGGGAGATGATGAAGAGGGCCGGCTTGCCCACCCTCATGCTCAACGGAGACGTCTTCGACAAGAGGCATACGCCCATGGAGATGTTCCAGGAAGAGGTGAAGACCTTCGTGGACCAGGTGGTGGCGAGGAAGAAGGCACAGAAGAAACGCAAGAAGGAACCGGCGGCGGAGGCCACGGCGGAAGGATAGGGGGGCTGTCCCTCCGGGAGGGCTGCGTTGCATAAGCTCCATGCCGCTTCGCCACCGCGAACATGGCAGGAACCAGTCCAGAACAAGTCGTGAGCACGGCTGCAACAGGGGGCTGCATATGAAGGATTCCACCAGGCGGCTTTTCAACATGAACGGCTGGAGGGTGGACCGCTCCGTCCACTGCTACATCTACTTCACCAATATCGACCGATACATCTGGACTTTGATGAACATAGCCAGGAGATACGTGCGCCTGCTGCCGCGCGGGCGCTTCATCTTCGACTTCTTCTTCAACCGCTACCACTGCAAGGTGCTCACCGACGAACAGGCGCGCAAGCTCCTGACCCTGGAGCGGGATGTGGTGGTGGACCCGGCGACCAGTTCCCGGGTGGTCCCCTATCCCCACGCCCACCGCATCATCCTGGAGCAGCCGCAGCACATCGTGGTCATGGACTGCGCCTGCAGGAAGGAGCGAGGCATCACCGACCCCGAGGACCTCAACGTATGTTTCGCGGTCGGCGAGCCGGTGGCCAGCTTCTGGCTGGAGCACGGCGCCGGAAGGCTGCACGCGCGCAGGATCAGCGCCGAGGAGGCCATCGCCATCATGGAACGGGAGAGGAAACGCGGAAGCATCCCCACCGCCTGGTTCAAGGACGCGGCTGGTGACCGCTTCTTCTCCATCTGCAACTGCGGCCCCTACACCTGCGACGCCCTCGAGGCCGCCCGCCTCGCCGCGATGCTGCGGGTGGACGACCCGCCCGGCATAGCCGTCGCCTCGGGTTTCCGCGCTGAGGTAGACCGTTCCCTGTGTATCGGGTGCGGCACCTGCGTGAAGTCGTGCCCCTTCGAGGCGATCAAACTCGACGGCGAGGACAAGGCGGTGGTCATCTTCGAGGCCTGCATGGGATGCGGACTGTGCGTGGACAGGTGCGAGCAGGAAGCCGTGAGCCTGGTACGCGACGAGAGAAAGGGCATCCCCCTCGACATCGACGAACTGACCTAAGGGGTCAGGTCTTGGGTTTTGGATACCCCGGTATGTTAAGACCCTCTCTCCTGTTTTCCCAGTTGGCACACGCGGTTTTACGTTTGCCTGACAATATCGCATCCAAAATCCAAGACCTGACCCCCTTCACGAAAGCAGGTCGGCCAGGGCCAGGGCGCTTCCCGCCGCCATCTCGGTGCCGATACCGCGCGCCCCCGCGTCCGCGCCCACCAGGTACAGACCCTGTACCGGGGTGGCGTGCCCGGGCCGGTCTTTTCCCACCTGCCCCGGCACCTGCGCCAGGCCGATGCACTCTCCCGCGCGGTGCCCGGTCATCTCGCGCACGTCGGCGCCGGTGGAGCGCGCCTCCCACAGCATGGCCCCCTCCAGGTCGGGGAAGATCTCGCACACCTGCGCGTGCACCCGGTCCAGGATGGCGCTGCACAGCTCGTCCGAGGCGCCGGCGGGCGCCGCCGTCCCCGCGATCACCAGCTGCTTCCCCGCCGGGGCCAGGGAAGGGTCGTGGTTGGTGGGGACGGGCATGAAGATGTAGGGCTCCTCCGGCGGCTCTCCCTTTGCGATGTAGTCGAAGACCTTCTCCGGCGCCACGTGGGGCATGTAGAAGACCACCGGGTACGGCACGACCTCGTGGTCCAGGGCATACTTGATGGTCACGTAGGCGTTGGAGTCCTTGAAGCCCTCGGCCTTCTCCATATAGTCCTCGGGGAAGTTCTCCTTCCCCGCCAGGTAGGCGGTGTTGCGCAAGCCGACGTTGGAGACCACCAGGTCGGCGGGGTAGGTCCCCTTGTCCGTCTCCACTCCCGTCACCCGGCCCCCCTCGACCAGGATGCGCGCCGCCTCCTCCTCGAAGCGGGCATCGCCCCCCAGGCGGTCCAGGCTCCGCACGTAGGACCCCGGGATGTTGCCGCCACTCCCCACCGGGTAGCCGAAGCTCGCCCCCTTGAACATGCTGGAGAAGCACCATAGGAACTCGCCCGCGGAAGATTCCTGGTAGGACTGGGCGAAGTAGAGCTGGGAGACGCAGTTCACGAAGAGGTGGATTGTCTCGTCGTCGGTGAAGCGCGAGACGTAGTCCTGCAGGGCCACGCCGTCGTTCTCCTCCACCCCCCTGCCCCCCATGAGGTTGAGGAAGAGCCGGAAAGCCCCCGGGTAGTTCCTCGGCTTTACTCCCAGTTTGCGCGCGAGGTAGAACTGGCGCAGCAGGGAGTTGATGTCCAGGGGGAAATCGAACTCCATCCTGCCCATGATGTGGCAGGGCCAGTCGTGGGTGACCCAGCGCAGGTCTCCGCCGGTCCTGCGGTTTATCTCTCCCAGGGGGCCCTTCTCCCCGCGGCTGAACATGTGCACCCCGAAATCGTAGCGGAACCCCTCCTTCTCCAGGGAGGCGCACCTGCCCCCCGCGAAGGACTGCCCCTCCAGGAGGGTGACGTCGTAACCCGCTTTCGCCAGCAGGGCCGCGCTGCCGCTGCCACCGACCCCCGAACCGATGACCACCGCTCTCTCCCCCATGCCTCCCCCTTTGACTGTGCCGGACCCCGGAACCACCGCGAATGCTTGCACCGCTATATATACCCAGAAACCCCTTTTTTCATGCCGTTCTATATGATCCGGCCACGCTCGTGAACGCCGTTCTCCTCCCGGCGGCGATGCACGCGGCGACGGACGACTTAACCTCATCGTTCCCTGGTAAAATGGGGTCAGGTCTTGTGTTTTGCATGCAAAGCCGCCGTTCGGTGATAGAAGTGCTGGTGCCAACTGGGAAGATGCAGAAAACCGCCTTCGCATACCGGGGTATCCAAAATACAAGACCTGACCCCATTGGAGAAAGGTGGGATGCATAGATGCACTGGGTGTTCTGGGCCTTGGCGGGAGCGGCGGTGATGCACGTAGCCGAGGAGTGGATTTTCGGCTGGCTCGATTTCACGCGCGGTCTCGACCTGCGCATCACACGGCGTTTCGCGGCCGGGATAGACATGGCAGCCTTTATCGTGGTCAATATCATCTTCATCCTGCTCTGCGTAGCGGGGGCGCTGGCGGGGTTGAACCAGCCCTTTTTCAGCCTCTCCATCGCGGTCCTTTTCCTCATCAACACCACCATGCACCTGGTGCCCATGGCCATCGTGAGGCGTTACTCCCCGGGCTCTGTCACCGCCGTTTTCCTCTACGTACCCCTGGCCGTCTATGCCTTCTACGTGGTTGAAGAGGCGGGGAAGCTGACCGCGCCCGCCGCCCTGGGGGCTTTCCTGCTGGGTCTTTTGTGGATGTCGTTCCCCATCGGGGCATCCTTTATCCGCTCCGCGCGCGCCCCGGATCGAGGTCGAACAGGGCGGTAAGCGCGCCTTGTTTGCCCGCGGGAGCGGGGGGAAATACAATGTAATGCATTATCGTACCGAGCAGGCAACGGCGAGGAGGAGAGCTTGAGGGGATATCTCGGAGTGGACGTGGGCTCGGTGAGCACCAACCTGGTGCTGCTGCTGGAGAACGGCGAGGTCGCGGCCTCCGTAAACCTGCGCACCATGGGGCAGCCCATACGCGCCGTCCAGGAGGGACTGCGCGAGCTGGGGGCCCAGCTCCCGCCCGGCGTGGAGGTGCTAGGTGCGGGGACCACCGGCAGCGCCCGCCACCTCAGCGGCATCATCGTGGGCGCGGACATCGTGAAAAACGAGATCACCGCGCACGCCGTGGCCGCCCTGCACGTGGTGCCCGAGGTGCGCACGGTGTTGGAGATAGGCGGCCAGGACTCCAAGATCATCATCCTGCAGGACGGCATCGTGGTGGACTTCGCCATGAACACCGTGTGCGCCGCTGGAACCGGCTCCTTCCTCGACCACCAAGCCGCCCGCCTGGATATCCCCATCGAGGACTTCGGGGACTACGCGCTGCGCGCGGATAGCGGGGTTCAGATAGCCGGGCGCTGTTCCGTCTTCGCCGAGTCGGACATGATCCACAAACAGCAGGTGGGACATCCCATCGACAGCATCATCCTGGGCCTGTGCGAGGCCCTGGTGCGCAACTTCCTCAATAATCTGGCCAAGGGCAAGACCATCGAGGCGCCCGTGGTCTTTCAGGGTGGGGTGGCGGCTAACGTGGGCATGAAGCGCGCCTTCGAGGAAGCCCTCAAGACTGAGGTGGTCGTCCCCGAGCATTTCGCCGTTATGGGGGCCATCGGCGCTGCTCTGCTCGCGCAGGAGCTGGGCCCGCGGGCCACCAACTTCAAGGGCTTCCGCGTCACCGAGATCGAGTACCGCACCTCCAGCTTCAACTGCAACGGCTGTTCCAACAACTGCGAGATCGTGAAGATAATGGTCGAGGGGGATGTCCTCGCCCGCTGGGGCGGGCGCTGCGGCAAGTGGGAGCTGGACCTCCCCGGCGCGAAGAAAGCGGCCATAGCTTCGACCGGCTGAAAGCAATGGAGGAAACCCCCGCCGGATCTTCCCGGCGGGGGTTGTTTGCTTGCGGATGCCGCTTTACTGCTGCGGCGGCGGGGGCGGGGGCGGCGGGGGCGGCGTATAGGTGGGCGGCTGCTGCGGGGGTTGCGTATAGGTGGGCGGGGGAGCCAGCGGCGGCGCGCCGTACTGCCCCGGAGAACCCGACGCGGGGGGCCGGGGCGGCACCGCCGGCCCGCTACCCAGTTTGTACATGATGATCCAGTTGACTATGGGGATGATCATGAGGATGCCGTACCAGCGCTCCTCGCCGCACCTCTCCGCGATCTCCATGAACAACATGATCATCATAACCATGGTGACCAGGCCGCAACAGAAGCTGAATACGATCATGATGATAAACCAAGTGAGATCCTTCCCCCCCAGCTCGGTTATCATCCAGTAGTTGAGGATAGGCACCCAGGCATACCAGCTGTGCTCGTAGCCCAACCTCTTGCCGATGCGGTAGAGCAGCCACGAGGTGAGGACGTAGATCAGGACCGCGAACAGCAGGCTGGCGATGACGATCCCAGCCACGGCCCCGCCGGATAGCTCCTCCGATTCGTAGACGATCACGTCCTTGAGCAAAGATACTGCGACCATCACATTCCCCCTTCCTGAAAGTCCAGCCCGCTACTTACGATCCGCTCTCGCGCAGGATGACGCGGTGGTCCATGAGTTCCACGCGGCTTATCCTCGCGGACACCAGTTTCTGCTCACCGAAGACGTCCACCAGCAGGAGCTTGCCCTCCTCCGGCTTCAGCTCCACCACGTCGTCCATGATCTTTTCCAGCTCGCCTTCCCTGTCCAGAAAGACCACGGCCTCACACATCGCCGCCTCCTTTCCGTTCTTCTATCTCCCGCACCAGCTCCACTGCCTGCTCGATAAGCTTGGGCAGCGGGATATCGCTGGTGCCCATGATCTCTATGCGCGGGTGGGTAAGGGGCAGGAGCACCTTGCGTCCTGGGGCAGAGGCGATGGCCGTGGCCATCTCCGGGGTCAGCTCCCCCATCATGGAGTTGGGCACCAGGATGGAGATGCTACCCATGATGACGTCCGCCTCCCCTATGCACACGCGCACCGCGTTCTCGCCTGTTGCCCCACGGTTGGCCCGTGCCTTCATCATGTTTCCGGTGGCGATGGCGTTGGCCCCTAAGGCGATGATCTCCGTATCCTCGGGGAGGCTCTTCCTCAATTCCAGTATCAACTGATGGCCTATGGAACCGCCCATGCCGTCGATAACGGCGATCTTCATATATCCCTCTCCCCCGTTAGAGCCAGGAAGCGAATTCCTCCGCGAAGGCCTGCTTGGGCCTGGCGCCGATTATCTTCTTGGCTGCCGTGCCCTTGTCGAACAGGATCATGGTGGGGATAGACTGGATCTGGTAGTCTCGCGCCACCCCCATGGCCTCATCGACATTCAGCTTGCACACCTTGATCTTGCCCTCCCATTCGGCGGCGGCCTCCTCCAGTATGGGCCCCATCATCTGGCAAGGCCCGCACCACGGGGCCCAGAAATCCACCAGGGCCGGAACCTCGCTCTTGAGCACCTCCTGCTCGAAATTGCCGTCGTTCAATTCCACTATCCTGCCTGCCATGTGTTACACCTCCCAGTGATTGCGTGTCTTCCGTCCCCCGCAGCGCGCTGCGCCGCAGTTGCTCTCTTAATAAGGCCGGTCCATCCGGCGCTCATCTTTCCCGCCCCACCTCCGTCCTTCGCTACGCGCCCTATATCCTGCCCGTACCTTTCCTATATATATGCCGTTCCCTTAAGGCTCTCCACGTGGAACTGAGCCCTCAAAGCGGCCCTCACGCCGTCACCCACCGCGGCGGCCACCTGCCATACCGCGCCTGAGCGCACGTCCCCCGCCGCGAAGACCCCCTTGACGCTGGTCTCGAGGGAGTCGTCGGCGAGGATGAACCCCTTTTCGTCCAGGTCTATGGTCCCCTTGAGCCCGTCGGTGTTGGGGAGGTTTCCCACGTAGAGGAACACCCCGTCCACGGCCAGCTCTTCCTCGCTTCCGTCCTCCACATCCGTTAAAAGCAGCCCGGTCACCTTCTGCTCCCCCCGGATCTCCTTCACCGTCTTCTTCCACTTGAAATCCAGCTTGGGGTGGGAGAGAGCGCGCTCCTCCAAAACCCCGCCGGCCCGCAGGCGGTCCCGACGGTGCACGATGGTCACCTTGCTGGCGAAACGGGTGAGGAAAAGGGCCTCCTCCACCGCCGCGTTGCCGCCGCCCACCACCGCCACCGGCGCGTCCTTGAAAAAGGCGCCGTCACAGGTGGCGCAGTAGGAGACACCCTTGCCGTGGAACTCTTCCTCGCCCGGCACCCCGAGGGTGGCCGGGCGCATACCCACGGCCAGCACCGCCGCGCGGGCCTTCATCTCGCCCTCGGCGGTCAAGAGGACCTTCACATCACCCTCGTCGCGCAGGCCTTCCAGGGGGTTGAAGGGTATGATGTTCAGCCCGAAACCCTCCGCCTGGCGGCGCATGCGGTCCACCAGCTCGAAGCCGGAGATGGGCTCGGGGAACCCGGGGTAGTTCTCTATCTTCTCGGTGAGGGCGGGGGCGCCACCGGTGAGCTGCGCCTCTATGAGCACCGCGTCCATGCGGGCGCGCGCCAGGTATAGCCCGGCGGTGAGGCCCGCCGGGCCGCCGCCCACCACGATGACGTCGTACACCTTGTCTTCCATGCCATCCTCCACCGCTTCTGCCGGACTCAGTTACAGTTATATATGTTATAGCATTACAGACCCGATTATAAACGTTTGCCCGGCTCCCGCCCTGTTCTGCGTCAGTACATCGGCAGGATTTGCCACGCCCGCCGGGGAAAACCATGGTGAAAAGCATCGGTCATGTCCGGGAAAGGAGGCGCTCCGGCCATGTGCGAAAACCGTCGTGCCCTCGTGGTGCTCCTGGTCCTGCTGCTCGCCGCCACTCCGCTTGCCGTCCTCGCCTGCGGCTCGAGCTCGCCCATCAGCGGCAAATATGTCCACGCGGACGAGACTATGGGGCTCGATGAGACCCTGGAGGTCACCTCGGACAGCACCTACGTGATAAAGGACGAATACTTTGGGCAGCCCGTGGCCATGGGGTCCTATTACGTGGAGGGCGACACCATAACCTTCAAGTCCATGGGAGACTACTACATGTCGGCCACGCTGGAGGGCCAGGACCTGGTGGACGAATACGGGAACAGGTGGGTCAAACAATAGGGTTGCCCAGGCCGGAAAACCTAGAGCAGCAGGGAGCTTACCGTGTCCTCCAGGTCCTTGAGGGTGCGGCACACCCGCGCCTCCTTGCAGAAGGGGGCGTATTCGCCCATCACGCTGTCGCCGGTGTCCCAGAAAGGCCTGGTCTCGGGGTTGAGCCAGATGATGCCCTTGGCGCGGTCCCTTATCATCTCCAGCGCGTGGAGGCCGGGGTCGTTGTAGTTGTTGCGGGCGTCCCCGATGATCATGATGTAGGTGCGGTATCCCACGTCCTGCAGGTGGCGCTCGCTGAAGGTGCGGAAGACCTCACCGAAATCGCTGCGGGCGTTATAGGAGATGTCCGCGTCGGTGAGGGCGCGGCGTATCCCCTTCTGGATGTCCTCGTCGCGGAAAAAGTCCGTCACCTCGCCGAGGTCGTCCACGAAGACGAAGCTGCGCACCTTGGCCAGGCAGTCCTGGATGGTATACACGAACTGCAGCATGAACTGGGAGACGCGGGCCACCGATGACGAGATGTCGCACAGCACCATGAGCTCGGCTTTCTCCATCCTTTTGTGCTTCAGCTTGAGCTCGAAGGGGACCCCGCCGTGCTGCATGTTCCTGCGCAGGGTGGCCTTGACGTCCAGCTTGCCGCGCTTGCGCTGTTTCTCGCGCAGGTTGATCTTGTTGCGCAGCTTGCGCGCCAGGATGTCCACCGCCTTGCGCATCTGCTGCAGTTCTATCTCGTCCAGCCCGGAGAGGGGCCGGTTCATCAGCCTCTCCACCCTCTCCGCGCTCGGGACCCTGTCGGCGTTGCGCGCCTGCTCCCTCCCCACGTAACGTCGCACCTGCTTGCGCAGGGCGTCGCGGTTGGCGGCGAAGACCTCCTCCACCCTCTGCAGTTCCTCTTCGCTCCACCCTTCCTCACGCAGCCGCTCCACCAGCTCGCCCAGGAGCTCTTCCATCTTCTCCCAGTCAAAGACGTCGAAGATGCGCCGTGTGTACATGCCCACCTGCATGCGGGTGGCTAGATGCGCCGTGCCTACCTCGCCCGCGGCCATGCGGATGAAGGATTCCCATTCCCCGCTCTGTCCCATGAGCACCATGGGGAACATGGAGTCCAGATCGCCGCCCTGCGCCATCTCGCGCAGGCTCTCCTCCAGGCGCTCGAGGAGTTCTTCTCCGAGGTCGTCGGTATCCGTGCCGCTCTCCAGGCCGTAGAAGTAGAGGGGGAAGAGCTCCTCGAAGATGGGGATATCCCGGTTGCGCTTTATCGTCGCCGCCTTCAGGGCGGCCTTGAACAGCTCCGGATCCTCCAGGCCCACCGCCGCCACCGCGCCCAGGGCATCGATGCTCTCGGCGGTGGAGACGGAGACGCCCCGCCCCCGCAGCCCCTTGATGAAATCGAGGATCCTGCCCTCCACAACGCTCCTCTCCGGCCTGTGGACTCCCGGAGGCACAAAGGACATTTCCGGCCGAGGCCGGCGTCTCCGCGCGCGGGCGAAAGGCCCCCGCTCAGCCCTCCGCTATCTGGCGCAGGTTCTCCTTTGCCTTCTGGATGTCCTTCTCGTACTTGAGGATGATGTTCAGGGTGTCGCGCACCAGCTCGTGGCCGAGGGTGTCGGCCCCCAGGACCACCAGGGCGCGGGCCCAGTCCAGGGTCTCGCTGATGCCCGGGGTCTTCTTGATATCCAGCTTGCGCAGGCGCTGCACCGCCTTCACCACCTGTTCCGCCAGGGCCTCGCTGATGCCGGGCACCTTCAGGCGCACGATCTCCAGCTCCTGCTCCCAGGCGGGGAAGTCGATGTACAGGTGCAGGCAGCGCCGCTTCAGCGCGTCGCTGAGCTCGCGGGCATTGTTGCTGGTGAGCACGACCATGGGGATGTGCCTGGCCTTGAGAGTGTCCAGCTCGGGGATGCTCACCTGGAAATCGGAGAGTATCTCCAAAAGGAACGCCTCGAACTCCGGGTCAGATTTGTCCACCTCGTCGATGAGGATGAGGGCGGGCTTCTCGGAGGTGATGGCCTTGAGCAGGGGGCGGGGCACGATGAACTTCTGCGAGAAGAAGACCTCGTCCTGGCGCGCCACGCGGTCGACCGCCTCGGAGAGATCCCGGGCGCCCGCCAGCTCCTCGGCCAGCACGTCCTTGAGGATCTGAGTGTAGAGGAGCTGCTTGGAATATTCCCACTCGTAGAGGGACTTGGCCTCGTCCAGGCCTTCGTAACACTGCAGGCGGATGAACTCGCGGCCCAGAGCCGCGGCGGTCACCTTGCCCAGGTCGGTCTTGCCCACGCCCGCGGGCCCCTCCACCAGCACCGGTTTCTCCAGCTTCTCCGCGAGAAAGATGACCGTGGCTATCTCCCCGCTGCAGATGTAGTCCTGCTCCGCGAGCCTGCTCTTTACTTCGTCTATGCTGCCGAACATGTCGCTCATCCTCCCAGGTCTACTCGGCGGAAGCCCGGCCGGTTCCTTTCCCGGCGCGTCAGCCCGGGCCGTTTCCTGCATGTCGCCCGCCCGCGGCTGAGCGGCGGAGGCCGTGCGCCGCGGCGTCCCGTATCCTCTGCTTACCGCGGCCCCGCCGGGGGGTCGCGGTCAACGTCCTGCCGCCGCCCCTCATCGTCCACATACACCCTGGCCAGTTCATCGTAGAGCCTGTCGCCGATGAGCAAGCCCTTGGCGATGAAGTCCGGGCCGTATTCCCGCCCCGTGGGGGTGCGGAAAGTGTCCTTGATCCTCCCTATCCCTTCCAGGCTGGTTTCAAAGTGCCCCAGCAGCGATGCTATGGGCACCTTGAAGGGGGCCACCATCATCCATACCGTCTCCGTGAAGTTGTCGGGTCCCCAGCGGAACTTATCGGCGTCGTAGAGCGCATCAGAGATTAGCTGCAGCGAGGGGTCGTCGAGGGGTACGGAGGGCTTGAAGGCCTCGTGGTTGCGTATAGCCTGCACTATAGCGTTCCGTTCCGCTGCGGTCAGGTCGAAATCC
>CAYPZH010000014.1:20027-27848 GCA_964415205.1 uncultured Actinomycetota bacterium | reverse complement strand
AGGGAGGGCGAGCGCCGCGTCATGGTCCCGGTGTGGTAGTGGAAGAGCAGGCGCCCGGTGGTAAGGACCAGCGGGTACTCCGTGTCCGGCGTCTCGGCGGGCTCGCGGAAATCGCACGGGGTGAACCTGCCCCTGCCGATGGGGAAGCTCTCTACGTGCAGGACGGATGTGCCGGGGTGCTCTTCGGAGGGGCAGGGCCACTGCAGCCCCCGTGTGCCCAGGCGCTCGTAGGTCATGCCCGCATACGAGGGGGTGACCTTCCTCATCTCCTCGAAGACCTCCTGCGGCGAGGAGAAATCGAACCCGGCGGCGCCCATCTTCTTCCCCAGCGCGCATACTATCTCCCAGTCCGCCAGGGACTCGCCCACCGGCTCGACCGCCTTGCGTATCCTCTGCACCCTGCGCTCGGTGTTGGTGAAGGTGCCGTCCTTCTCCGCGAAGGAAGCCGCAGGCAGCACTACGTCGGCGAACTGCATGGTCTCGTTCTCCATGATGTCCGCCACCGCCAGGAATCCCAGCCTCTCCAGGGCCTCGCGCACGTGGTTTATGTCCGGGTCCGATACCATGGGGTTCTCCCCCATGATGAAAAGCGCCCTCAGCTCGCCCGCCGCCGCCTTCCCTATCATCTCGGTGATGGTGAGGCCGGGCTGCCTGGGCAGCCCCTGCACGCCCCAGGCCTCCTCGAACTTCCTCGCCACCTCCTCGTCGTCGACCTTCTGGTAGGCGGGATACACGTTGGGGAGCCCTCCCAGGTCGCACGCACCCTGCACGTTGTTCTGGCCGCGCAAGGGGTTCACGCCCGTACCCGGCTTCCCTATGTTTCCGGTGAGCATGGCCAGACTGGCCAGTGAGAGCACGTTGTCGGTGCCGGTGGTGTGCTGGGTTATGCCCATGCAGTAGACTATGCAAGCCCTCTCCGCCCCGGCGTAAAGGCGTGCCGCCGCCACCAGGTCTTCGGCGGGTATGCCGGATATCTCCTCCACCTTCTGCGGAGTGAATCCAGCCACCGCCTTCTTCAGGTCCTCGAATCCCTCGGTGCGCGCCGCGATGAACCCGGAGTCCTCCAGCCCCTCGGAGACCACCGCGTTGATCATGCCGTTAATAAAGGCCACGTCGCTCCCCGGCCTGGGCCTCAGGTATATGTCGGCGAAACCGCTGAGGTGGATGGAGCGCGGGTCGATGACGATGAGCTTCGCGCCTCCGCGCGCGGCCGCCAGTATCCTCTCGCCGATGATGGGGTGCTGCTCGGTGGTGTTCGAGCCCACCACCAGGATGACCTCCGCATCTGCCAGGTCGTCAATGGAGTTGGTCATGGCGCCGCTGCCGAAGGCGGTCGCCAGGCCGGCCACGGTGGAGGCGTGACACAGGCGGGCGCAATGGTCGACGTTATTGGTCCCGACCACCGCCCGCGCCAGTTTCTGCAGCAGGTAGTTCTCCTCGTTGGTGCAGCGCGCCGAGGCGAAAAAACCCGCGGAGTCGGGGCCGTGTTCGTCGCGCGCCGCCGCCAGGCCATCCGCCACCGCCTGCAAGGCGGTCTCCCAGTCCGTCTCCACCAATACGCCGTCCTGGTTGCGCACCATGGGTGCGGTGAGACGCCGCTCTGAGTGCACGAACTCGTGCAGCGACCAGCCCTTGATGCACAGGGCGCCCCGGGAGACGGGGTGGTCTTTCTGGGGCAGGGTGCCGGTCAGGCGCCCTCCCGTCACCTCCAGCAGGACACCGCACCCCGTGCCGCAATATGCGCAGGTCGAGGGAACGAGCCGCCAGTCCAGGTCCTTCCCGTTCTCGGCCATACCCTTACTCCTCCAACTTCTCGATATCCTGCTCGCTGCCCAGGAAACTGAGAGGGTTTTTGCGCTCCGCGTCCTCCCCTGCCCGGTATTCCAGCTTGTCCTCCATGATGTCCTGCATCTTGCGGTAGAGGCTGCGCAGCGGGATGTTTGCCGGGCACGCCTCCTCGCACAGGCCGCAGTCGATGCACCTCCCGGCCATGTCCAGGGCGCGGATGATGTGGAAAGACGGGAACTCAGGCGGGATGACCCCCGGCTCCACCAGGTGGGGGTCCTCCAGGGCGCATTCCTTGCAGAAGCACATGGGGCAGATGTTGCGGCAGCCGTAGCACTTGATGCAGCGCGAGAACTGCTCCCTCCACCATTGCATGCGCTCCGTATCCGAGAGGGCTTCAACTTCGTCGATTACCTCGCGCCCCGGCTTCGCCTCCACTTTCTCGCCCAGGGCGATATCGCTCGGGTAGGGACGGGGGCACCCGCACCTCTCGGCCTCCTCCGCCGAACAGGCGACCCCCACCATGACCAGGCGTTCCAGGTCCACCTGCTCCAGCTTGGAGAGCTCGATGAGCGCGCGCTCGTCGCACCCACGCACCAGCACTGCGAACCTCTTGTCCGGGTGCTCCTTGAGCAGGTCTATGAGGATCTTGCCCAGGGGATAGCGGGATTCGCCGACCTCCACCAGCTCCAGGTCCGGGGAATCGGCATCTGAGATGAGCGCCGGCAGCACCGTCCCCTCCTGGTTCTTCAGGCAGAGGAAGGCATCCGCGCCGTCCCGCAGCTTGTCCCTGACGATATCCGCGAGGGCGCTCATGCCCCCACCCCCTTCAGACGCTTTCCCGCAATAAACTTCATTGCGAGTGGAGTGAACGCGGCGGACCCAGTGCGGCAACCTTCAGGGTCCCGCCCGAGACTCGCGATGCCCGCCCGAAAGCGGCCGCCGACTGGGGCGTTCGCGGCTTTTCTCTCCAGGCCGCTCATGCTCCCACCCCCGCCTTCGCCTTGCGCAGGGGCGAGGGCCCCAGGGCCTTTACCTCCGCGGTGAAGGAGCGGATGACGTCGGCGTACTTCTCGCCCTCCGCTGCAGACACCCACTCCAGGCGCAGCCTGCCCTCCTCTAGCCCCAGGAACTTGAGGGCCTCGCGCAGCACCCCGAAGCGCTTGGCGGTCATGTAATTGCCCTTGAGGTAGTGGCAGTCGCCGATATGGCAGCCGGCGATGAGCACCCCGTCCATGCCCTCCTGGAAGGCCTTGATGACGAAGTAAGGCGAGATGGTGCCGGTGCACATCACCCGCACGTCCAGGACGTTGGGCGGGTACTGGAAACGCGACACGCCCGCCAGGTCTGCCCCGGCGTATGAGCACCAGTTGCACAGGAAGGCCAGGATGCGCACCTCGTCCTCGCCGTTCTTCTTCTTGTCTTCCTCCATGATCGCCACCTCCCCGCCTCAGCCCCGCCAGGCGGACGCCGCCGCCTCGATCTGCTCGAATATCTGGTCGGAGCGGAAGCCTTGCAGGCGGCTGGCACCCGCCGTGCAGGCGGCGGTGCAGGTACCGCACCCCTTGCACAGGGAGGTGTTGACCACCGCCACTTTCCTCTCCTCGTCGTAGGCGACCGCCTCGAAGGGACAGAGCTTTACGCAGATGCCGCAGCCGGAGCACTTCTCGGCGTCCACTACCGCCACCACGCCCTCCGTGACTATCTTGTCCCTGCAGAGCACGGACTCCGCGCGCGCCGCCGCCGCCGCCGCTTGGGACACCGACTCCTCGATGGACTTGGGGGCGTGGGCCAGGCCGCACACGAACACGCCGTCGGTGGCGAAATCGACCGGGCGAAGTTTCATATGCGCCTCGAGGAAGAAACCGTCCGCGTTGCGCGGCACCTTGAGCATGGGGGCAAGAGCCGCGTTGTCCGGGTTCGCGGTCACTCCCACGGAGAGGACCAGCAGGTCGGTGTTGAGCACCACCGTCTCCCCGCCCAGGTTGGCGTCGGCCACCCTCACCTGCAGGGTACCGGCGACGCCGCGCACGTCGGGGCGCACGCCGTCGTCGAAGCGCAGGAAGGTCACTCCCGCCTCGCGCGCCCTGCGGTAGACGTCCTCGCGGAAACCGTAGGTGCGGATGTCGCGATAGAGCACGAATACCTCCGCCCGCGGGTTCAACTCCTTCAGGGCAAGGGCGTTCTTCACCGCCTCGGTGCAGCAGACCTTGGAACAGTACGGCCGCTCCTCCTCGCGGGAACCGACGCACTGTATCATCACCACCCGCCCAAGCCCCTCGAGCGAGGGGTCTTTCTCGGCGATGCGCTTCTCCAGCTCCCACTGGGTGAGCACGCGTGCGTCTTCCCCGTACATGTATTCAGCGGGCTGGTACTGCCCTCCGCCGGTGGCCACGATGACCGCCCCGTGCTCGAGCAGGGTCTCCCTCCCTTCACCGTCGCGCACCAGGGTCTTGAACTGCCCCACGAACCCGCCCACGTCCACGACCTCGTGGCCGCTGAGCACGGTGACCAGCTCCTCGCTCTCCACATCTTTTATCAGCCGCTCCAGGTAGGCGCGCACGTCCTCGCCCCTGTAGTCGAAGTGTATGTTGCGCGCCAGGCCGCCGAGCTCGCTCTCCTTCTCCACCAGCCACACCGGGTAACCGGAGCGGGCAAGGTTCAGCGCGGCGTTCATGCCCGCTACTCCTCCCCCGATGACCAGGCCGCGCGGGACGACGTCGCTCTCCCCATCGGCCAGGGGCTCCAGCCTGCGCGCCTTCTCCACCGCCATCTTCACCAGGTACTGCGCCTTACGCGTAGCGTTCTCCGGTTCCCGCATGTGCACCCACGAGCAGTGCTCGCGGATGTTGGCCATCTCGAACAGGTACCTGTTCAGCCCCGCCGAACGCAGGGTCTCGCGGAAGAGCGGCTGGTGGGTACGGGGGGTGCACGAGGCGACCACGAGGCGGTTGAGGTCGTGCTCCTCCACCACTTGGCGGATCCACTCCTGGGCGTCCTGGGAACATGCGTAGAGCCGCTCCTCCGCGAAGACCACCCCGGGGAGTTTTTTCGCGTACTCCACCACGCTGGGCACGTCAAGGAAACCGCCGATGTTGGAGCCGCAGCGGCAGATGATCGCCCCCACACGGGGCTCCTCCCCGCTCACGTCCTTCTCGGGCGGGTGCTCGCGCCGGGTCAGCATGGTGTTCCTGGCCCCGTGCAGCTCCTGCGAGGCGATGCCCGCCGCCGCCGTGGCCTGGGTGACCGTGTCCGGGATGTCCCTGGGCTCCTGGGCCGCCCCGCAGACCAGCACGCCCGGCCGCGAGGAGAGCACCGGCAGGTAAGGGTCGGCCGCGGCGAAACCGTATTCGTTGACCTCCAGCCCCAGCCCTTCCTCGAGGCCGCTGGGCGCCTCCAGGCCGACGGACAATACCACCAGGTCGAACTCCTCCTCCCGCATGCAACCCGTCTCGTCGGCATAGCGCAGCAGAAGGTTCTTGGTGCGCTGCTTCTCGCGCATGCCGGAGATGAGCCCGCGCACGTAGCGCACGCCATGGCGCGATTCCGCCGCGGTGTAATATCTCTCGAAGTCCTTGCCGTAGGCGCGCATGTCGATGAAGAAGATGGTGGGCTCGATCCCGGGCAGGTGCTCCCTGGCAATAAGGGCCTGCTTGGTGGCGTACATGCAGCACACGCTGGAGCAGTAGCCGTTGCCCACGGTGGTGTCGCGCGAGCCCACGCACTGCACGAAGGCGAGCTTTTTCACCTCTTTGCCGTCGGAAGGGCGGACCACGTGCCCCTGGGTGGGGCCGTTGGCGCCCAGGATACGCTCGAACTCCAGGCTGGTCACCACGTTCTGGTTCACGCCGTAGCCGTACTCCGTCTTGCGCGATGCGTCGAAGGGCTTGTACCCGGGGGCCGCGATGACCATCCCCACATTGAAGGCTTCCTCCCTATCCTTCTGCTTGAAATCGATGGCTCCGGCCTGGCACACCTTGACACAGTTACCACATTTTTCCTTGGTGAGCCAGCGGCACACCTCGGGGTCTATGACCGCCGCCCCCGGCACCGCCTGGGGAAAGGGCACGCGGATGCAGCGGGTGGTGGAGAGGCCGGCGTTGTAGGGGTCGGGTATCTTAACCGGGCACTTGGCGGTACAGTCGCCGCAGCCCGTGCACTTGTCTATATCCACATAACGCGGGCGGACGCGCAGCCTGACCTCGAGGTCGCCCGGCTCCCCTTCCACTGAGAGCACGTCCGCGAGGGTGATGACCTCTATGTTGATGTTGGAGGCCACCTCCACCATCTTGGGCGAGAGGATGCACATGGAGCACTCGTTGGTGGGGAAGGTCTTGTCCAGCATGCCCATGAACCCGCCCACGGAGGGCGAGGAATCCACCAGGTAGACCTTGTATCCCAGGTTGGCCAGCTCCAGCGAGGCCTGGATGCCGCCCACGCCTCCACCGACGACCATCACCGCGCCCACCGGTCCCGCCGCGTCTTTCTTTTTCGCTTCGGATACCCGCTTCGCGCCGGCCCCCTCCTTTTTCATTCCGCCGCCCTCAGCCCCGCGGCCGGGGCTGCCGCTCTTATTCGCGGCGCTCCCCCCCGGGTTTCTTGCCGCCTTCTTCGCGCCGCTCCCGCGGGGTACCGGGCTTTCTTTTGCGGCGTCCTTATGGGCGCCCGTAGCCGGCTTTTTCTTTCCGCCGTTCTTGTTGGGGTTGCCCTTGTCCTCAACCATATGCGGCCTCCTATACCAGCCCCGCGCCGGAGAGCAGCGGGTGGGGGTCTATGAGGTGGCGGGAGAACCACTCCCCGGCGCCGTGCAGCCCCAGGGCCAGCCCCAGCATCTCGGTGAAGAAGAAGACCGGCAGGTCGTGCTCGAGCTTGAAGCTCAGCCTCCCCTCCCTCTGGCGCATCTCCAGGTTGGCGAGGCACATGGGGCAGGCGACCACGATGCAGTTGGCGCCCGCCTCCTCCGCCGCCTCGAAGAGGCGGTTGACCAGCCTCACCACCACGTCGGTGCGGGTGAGGGAGAGGCTGCCGCCGCAGCAGTCGGTCTTGTAGGACCAGGGCATGACCTCCGCACCCAGGGCGGTCATGAGGCCGTCCATGAGGCGCGGGTTGTCGGGGTCGTCATTCTCTATCATGCCGCGCGGCCGCACCATGAGGCAGCCGTAGTAGGATACCGGCTTGAGCCCTTCCAGGGGCCGGCGCACCTTCTCCTCGAGCGCCTCGAGGCCGATATCCTCGGCGATGACGTCCAGGAGATGCACGATGCGGCCGCGGTAGCGCGGGTCGGCGCCCACGATGCCCTCGACGCGGCGCGCCAATCCCTCGTCCTCCAGGATATTCTTCTGCGCCTTCTTCAGGTTGTGATAGCAGGCGGCGCAGACCACCACCAGGTCGCCCCCTTTCTCCCTGGCCTTGGCCAGGTTACGCCCGGGCAGGGAGACCGAGAGCAGGTGGTTGGTCATATGGGCCGATGACGCCCCGCAGCAGTTCCAGTCGGGAAGCGTCTCCAGGCGGAAGCCCAACGCCTCGGAGACCTCGACGGCGGACACGCCGTACTCCTCCGCCGAGGAGAGCTGCGAGCAACCGGGGTAGTAGCCGTAGGTCTTCATCTCGTTTCACCCCCTTCATGGCGCGCCTCGGTGAGGTGACTGCGCCGTCTGCACGCGGGGTCAGCCCCGAAACCGGCCGTAATAACAATGCGAGAGCTCATCTCTTGGACTCCTTGAAGATACGCCTTATCTTTGCGTGCTCCCTGACCAGGCTGGGGACGAGCTTGATCTTCCCCTTGGCGAGCATCTTCAACGCCAGCCCGATATCGCTCGCCAGGTCGCCAGAGACGGTCTTGTAGGAACCCATGAGGATAGGCTCGCTTATGCGCCCGGTGGCCTGGATGTTGCCCAGGAAACAGCGATGGAAAAGGGGGATGTTCTTCTCCGCCGGCTTGACGCCCTCATTCAGGGCC
Source organism: uncultured Actinomycetota bacterium (assembly GCA_964415205.1). Lineage (GTDB taxonomy): Bacteria > Actinomycetota > Geothermincolia > Geothermincolales > RBG-13-55-18 > SURF-21. The sequence goes on along the minus strand of CAYPZH010000014.1, from coordinate 20,104 downwards.
ATGGCGCGAAGTGTGTCCATGACCCGTGCCACGTCGATGCCGTTGGGGCAGCGCGCGGTGCAGGTCTCACAGGCGGC
>CAYPZH010000014.1:12734-20017 GCA_964415205.1 uncultured Actinomycetota bacterium | reverse complement strand
TAACCATATGGTATGGCTGGAGAGCAGGCGTTCCCTCTGCCCGTACTGCACCATTTTCATCACCTGGTGCGGCAGGACGTCCATGGCGAAATCGAAGAGGCACCCGGTGCTGCACTTGCCGCACTGGTAGCAGAGGCGCACCTTCTCGCCGCTTTTCTCCTCTATCTCCTTCTCAAGAGACGGGCTCAAGGCGTTGATCATATCTCCCTCCCACACAACGAGACCCGGGGTGTCACCCGATGATAAGGATCTTGGGATCACCTGGCAACAATCCCCGTCAAGGCCCCTGAAGCCGGGCTCTGTGCCCCGGTACATCACCTGCGCCTGTATGTTAAATATAAGAGCTTAATTGACCATACGGTATAGGTTAATGTCCATTAACCTACCGACAGCGCTATTGTACCCTTTTTTCACTCCACCATCCAGAGGAGGTTTTCCGTGTCCACGTCACCGCCGGCACCCTTGATGATATAGGCGGCGAGCTGGGTGGCGAGCACCTTGAGGTCGTCGGTATTGAGGTAACTCGCGCAGCAGCGGTCGAAGAGTACCCTGCAGTCGGCCGGGAACTCGTCTCCGCCCGCATGGTGTACCAGCAGCAGGGGCACGCGTGGGAAGGCGTGGAACACGAAGGCCTCGTCGCCGAAATCCGCTTCCTCCCCGCCCAGTCCCCTGCAGGCGTCCCGCAGCGCTCCCCGCCGCCCGCCTAGCACGCGCGCCAGGGGCTGCTCCACCGTGGGCGCCAGGGTGGCGGCGTAGAACCTCCCGCCGGGGAGGTCGCGGTAGGCGACCCATTCCCCGCTTTTGGGCACGCCGCTGGAGAGCTTGACATAGCGCAAGGCCAGAACGCGCAGGGAGAGGCTGTCCGTAAGCGGCGGCACCGCCATCTTTCCCTCCGGCATGGATATCTCTATGCGCCCCCCGAAGGAGGGGATATCCAGCAGATAGCCGCCTTTCTCCCGCTCCATGCAGGCGAAACCTCCTTTGCGCGCCTGCACTGCGAGGTCCATAACGGCGATCTCCGCAAGGGCATCGTCCAGGATTTTCCTGCGGGGCTCCTCCGCCCGCGATCTCTCCAAGCTTTCCTCCCGCTCTTCCAGCGGCGCCGTCCTCCGCGCGCCGTCCACAGAGAAGAATATACACCCGGTGGCGATTGCGGCGCCAAGGCGTTGCCGGATATGGGGATATACTTAAGGAGGTCATAAGAATGGGTCATGCGGCGCGGTCCCTGTCCCCACACGGATGCATAACGATTCACGGGCGTAAAACAGATCGGTTTGGGGATAAAAAACACGGGTGCCGTACGTTCCCGTTGCAGCGCCGGAAGCGCCTATGCTCCCCTGCAGGAAGGCGGGAAAGGACGCGTACATGCGCCGTGCGCCCGCTGGGGGGCCCACAGAAACGTAACGGGAATGCAGGCGTACTATTCCTCCGCCACCGCGTCCGGGCCTTCGGGCATGCAGACAGGTCTCTCGTCCACTATCTTTCGCGAGATGGCCTGCTTTGAGTACCTCCCCCTGCCTTTCCAGTAATCGGGCTCGAGCATCTGCATGTCTCTCTCCTCCATCCCGCCGCAAATCCTAACAAGATTATAATATACTTTACTTTCATCCTCAATAATATAATCTTATTCACATAGCCAACAAGCAAGCTCTACCCTATTATCTCACGGGAGGGTGACGGCCTGGATGGCCGGGAAAGCCTGAACAGCCCCGCCCCGGGAAGCGGCGGAAGCGGGCGACCTCAGACGCGGTACCGCGCAGGCCGCTCAAGTATTGCCTGCATGAGGCCGTATAGAAGATAGATGCCGGCTTCTGGCCCAGGCGGGAGGCCCCTGGCGGCCCCGCGGGTTTGCGCCCGGCTGGCGACGTCCCGGAGCACGCACCATGACCGGTAGATGCAGGGCGTCAGGACCAGACAGAGGATTTAGTATGGGTGTTTTCAGACGGGAGATATGCTTCGAGATCGGCGAGGGAGCCGAGGGCCGCATGTCCATCACGGGCACCCTGCGCGATACCAGGTCGGGCGAGCTCCTCCACGACATCGAGGTGAGAGCGGAGATAGGCCTCGAGGACGGGCTCATCCATGCGCTCGAAGGAGAGATGCGCCAGGTCCCCTACCTTGACTGCCGGCATGGGCTCGAGACGCTGCAGAGCCTGGTCGGCGAGCGCATCATGCCCGGATTCACCCAGTTGGTGCGCGATGTCGTCGGTTCGCCCGATGGTTGTACGCACCTGGCCGTGCTGGTGACGAACCTGGGCCATGCCAGCGTGCAGGGACGCGGTGCGCTGGTGGTCTCGAGACTTGGCGGGGGCAGCGAGGCGGTGGACTTCATGCGCAGGCAGGCTGTGGAGCTGGAAATACTCGGCAATTGTTACTCCTGGCGCGAGGACGGGCCGCTGATGCGGCGGATGCGTGAGCTTATCGTGGAACGGAAGGGCGTGTAGAGGCGGAGGCATGATGCCGGGCAAGGTCTATTATTCCGTGGTGGTCTTCATCTTCGGGCTGATGGTGGGCAGTTTCGACAACGTAGCCATCTATCGCGTCCCCGAGGGCAAGTCGCTGTGGGGGCCGCGCTCCTTCTGCCCCGCATGCGGCAGCACCATAGCCTGGTACGACAACATCCCACTGCTCAGCTTCTTCCTGCTGCGCCGCCGCTGCCGCCGTTGCGGTGAGCCTATCTCCTGGCGCTATCCCCTGGTCGAACTCTTGAGCGGCCTGCTCTTTTTCGCCGTCTTCGCCAAGGTGGGTTTCCAATGGACGGCCGAGCTCATCCCCTACCTGTTCATGGTGACGGTGCTCGTCATCGTCTCCGCCATCGACCTGGAAAGACAGATCATACCCAACAAGGTGATGTACACAGCCATACCAGTCGCCCTTGCGGCCATGGGCATAGTCGCCCTGGTGCGCGGGGATTATCACATCGTCACCGACAGCCTCATCGGCGCGGCGGTCATCGCCGTGCCCTGGGCACTGTTCGCCGCGGTCTTTCCCAAGGGCTTCGGTATGGGCGACGCCAAGCTCGCCGCCTTTACCGGCGCCATACTGGGCTGGAGAGCGGAGCTGGTAGGGTTCTTCATCGGCGTCGCGCTGGGAGCCGTGGTGGGGGTTGTGCTGATGGCGCTGGGCAAACAGGGGCGCAAGTCCCGCATCCCCTTCGGGCCTTTCCTGGCTGCGGGCGCTCTTGCCGCCCTCTTCTGGGGCCAGGCCATCTGGGACGTATATACCGGGTTATTCTGAGCCAGCAGATGCTGGACGCACGCAGCCGGACGAAAGGAAAGCGGCTTCAGATGGAGCCCACCTGCTGGTTGTCTGATGCCGAGAACGGGAAGCCGGTGAGGCCCCCAGCCCGGGAGGGGCAGTCCGTGTTTATGCTCATTGCGCCTATCATATGGGCCCGTGGCGGTCCTTTTCACAGGCAAGGCTTGCTCACGCACAGACAGCGGCGTGCAGTTATCGCCGTAAATACTGCCGATTGCCCTGCAGGGCGGAAGGCTTTTTCAAACACCGCTTCTTGGTTGGTGATCAGCCGGAAGGCCCATGCGCGAGATTGACCGGAGCATGGCCATATGCCTTTTTCCTCTTACGGGATTAACGAACGCGCGCACGAGAAAGGAGGGAGGGTTTTACCCCTCCCTCCGTTCTCAACGTTTGGCCTCTGCCAACCATGCACTCCTAACAGACTTAGCTGTTGTGCTCAGCGATCGAGCATGCAGTAGTGGGACGCTCCTCGCTTGTCGCACCATAGGTAACCGTCACATCCCCGTCAGGAGCACTGGGGCACGCCGGTTCGGACTGAGCATCCAGGTCGCCCTCGTAGAAAGATGCTGGCCATCCCGCTGCTCCGCCGACATCGGCTGCGAGAGGATACCTCTCAAGCTCCGATGCAAAGATGTCCGCGGCGCTGAGGAAGTTCCTCTGGTTGGACTGGCAGGACTTTGACTTGGCGTTGCTCTGCGCGGCCAGGAAGACGGGCACCGCTATGCCTACGAGGATACCGATGATAAGAATAACGATCATCAACTCGATTAGGGTGAAGCCCTCCTCCCTGTGTATTCTCTTCGCCATGTTCACATTCACCTCCTTTGCTGCGTGATTCAGATCTAAACCTTCTGGTCACACCTTGCTCTTCCTCTCCCACCTCCCTTCCTTGCGACCTTATGTCAAATGGTTTTCATATAGGATTCATCGTTCAGCTAGATTCTCGGCAGTTTATATCTGACGCTTTACCTTTCCCCCTCCCGTCCTTCAAATAGGAGTCCTGATTATTTAACGGCATCCATGGGAACATTTATCGTTATTTCCGGGTGAACGGCGCATTTGAGGGGGTGAGCGGTAGCAAATCGGCGGTGAACGGTGCACCGTCGGCAGGACCGCTGTTTTATCACCGGTGTCATCCCTGAAAAGAGCCTTTTTGCCTGGACATCCCCGCCTTTTTTATACGATGTGAGCCGTGCGGCGGAAGACCGGCCCGTACACGGCGTTCCGCAGCCCGCCGCTGGAAGCCACCGGGGGCGAACACATATAATAGCCGCGTGGCGGCGGTGTGGCCGTGAGGGAGGTCGCTAAAAGGGGCTTGGGATGAGGATACTGGCCATGGACATCGGGGCGGGGACCCGGGACATCCTGCTCTACGACTCGGAGCGGCAGTTGGAGAACTGCGTGAAGATGGTGCTTCCCAGCCCGAGCCCACTGCTGGCCGCACGCGTCCGGGACATGGCCGGCCGAGACCTCTTCGTAAGCGGCCATACCATCGGCGGTGGCTCGTTCGCCCGCGCCGTCAAGCGACACCTGGAGGCGGGCAACCGCGTTTTCATGACCCCCGCCGCTGCCTATTCCGTGCGCAACAACCTCGACGACGTCGCCGCGCTGGGCGTGTGCGTAACCGAAGCTCCTCCTGCGGACTTCGACGGCGAGAGGATAGAGGCGGACGAACTCGACCTCGCTCCCTTGAGGGCGCTCCTGGAGTCTGTGGGTGAGGACCTCGATTCACTGGACGCGGCCGCGGTGGCGGTGCAGGACCACGGGTCCTACAGCCCGGGAGAGAGCAACCGCAAGGCCCGCCTCTCCCACATGCGGCGCAGGCTGGAGGAAAACCCCGATCCCCTAGCCCTCTCCTTCTTGGAGGGAGAGGTCCCGGAGGCCTTCCCCCGCATGGCATCGGCCGCCGCGAGGTTGCGCGGGCAGCTCCCCTGCGAGACCATCCTGGTCATGGACACCGCTCCGGCAGCGGTGGCCGGATGCCTGGCAGACATTCGCGTGGTCGAGCACGCTGCCAGCGACCTGCTGCTTATAAACGCGGGCAACGGCCATACCCTGGCCTACCTCATGCACGCGGGCAAGGTGGCCGCCGTTTTCGAGCACCACACTAAGAAGCTGGAGCCCGCCTCTTTCGCCACCTACCTCGCTTCCTTCTGGCGCGGCGAAGCGCGGGATGAGGACGAGTACATGGAGTCCGGTCACGGGCTCTTCTACGTCGGCGGCCTGCAAAGGGTGGAGAAACCGGACCTCATCGCCGTCACCGGCCCCAACCGCGAGCTGCTCGAGGGCACCGGCCTTGACGTCTACTATCCCTCCCCGGGGGGAGACATGATGATGACCGGCCCCATGGGCCTTGTCCGCGCCATCCTCCACCACCCCTAAGGGGTCAGGTCTTGGATTTTGGATACCCTGGTATGTATAGGAATAATATTACAAAAGATGACCCTCTCACCAGGTATTATGCGCATCCATGCCTGCACCGAAAATCCAAAATCCAAGACCTGACCCCTCAAGAGAGCTTATTTTTCAGCAGCCTTAATCCCAGCAGCGCCAGCAGCGCGGGTTGGCCGTACTTGAGCAGGGGGATGAGCCCGTGCGAGAAGCGGGCGTGCTGCACGTAGTCCTCCACCACCCCCATCTTGTCCAGCAATACGGCGGAGGTGGCCAGCTTGCCCGACACCACCGCCCCCTCCATGCCCGCCGAATGGCCCGCCATGGTGAAGTCGCCGCAGAGGTAGAGGTTATCCAGTGGCGTCCTCTGGGTGGGGCGGTAGCGGTCCATGTGCGGGCGCTGGGCGAAGATGCCCTGCCGCTCGCGCACCAGCCGCGACTTCAGCACCTCCGCGCTGCGGGCGCCCGGCAGGAGCCTGCGGATGTCCGCGACCACCAACTCCAGGATGCGCTCATCGCTCAAGGGCCTGAGGTGACCGCAGGGGGTGATGACCAGCTCCAGCACCGAGCCCTCCCGCGGGTAGGCCTCCGGGACCACCTGGGTGAGGTCGGCGAACCAGTTGAAGACCGTCCCCATCCCCGTGGCTATGTTCGCGAGCTCCAGCACCTTGCGGTCGAACCATACCATGGCCGAGAGCGAGGGCGCCTCCTCGAAGCGCCACAGGTTGCGGAAGTACTGGTAGCGGTAGACCTCCTCCGGCAGCACGCGCCGCAGTACCTCGTAGGGCAGCGCTGAGACGTAGACGTCGGCGCGCATGTTGCGCCCCTTGCTGGGGGTGACGTTCAGCACCGCCTTGTTCTTCACGCCGATGGATTTCACCCCGACCCCGCTCAGGACCTTGCCGCCGCGCTCCTTTATGTAGTCCACCGCCCTGCGCACGTATATCTCTCCCAGGCCGCCGCGGGCGAAGCCCACCTTCACCGCCTCCCCGGAGGTGACGAGGTTGCGTATCCAGTAAGCCGCGGCCTTGGCCGACACCTCGTAGGGCTCGAGGAAGGTGAGGCCGTTGACCATGGCGCGCAGCAGGTTGTCGATGAGGTGCTGGGAGACCCCGTAGCCGTGCAGGAAATCCTCCACCGTCATGCGGTCGTAGGCGGCCACCGCCGCCTCGCTCATGGAGAGGGCGCGCATGGCCGCGGGGCCGAAACGCAGGAGGTCAATGGGGGTTATGTGTTTGAACCCGGCCAGGGACAGGCCGTGCAGGGGGGCGGGCAGGCCGAGGGGGCTGAAGTGGGCTGCGTTCCCGTCCTCCGCTATAAAGGTCAGGGTATCCGTCCAGCGGATTACGTCGGCGGCGCCCACTTTCTCGAAGAAATCCAGGATGTTCACGTAGTGCGGGAAGAAGACGTGCAAGGCGTTGTCCACGGTATCGCCGTCTTCGTCCACCCAGGACATGGCCCGGCCTCCCAGCTCCTTCTCCGCCTCCAGCAAGGTGACCTCGAAGCCTTTGTCCACCAGGTGGACCGCCGCGGAAAGCCCCGCCAGCCCTCCTCCCATGACCAGTGCGCGCAAGGTGTCCTCCTTTGTCGTCAGGCCCCTCCCAGGCACCCATCCATTCTAGCACTCCCTCGCG
>CAYPZH010000014.1:0-12724 GCA_964415205.1 uncultured Actinomycetota bacterium | reverse complement strand
GCTTTACTGCGTCCCCTCCCCAGCTGCTCGCAATTATCGAGCCTTGAGAACCAACCTCGCATCAGGGCTGTTGCGGCACTGCGGGAGGCGCTTTGGGGCGGGGGCTCCTAGCGCCGAACACAACCATGATTATGCCGCCAACCAGCAGCACCACGGCGATGACCAGAAATACCACGCCGATGATGACGATGATGCCCGAGGACTTGATGCCGAAAACCGCCTCCATGTCTATGCCCTCGGAGGCATCGGCGTTCATGGCTACGATGGTATATTCCCCCTCTTCCAGATCGAGCACGATCTCCTGGGCCCCGGTGCCCTCGGATTCCTCCAGCCAGAAATCCTGCTCGCCGGGAGCCTCCGGCGGGGTGCTTCCCGGCCGCCTCTTCAGATCGAAGCTCGAGTTGAACACCTCGAGACGCGTGATCTCCTCGTGCTCGACGCCGGAGAGATAGGCGTCTGCGTCCCGCGCATACGCGATGCCGAGGAAGACGGGCTGGCCGGGGTCTTCGTTCTCGGCCACCACCTTTATCCTGTCCATGCCCAACCAGTCCAGGGCCTCTGAAGCGCCCCTGTCTATCTCGATGGTGTCGGAGATCACGGCATGAGTCACGCTTCTGATCTCCATGGGGTTTGTGACATGAAACCCTTCGCTGTCCTTGTGGTACTGGCTCGCCCAGATGACGCCTCCGCCCGCCGCCACGGCGACATGTGACGCCAGGATGAAAAGGGTCCCGAATACCAACAGCACTATCCTTCCGGCGCTCATAGCATCCTCCTTGCAGATCTCTCATCATCGTCACACTCAGGAGAGGGACGCACGTCCATGCAGTTCCTGGCCTCTATGCCATTTTCCCCTGACGGGCGCGTTTATCATCCATATCGCGTAGAATCTCTTATAAGCAACAGGACAAGGAGGACGTCATGCCGGTCTACATCTTCGAGGGCAGGATGCCCCGCATATCCCCCACCGCCTACGTCGACCCCTCGGCGGTGATCATCGGCAGGGTCTATGTTGGGGACGGTTGCTACGTGGGCCCCGGCGCGGTCATGCGCGGCGACTGGGGGGCGGTGGTGATGATGGAGGGCTCTAACCTGCAGGACAACGCGGTCATCCACGCCCGCCCCGAGGAGACCACCTTCCTGGGCCCCGCCTCCCACGTGGGCCACGGGGCGGTGCTGCATGGCTGCCGCATCGAGGGGCACGTGCTGGTGGGGATGAACGCGGTGGTGAACGACGGCGCCGTCCTGGAGGAGGGCTCCATCGTGGCCTCGGGCGCCGTGGTCACGGCGGGCATGCGCGTGCCGGCGCGCAGCATGGTGGCGGGCGTCCCGGCGGTGGTCAAGGGCGAGGTCGACGACATGAAGGACGCCATATTGTGGATAGGCCATCAGTTCTACCAATCCCTGCCCCCGCGCTACCGCGAGAGCTGCGAGGAGATCTCCCTCGCGGAGGCGCAGCGCTCCTACGGCGAGGAGCCGGAGCCGGAGTAGGCCTTCCTCTCCTCCCAGCCCACCGACACCAGGCCCGCCAGGATCAGGACGGTCCCCCCCAGCAGGGCCGCGTTCAGCTTCTCGCCGAGGATTGCCCATCCCCAGAAGAGGGCGATGGGCGCGACGAGGTAGATATAGAACGCCGACTGGGAGGCCCCCAGGCCCTCCAGCCCCTTGGCGTATAGGAAGTAACCCAGCACGGTGCAGCCCAGGCTGAGGAAGAGCATCCACCACCACCCGGCCGCCGACATCGCCTTCAGCTCCTCCGCGCAGTCCCCGCAAGCCAGCCCCAGCGGCAGCAGGGCGGCGGTGCCGAGGAAGATGGCGTAGGCGCTGACGAAGAAGGCGCCGTGCTCCTCGGCGAGGGGTTTTAAGAGCACCGTGTACACGGCCCAGGAGAAGGCGGCGAGCAGGATGAAGAGGACCCCGCGCACCCGTCCGGCGCCCAGCCCCTCTCCGGCGCCGAAAACCGTTATCACCGCCACCCCGCCCAGGGCCATGGCGATACCGGCCGCTTTCCACACTCCCAGGCTCTCGTAGAGGATGAAGCGGGAGAGCAGCGCCGCGAACACCGGGGTCACGTTGGCCACCAGCCCCGCGGTGCCCGCGGGCACCATGGTCTCGCCGTAGGTTATGGAGAGGTGATAGCCGTAGACCGCGACCGTCCCCGCCAGGAAGACCAGCGTCCATTCCCCCACGCTCATGCGCGGCCTGTTGCGCCAGGACGCGGCGACCAGCGGCAGCAGGAAAAGCGACGAGAACAGGAAACGGGCAAGGTTCAGGGTGAGAAAGGAGACCTCGTCCAAAAGCACCTTCATGGCGATGAAGGCCAGGCCCCATATCCAGCACACCAGGAAGAGGAAGAGGTGATGTCTCCATTTCTCGCGCATGTGCCGCCGGCTCCGATCTCTTGCTATGTGCGGCCGCACTGATGCCGTGCTATGCGGTTTCCCGTCCTGGCCGCCGTCGCGCCCGCAACCGCAGGCCTATTTTTCACCCGCCAGCCTGTAGCCCAGCTTCAGCGCCAGGGGATAGGTGGCGAAGAGGGCCGCGCACAGCGCGTGCCCCCGAGGGGTCACGTTCTCGTGGTCGAAGTGAAAGACGCCGGAGTTGATCATCCAGTCTCGCCCCGATTCAGCCTTGCACATCTCCCAGATCCAGCGCGTCCATTCGCGGTTGAAATAGAGGCTGATGCTGGTGATGTAGAAGGTCCCCAGGGTCGTGTAGTCCAGGAATCTCCTTACCCGTGCTTTTTTCGCCTCGTCAGCGATCAGCCTTTCCGTCGCCTTCGCATACAGGAAGCCCAGGGATGCAAGCCACGGGGGATCGATGAGAAAGCTGTCGTAGGGCAGCATGGATGTCCTCCTTTACTCGGTGCCGGCACTCATCCGGCTGCGGCGCCTTTCACCCAGTAGATTATATCCCGCCCGCCAGGCATTTACACCGGCATGTACGCCGACGTACGCGGCCAGCGACGCGTGGCGCTGGTGCCAGCATTTATGCTGGCACCAGTCGCCATTGCCTCGGGCCTGCGCCACGACACATAGCCATACCTGTCGCCTGAGACCTGCGTATCTTCCAGCGCCGACGTTAACGAGCAAGGGGTCAGGTCTTTGGCCAACACGACAAACCTGCAGTTGCCAACAGGCAACATACCGCGGTATCCAAAATCCAAGACCTGACCCCAAGAGCTGTTTGAGATAGACTATCATCAGGTGGTGATATGGAAGCCAGCTTGATCCTGTGCGACGCTGCCGAGGTGGTGGGCGACCGCGTCTTCATCCTGGGCGGAGGCTGGGTCGTCCGCAGCCCCCGCATGCCCAACATGGCCGTGGTAGTGCTGGTGAACGTCCCCTGGGACCAGGCCAACCGGCGCCACGAGATGGAGCTCGTGCTGCTGGACGAGGACGGCAACACCATCAAGGCCGGAGACCCGCCGCGCGAGGTCCGCATGCGCAGCGGTTTCGAGGTCGGACGTCCCGCCGGCCACCCGGCGGGGATGCCCCTGCGCTTCATGCAGGCGGTCAATTTCCACATCCTGCCCCTGAAACCGTCCCAGCGCTACAGCTGGGAGCTGGTGATGAACGGCGAGGCGCTGACCCGGGCCTCTTTCTTCACCCTCCCGAAATGAGGCCGCCGGTGGGGGCGTGAGAAGCGATGAAGCTGCTGCGCAAGAAGCTGCTGCGGGAGATATTGGAGTCGAAGTTCCGCTTCTTCGCCATCTCCTCCGTGGTCGCCATAGGGATCCTCCTCTTCACCGCCTCTTACATGTCCTTCCTCAACCTCGACGCGTCCTACCAGTACACCTACGACCGGCTCGACTTCGAGGAGCTGCTGGTGCGCGTGGAGAGGGCCCCGGAGCGCGTGGTGGAACGGCTTTCCTCCCTACCCAACGTGGAGATGGTGACCCCGAGGGTGAACGACCCCCTGGGCATGGAGCTCGAGGACGGCACGCGCATAACCGGGCAGGTGATCGGGGTGCCCACCGCAGGGCCCTACGTGAACACGCTCTACCTGAGGGAGGGGAACGCGCTCACCGGCCGGGTGCAGGAGCCGACCTGCCTGGTTGAGAACCATTTCGCCTCCTTCAACGACCTGCACCAGGGAGACGTAATCTACGCCGTGAAAAGGGGCGAGCGCATCCCGGTCCGCGTCGCGGGCGTGGTCTCCAGCCCCGAATACATGGTCGTCTTCCGCAACCGCCAGTTCCCCATGACCTCGGCCACGGTGTACGGCGTCTTCTACTTCGACATGGACCAGGCGCGCCTTTTCACCGGCATCGCCGCCGACTCCTATAACGAGTTCGCCTTCGTCCTCAAGGACTATGCGCTTCTGGAGACCACCGAGAGACAGGTGCGGGCCATCCTCAAGCCCTACGGCATCGAGGAGGTCACCACCAGGGACGACCAGATATCGAACATGATGCTGGAGATGGACCTGCGTTCCTTCCACGACTTCGCGCTCTTCTTCCCCATACTCTTTTTCTCCATCGCCGCCTTCAGCATCTACATGATCCTCTCGCGGCTGGTGCGGACGCAGAGGCCCATAATCGGCCTCATGCGCGCGGTGGGCTACTCCTCCCGCAGCGTGCTGCTCCATTACATGTCCTTCGCCATCGTGGTGGGTGTGGTGGGGGTGGTGCTGGGCAGCCTGCTGGGATGGGCCGCTACCGGTATCGTCTCCAAGGTATATTCCTCCACCATGAAGATCCCCTTCGTGAAGTACGGCGTATACCCCGAGGTCTTTCTGTACGGTTTCCTCATGGCCATGGCTTTCTGCGCCCTCTCCGGCGTCATCCCCGCGCGCAGGTCGGCCAAGGTGCACCCCACCGAGGCCCTGCGCGGGGTGGTCGACCCCACCCGCTACGGCAAGGTCACCTGGGTGGAGCGACTGCTGCCGCGCTTCGACCGCCTGCGCGTCTTCTGGCGACTGCCCCTGCGCAACATCTTCCGCAACCGCCGCCGCACCGCCTTCACCGTCATCGGGATCATGTTCTCCATCGTCCTCATCATGCTCACCCTGGGCATCAACGACACCGTCAAGGCCAACATGGACCAGGCCTTCAACCACCTCTTCACTTTCGATATCGCCGTGCTCTTCCTCGATCCACAGACACGCGTTACCCAGAGCCAGATCGAGAAGATACCGGGGGTCACCGTGGTCGAGCCCACCGTGGGTGCCCCCTGTTCCATCAGCAACGGCGAAGAGGACGTTGACAGCATACTCATGGGGGCCCTGGTGGACACGGTGATGCGCGGCTTCCTGGACGAGGAGAACCGCGAGGTGAGCATATCCCCAAACCACTGCCTGTTGAGCAGGAACTACCGCGACCAGCTGGGCATCGGCGTGGGCGACACGGTCGAGGTCACCGCCTACGACCGTTCCCGCTCCTTCACGGTCTCCGACTTCATCATGGAGCCCATGGGCTCATTCGTCTACGTGCCCGTCGATGAGGCCAGGAAGCTCCTGGGTTACGGGACGCGGTCATCCGCCTTCTACGTCCAGGTGGACGAGGGCTACTACCGGGAGGTCAGGGACTCCCTCTACGGCATGCCCGAGGTGCTCACCCTGGTGGACCTCTCCCAGATCAAGGAGGAGATCAACTCCTACATGGCCCTCATGTATATCATGATCGCGGTGATGATGGTGTTCGCCATGATCATGGCCTTCTCCCTCGTCTTCAACACCTCGACCATCAACATCATGGAGCGAGAGCAGGAGGTGGCAACCATGCTCACCCTGGGGGTTTCGCAGTGGAAGGCGTCACTCTCGCTCACCCTGGAGAACGTGATCATGGGACTGCTCGGCCTCGTGCCCGGTTACATCGCCGCGCGTATCGTGATGGTCCAGGCCATGCGGCTGTACGAGACCGACCTCTTCGCCTTCACCCCCGTCATCTCCGCGTGGACCTTCGTCATCACCGGAGCCCTGGTCATCGCGATCATGGTGCTCTCGGAGTTCCCGTCCCTGCGTCACATCCACAACCTGGACCTCGCCCGCTCCACCAAGAGCCGCTCCATGTGATAGGATCGCGCGGCGGCCACGTGAGGGACCCCACCACATCCGCGGGATATATCTCTATCCACAGTAAACCCTTATGATGCGGCCGCGCGCCGAGGGGCGTGTGCGGGCCGCCCCTGGGTAAGCGGCTATTACCCGCCTGAGGCTTTTTCCCGCATGACGCGGAAGAGGGCGTTGAGCTCGTCGACGTAAGCCTGGGGGTCGGCGTAGGGGCGGCTGTAGCCCCGTACCGTCTCCTCGCTTATGCCCTCGCCCACCACCTCCCTGCCGGCGCGGAAGACGAACTCGAGCTGCTCCGCCGCTGGACAGGGGTCGCGCGCCAGCAGTATGGAGGAGGGGAAAAGGACGGCGGCGTGCAGGCTTCCACCCCCCACCTCGGCCATGCGCTCGGCGGCCAGGACCAGGGGGTCGAAGTTGCGCAGGCCGGGGAACCCGCAGGTGGAGACGAGCACGTTGCGGACCTCCCGGTTGAGCCCGTGCGGGTGGGAGCAGGTCCCGTCGCGGTATTCCTGGTAGGGTTCTGCGAGGGGCATGATGCGGTCCAGGAAGCGCTTCATGATCGCGTTCATGTTGCAGATATAGAGAGGCGTCGCATGGACGACCACGTCGGCGCGTAGCAGTTTCTCGTGCAGGGCGGGGACGTCATCCTTGTGGCGGCACACTCCCGGGGTCTTGAACCAGCACCAGGTGCACCCCAGGCAGTCGGCGATCTTCTTCTCCGCCAGGTATACCGTCTCCGTCTCCGCCCCCTCTTGGGCCGCGCCGGCCATGAACCGCTCGAGCACCATGGCCGTGAACCCCTTTTCCTTGCGCGGACTCGAGTTGAAAGCGAGAACGTATTTGCCGTCCATGTGTTTATACCGTCCTTTCCGCCCGGTCGAAACCCCATGTCTTCCACGGCGGGGCATCAGCGGAACCGGATACCCTTGTGCCGGGACGGCGTACCGCGAGGTGGACGGGCGGGAAAGACACCTGGCAACGGCCGCATGCGGCCTACCCCTCTTCCCCGACCTCGTTAGCGTGGCAGTCCTCGCAGTAGACGATGCCGCTGGAAAGCCCCTCCACCACCCCGACGAAGAGCCACTCGTCCGTGTCGAAGTAATGGCCGCAGCTCGTGCACGATGAGCCGGCCAAGACCTCGAAGCCCATGCGGCGCTCGTCCAGCCCCAGCTCATCCACGGCCTGGGCAGGCTCGATGCACAGGACTCCTTGTGGGAACTCGCCCTCCTTCGGTCGGCATCCCTGGCAATAGAGGTACTCCTTGATCTCCTCAACCTCGACCGCCAGGGCGAAGACCCTCTCGCCGCGCTGCAGGCGCCTGCCGCATCCTTCGCAGATGCCGCCTCCGCTCACCAGTTTTCCGCTCACGAACTTTCTCATGGCCATCTCCTGATCGCACACAACCGCTACCGCCATCACGGCCTGGTACGGACCACCCGATGTTACTGCCATCGTCTTTGCAGCCCCCGACCGGAGTCCCTTCGCTACCGCCATTGTAAACCCTTTCGTCCTCTTCCGGTCCGGCCGCAGGCGGCCGGGGCGCCGGTAAGGAGACGGGCGTTTTGACCGGCATGCCGGCTGCCTCGAGAGCGGAGGGCCGTAACGGCAGCATGCTCCTTGCGGTGAACCGCGCCGGATAATGTATAATGGATGAGATTTGCAGCTGCATGAAGGAACAAGAGGTGGTATTTGAGTTCGGTAGTGAAGAAGCGGCGCAAGAAGATGCGCAAGAAGAAGCACAAGAAGCTCCTCAAGCGCACCCGCTGGCAGAGAAGGAACAAGTAGTACCCCGGCCCCGTGCCGGCGAGAGCCCCGACCCCCAGGTGCGGGTAAGACCACTCACTCTCATGGGTGTCACCGCACGTGGGGGTCGAGTCGTGGTCGGCGCGGGACCGCTTCATATAAGTATGTCTTTCTGGGATAATGATGCCTGGTGTTAGCGATGATGAAAACGGTTCTGTCTCTGCCGCTGGTCTTTCTCCTCGCCTTTCTCCTCTTGCCCGGTGCGGGGACGCTGGCCGCCGAGGCGCAGCGGGTGGGCTACGTGGTGGACCTCACGCGGGCCGCCGAGGGTGTGATAACGGTGACAATGGAGATGGATGCCGTCTCACGGCCCCTGGTGTTGGAGATGCCGGACACCTACGCCAACGGGCTTGCGGCTGGCCTGTCATCCCACATAGTGGAGGAGGTAGCCGTGGACGCATCCGGGCAGGAGTTGCCGGTGAGCAGAAACGGCAACACCTGGTCGATAGACCATGTGGGCGGGTTGTCCTTCAGCTATTCCCTCCGCCTGCGGGATTACGAAACGGAGAGCCCATACCTCGATTCCCTGGCGGGGTCGGGCCCTCCCTGGCCATATTTTCCCCTGCTGGACGAGGACCTGGCCTACCTGCCCGGCTACGCCGTTTTCGTGCGGCCGGCGGGGCCTGGATACGCGCCCTCCCTGGAGCTGAGGACGCCGCCGGGGTGGGAACAGTTGCTACCCTGGGCGCAACAGCCCTCGGACCTTGACGACCTGCTCTTCAACCCCATATATGCCGGCGAGCTACTGGTGCAGGAAGAGGGCTCGCTCGTCATCGCCATCCCCGCAGGTGTCCCTGCGGCGGGCAGCATGGCGGAGTACGCCGGCAAGGCCCGGGCACTGCTGGAGAAAGCGGAGGGCCTCCTGGGCGGCCTCGACCTCGCCGCGGGCAAGAGGCCCGTCCTCTCCCTGCTCTTCCACGGCGGAGACGGCCTCACGGAAGAGTTGTACTACCCTTCGTCGCCTTTCTCCGCCAGCATAGTCATCCCCGCCAGCGCGGACGGCGACCTCCTTTCCGACGCCACCATCGCGGCGACGGCGCGCGGCATGGCCTCCCTGTTGCTGTATAGGAGCCTTGACGTTGAGCCCGAGGCGCTGTGGCTGCGGGAGGGCTCCTCTTGGTACCTGCAGGACCTGCTTCCCTACGAGGCCGGGCTGTGGGGCGCGAACCTCTTCTGGGACCGCTTCTACCTGGGCTTCGACACCTACCGCGCGGCCCGAGCCGGGTCTGAACTGAGCATGGCCCGGGCGGGCGCCCTGGGTTACGATTCCGAGGGGGCGGCCGTAGCCCTGACCCGCGGCGGTGCCGTGGCCTGCGCCTCCTTCGACTCAGAGCTGCGCTCCCAGCCCTATGCCCTCGACCTGGCCACTTTCCTGCGCAACCTCGGCGAGATGGAGGGCTCCGAGGTTCCTCTCGGCAACGCGGACATATTGGCCGCGCTCAATAACCTGACCGGCCGCGACTGGAGCGCCTTCTTCCAGGACCATATCGAGGGAAGCGCCGAGATCCCCGCCTCCGCCTTCTCCTCGCTCAACATCGTCGAGCCGGGTGGTGCAGGCCTGCCCCTGGAGACCCCGGAAGCGAATACCTCCACCAGCGATTGGATCTTTCTCGCCATGGCGGTGTTCGTGGTCTTGCTCATCCCCTTCGTCCTGGAGCCCTACACCATGCGTCCGCGCAAGCCCGGCTTCCTGGAGAGAGAACTGGCCAAAGACGACGAGGACTAGTGTCAGAGCTCATTTGTTGCGTATTCTTATATGCAACAAATGAGCTCTGACCCCAAATGCTTATATGCAACAAATGAGCTCTGACCCCAAATGCAACTACGGGAAGACGACCTTGACGGCGTTGCTGTACTTGACAACTGCGCCGTCCTTATAGATGCCCACGCGGTAGTAGTAGGTATGCCCGGAGGCGACGGCGGTGTCGGCATAGGACCTGGCGCTCGCATCCACGAAGGTCAGGGCATCCCCGGGATAAGCGGGGGAGCTGTTGGTCTCGGAACGGCAGACCTTGAAACCGCTGTACGTCCCCTCTCCGCTCACGCTCCAGCTCAACTTGATCTTGCCGCTCTCCGCCGACGCGCTGAGGGTGACGGAAAGCTCCTGCACCGAACCGGGCACGGTAACCTGTACCGCGTTGCTGTAACCCAGCACCGCACCGGCGTTATACACCGCCAGACGGTAGTAGTAGGTGTGCCCGGCCTGCACGCTGGTATCCGTGGCTGAGCTCGTGGCCGCCCCGTCGATATACATCCACCAGTCGTTGGGATAGGAAGGAGCGGGATTGGTCTCGGAACGTACCAGCTTGTACCCCTGGTAGCCGGCGTAACCGCTCACCGTCCAGCTGAAGTCCACCGCGCCCTCCCTCGCCGACGCGGAGAGCGACACGCTCTTCTCGACCGGCGGTGGGGGCTGCGGCGGGGGCGTGGGCTGCGGGGCGGGTTGAGGCTGTGCGGCGGGCTGTTCGGGCTCCCCTTGCTCCGGGGGCTGAGGCTGCTCAGGCTGCACGGCCGTCTCTCCACCGGGGGCCTCGTCCAACAGCGAGAGCGCCCCGACCGGAAGGCCTAATCTCTCGTCCATCGACTTGTTCCACCTCAGCCAGTCGCTGTCCAGGTCCTCGCGGGCGAGCTCCTTTACCTGCGGCTCTTTTTCCGCTCCGAATAAGAACACGCCGCCCTCTCCCAGCTCCGTGGTCCAGTCCTCGGGGCCCTCCTTATCCACCTCTATATCCACCGACGATTGCACCGAGATGACCCTGCCCGCCTTTCCCTCCACGTCGAAGGTGAAGGCCGTGCCGAGAGCGGTGACCGTGACCGGGCCGGAGCGGGCCGTATAGGAGGTGCCGTCCACGACGCGATGATAGCTCCTCCCCTTGAGGACCTCCGCCACCACGCCGCCATCCCGGGTGGAAAGGCCTATCTCCGCCTCTCCCTGCAGTCGCATGATGCAGCCCGACTCGAACTTTACCGTTCCCCGGGCATCGGCGTCCGCCAAAACCACATCGCCATCGCGGATGACCTCTTCCGCTCCGGCTTCCCGTTCCTCTCCCACGGCGTCACGCACCGTGACCTCGCCGCGGTCCACGTGCAACACCGCCATCTCATGCGGCTGCGGCGCCACGGGCCCGCCCGGGTTCACCAGCAGGACGACGAGCACGGCTATCAACGCCGCTGCGGCCACCGCCGCGGCGCTTGCCCATGCCATCCTCGGCACGTGGAACTCGCGCCGGGGAAGGGGTATGGGCGCGCTCTCCCGCGCCACGGCGCTGTTCCAGATCCTGCGGCGTGCATCCTCCGCCAGGCCGGGGACGTCGGGTACCGCGCTCCGCAACCTGCCGCCCAACTCGACCAGGCCGCTCAACTCATCGTCCAGCCGCAGCTCCTCGTCATCGAGGGCACGGAGGAGGTATTGCGAGTAATACTTGCCGTTCACCGCAACTCACCCTCCTCCAGCCTCTCGAGCTCCTGCCTCAAGGCCTTGAGCGCGCGGTGGAGCCGTACCGCTAGGTTCCCCCTGGTGCAACCGATGGTGTCCGCGATGACCTGGTTGTCCAGCTCGTCGATGAACTTCAACTCGATCACCTTACGATATTTCTCCGGGAGCCCCTGCATCGCCCTGAGCAGCAGGCGGCACTCCTCCTGGCGCTCTATACCCCTGGTGGGGTTGTCGCTGGCCTGCAGCTGGGGCAGGACCTCATCCAGATCGACCATCTTCGCCCTTCCCTCCCGCCGGTAGTGGTCCACGACCGCGTTCGCGGCTATGCGCACCAGCCAGGAGCAGAAGGAAGCCCCCTTCCATTTGAAATCCCCGATCCCCCCCAGGGCCTTCTCGAAGGTGCGCGCGGTGATGTCCTCCGCGTCGTTCGCGTTGCCCACGCGCCTGTAGACGTATCCGTAGATGCCGTCCACATAGTATTCGTACAGCTCTGCGAAGGCATCCATGCTGGTCCTCGCCTCGAGTACCAGTTCCTTCTCTTTTTCCTGGTCCATGGGCACCAGGGGCATCTCTTGCTCCTATCCCTTAGAACGGCCGCCGGCCTGCATTCTTACAAGCTCCGCCGCCACCCGCCATGCCGACTTGGATGTGATGAAGCGATCGTCGGGCGCGACCGTCCGCCCAGCGATCCTAATGGTCTATTCGGACGCGCGGGGCGGGGGCTTGACGGGTCAGAGGCCCGTGACGTGGGATATACCGGGTCGGGGCGAGATGGAGATGCCGGATGAGACCGGAGAGGCCCGCCACCCGGGGCCGGAGACATGCGGCGGCCACGTTACCGCAAACAAGCCATCCCGCCTTGACCACGGCGCGCCGAGCGGGCCTGGGGGACCGCTCATGTGGCAATTTAAGGAGCCGACCCCGGAAGGGACGCTCAGGCCTCCTTTTTCATCTCCTCGTAGAGGGCGAACTTGTGCACCTTGCCCAGCGGCGTCAGGGGCAGCATGTCCCGGAAGACCACCTGGTCGGGCACCTTGTACTTGGCGAGGTGCTCGCGGCAATGGGCCTTGATCTCATCCTCGGTCACCTCGGCTCCGGGCTGGGGCACGATGTACGCCCTCCCCTTCTCCCCCATCACCGGATCGGGATAGCCGAGCACCGCCGCGAAGAGCACCTTGGGGTGCTGCATGAGCACGTCCTCGACCTCGGGGGGATAGACGTTCTCTCCCCCCCGGATGTACATCTCCTTCTTCCGGCCTATGATGTGCAGGAACCCGTCCTCGTCAAAGAAGCCCATGTCCCCGGTGTAGAAGAACCCGTCCGCGTCGAAGACCTCCGCCGTGGCCTCCGGCTGGTTGTAGTATCCCTTCATAACCGCGCCGCCTCGTATGGTTATCTCCCCAGCCTCGCCCACCGGCATCTCCTGGCCCTCCGAGCCAACGATGCGCACCTCGATGCCCTCGTTGGGGATGC
>CAYPZH010000013.1:19324-28823 GCA_964415205.1 uncultured Actinomycetota bacterium | reverse complement strand
CCCCGCGACGGCGACCTTCGCCAACGGAGGCGACATCTACAACCTGCTCACCGCCTGGTCCGCGCAGGGCCCGTACTACGCCGAGTACAATACCAGCCCTTACGGCGGCCACGGCTTCATGGAGCCGTACGAGGTCACCGCCGCCTTTTTCGCCGCCCAGGCTCGGGAGAGGCATCCCACCCAGGTGGCCTACAAGAGCTACGACGACGAGGTGAGCGAGGCCTACTGGATGAAGATGAAGCGGCATGCTGCGGCCGGGGATGAGGCGGCGCTGGCCCGTGCTTCCGTAGACACCGCGGCCAATACGCTAAAAGCCCACGCGAGGAACGTGGAGGCGCTGACCCTGGACCTCGCCGCCGCGGGAGTAGACATATCCGCGGGAAGAACGGTTACATTGCGCCTGGACGCAAACACCGAACCCAGCGCCATGCCCGTGACCGACGTGCTGGGCATGACCGGCCTGGAACTGGTGCACGCCTGGCCGGCCGAGGCCGGCCTAGAGGTGCGGCTGGACGGCTCGCTGCTGGCGCAGGGGATCGATTACACGCTGACTGGCGCGTCGCTAAGCGTGCCCACAATAGCCCTGGACCGGCAGCGCACCCTTACCATAATAATGCCGGCGTCGCTGCCGTCGAACCTGCTCTCCAACGCGGGCTTCGAGAGCGTGAACGTCGACGGGACCGTGCCGGGTTGGAGCGCGGTTATGCTTCCAGGCGGAAGCGCGCGCTGCGAGTCCAGCCCCATGCAGTCCCACGCCGGCGAACGCTCCCTGCGTATAAAGGACCCGGCGCCCAACGCGTCCCCCTACACCTGCGCCTGGAACAGCGCGCCAACGAGCGGCATAGAGGCGGGCAAACAGTATGCGCTTAACGCCTTCTACCGCACCCGCATGTTCGCAGGCGCCTCGGTGGGAGCCTCGATAAGCTGGTACGACTCCTCCGGCGACCTGGTGGGCACCGCCGCATCGCCCCTGGAGACCCCGGCAGGGTACTCCACCCACGGCTGGGTCCCCATTTCCTTCGAGGCCATGGCGCCCGCGGGGGCGGTCTCGGCGGTGGTGAGCCTGAAGACGGTGGGCAGCGCGGGCGCGCAGGCAAAGGGCAGCGTGTGGTTCGACGACGTCTCCCTGTGTGAAGCCAGCCCTTAGCCGCGGTCAAAGTGGGCCATACGGTAGTCGCAGAGCTTCTCGAACCCTATCCCCCGGTAGACCCGTTGCGCGGGAAGGTTCTCTTTCGCCACGTTGAGGCAGGCCTTGCCGCCGCTCTGCAATATCCCATCGCACAGCAGCGACATGCAGGCGAAGCACAGGCCCTTCCCCCGCTGGGACGGCACGGTGTAAACGCCGCCGATGAGGGCCGCACGCGGCGTGCGCACCATGATCTCGGCCTTGGACACCACCTCTCCGCCCGGGGCGGCGACGGCGATGCCGGAATCCCGCATGCGCTCGGCTGCCATCCTGCCCAGCTCCTCCTCGGATTCGTCGAGGCTGCCGAAATATTCCAGCTGGAAGGCGCGGTTCAGCTCCACCAGGCGCTCCAGGTCGCGCGTGGCGGCGAAACGGGCCGCGTCACCGAAGCGCGGGTTAAAGGACCCCGGCGCGAGCGCCATGTATTCCTGCTCCTCGGAACGCACGAGTTGCATGCCCTGTTCCGCCAGCCGGTCGATGAGCGGCCCCGCCCACTCGGCGCGGCCGATGACGTAGGAGGGCTTCCTCTCCAGGGCGGCCATATGTTTGACCAGCTCCGGGGCCAGTTCCGGGTCGGGGGCGTAGATGAAGAGGGAGCCGAAATTGTAGAGGCAGGCCATCCCCGCCAGTTCAGCGCCGCGGAAGGCGCCGTAGTAATCCCCTTGAAAGATATGTCCCCGGTCCACGATGCCGAAATGCTCTATGTCGTAGATCATGACCGGGTTGGACTCGTGGTCGCGTTCCAGGCAGGCGAGGGCCGCCGCGCGGTCGTCTTCGGTCAACAGCCTTACCATGCCCGCCTCCGCAGTTCGCCGTTGAAGGGATTTCAGGACATTATGCGTCCGCGGGGCGGGGTTTTCAACCTCCACCGCCCGGTTGTTATCTAAAATCCAAAACTGGACCGTTTAAGCCTGAAAACTGGGAACTAGGATATTCCAGCTGATAATCCGCCCGGACTGCCGCCAGACTCCTCCGTTTGACCGGGAAGGAGCAGCTGCCGCCGTGCATGATGTTGCCGCGGAGACGGGTCGCCGTTCACCGCTTGCGCTGATTTGACATGGTTAAGGCGCGGAAGTATCATGGCTCTATTCCCCCTGTCCTGGGGATTATTGACAACGACATATCCACCGCGAAAGGCGATGAAGGGGAGGATTAAGCCCGCGGAAAGCACTACAGAGAGCCGGGCCGAGGTTGAGAACCGGTGTGCGGAGCGGGCCGAAGATGGCCCCCGAGCTTCCCGCTGAAAGCGAGAGTGAGTAGGCGAGGACGGATGCCTCCGTGATCACAGGCGAGGGTATCGCGCAGCGGCGCCGTACCCGGTGCGGGAGAGACGGTTAACTGACCGCCGTGCACCTTCGCCGGCGGTGTTTTTCGTCCCGGGCCGCGGGGGGCGTGAACGGAAGCGGGGGTATGTCCACAGTAGTTGTACTGTGGACATGGGGCACGATAAATATCGGGAGAGTTCGGGATGGAGAACAAGGCGAGCAGGATGAAATCGAAGGTGGTGGTGGCCTCCGTATGGGTCATGCCCGGCTTTTCTGACGGGATGTATTGAGCGTACGTTCGGAAAGGGAGAAATGAGATGGGCAAGACCATAGCGGAGATAAACGAGAAAATAAAGAAAGGCGAGGCGGTGGTGGTCACCGCCGAAGAGATCATCGAACTGGTGAAAAGGGACGGCGCGGCGGAGACGGCGCGCAAGGTCGATGTCATCACCACCGGCACCTTCGGGCCCATGTGCTCTTCTGGTGCGTTCATCAACCTGGGGCATGCCACGCCGCGCATGAGGATATCGCGCGCCTGGCTCAACGACGTGCCGGTCTTCTGCGGCATCGCGGCCGTGGACATCTATGTCGGGGCAACGGAGATGGCGACACACGACCCCCTTAACGAGGTCTTCCCGGGCGAGTTCCGCTACGGGGGAGGGCACGTCATCGAGGACCTGGTGGCGGGAAAGACGCTGCACCTGCGGGCCGAGTCCTACGGCACGGACTGCTACCCCAACCGCAGTTGGGAGAGGGACCTGACCCTGTCGGAGGTCAACGAGGCGTGGCTGTTCAACCCGCGCAACGCCTACCAGAACTACAACGTGGGCGTGAACCTGTCCGACAGCGTCATCTACACCTACATGGGGGTTCTGCGCCCAGACCTGGGCAACGCAAACTATTCCAGTGCGGGACAGCTGTCGCCGCTCCTCAACGACCCGCTGCTGCGGACCATCGGCATCGGCACCCGCATCTTCCTGGGTGGGGGTATAGGCTACGTGGCCTGGCACGGCACGCAGCACCACACCGACGTACCACGCGGAGAGAGCGGTGCGCCGACCCGGCCCACCGGTACCCTCGCGGTCATCGGCGACCTCAAGGGGATGGAGCCGCGCTACCTCACCGGCTATTCCATGCTCGGGTACGGCGCCAGCCTGGCGGTGGGTATAGGCATACCCATCCCGGCCCTGGACGAAGAGGTGGTGAAGGCGGCGGCGGTGCGGGACGAGGACCTGGTGGCGCCGGTGGTGGATTACTCCGTCGATTACCCGCAGGGGACGGGAAGGGTGCTGGGGGAGGTATCTTACGCCGAGCTAAAGAGCGGCAGTATCCGGCTCGAAGGTAAGGACGTGCCCACCGCCTCCCTCTCCAGCTACAGCCGCGCGCGGGAGATAGCCACGACCCTGAAGGAGTGGATAGCGCAGGGGCGCTTCCTCCTCACCCAGCCGGTGGAGCTGTTGCCGTGCGACGCGAGGGAAGAGGGGGTGGAGTAGATGGTCAGGCACAAGATAGTGCTGCATTTCCCCCACGAGCAGGTGGACAAGCCCATCGTGAGCGTGCTGGTGAGGGAGTTCGGCCTCGATTTCAACATCCTCAAGGCCTCCATCACCCCGCGCGAGGAGGGGCTGCTGGTGCTGGAGATCACCGGCAAGGAGAAGGACTACGAGCGCGGCATGGCCTACATCGAGTCCTGCGGCGTGACCATCCAGCCCCTTTCCCAGGACATCCGGCGCAACGACGCCAAGTGCACCCACTGCGGCGCATGCATAGCCGTCTGCCCCACCGACGCCCTCTGCGTGGACCGGGAAAAGATGGAGGTCGTCTTCAACGACGAGGAGTGCGTGGCCTGCGAGCTGTGCATCAAGGTGTGCCCGCCGCGGGCCATGGAGATCCATTACTAGGCCCGGCGAGCGCGGCAGTTAGCATCTTCCTTTAGGCCCGGGTCTTGGGGTAACGGTCTCGCTCCGCTCTATACGCTCCGCTGCGACCGACCCCATAGCCCCGGGCTTGTGGCAGCTCAGACGGTGCTTCGTTCGGGCTGCCGCGCTCGCGGGGCCGGGGGGGTTATATAAACGACGCCCCGGCGGGTCTGTTTTTCCATTAGCCACTTGTTACGCACGTTTCGAGTTCTAGCGTGCGTCCACTGTGACCAGCCCCCGGTTCTCTGGCTGGGGGAAAGCAGATGAAGGTCTGGGTGCTAGTGGGCTTCGAGGCGGTGGCGCGCCTTCGCGACCCTGGCGCGCCACTCCGCGAGCCGCGCGGGGTCGTAGCTCTCGGGGTAGTTTTCGTAGGCCTTCTTCAGGGCGATGGCCGCGCTGGCCAGCCAGGCGAAGCGGGCGGTGAAGACGGGGTGGCGCAGGCTGCGCAGGCGGCGCAGGGCGTCCCCAAGGTCGATGCCCAGGGGTTCGGCCCTGAGGCCGGCCTCGACGTCGCCCGGGGTCATGACGTAGCCCACCAGCTTCTCCATGTCCTCCGGGCCGAAGTTGTCGGTGAGCCCGCGCGTGACGTCGAAGTAAGCCATGAGGGCCCCGCGCCCCCGCTGGTAGGCGGCGGCGTATTCCCACAGGTTCTCGCGGCTCAAGTCGTTCTCGCGCAGGCAGCGGGAAACGGTGCTGGCCGCGAGGTCGCCGGCGATGAGCGAGGACGCCACCCCGGAGCCGTGGGCCGGGATGACCATGCACGCGGAATCGCCCGCGAGCAGGAAGGAGTGGTCCACCAGGACGTCCAGGGAACGCCGTACCGGGATGAGGCCGCCTCCCCCATATACCCTCTCCCCGCCCACGCCTTTGTCCGCGAAGAAGCCGGCTACGAACTCCCCGGCGGATTCGGCCGCCTCCGCCTGGTTGAAGCCCACCAGGATATCCAGCTCGCTCTCATGCGGGTCCCAGTGCAGCATGAGCACCGAGTACCCGCCGCGCCACCCCACGCGGGAGACGCTGACGCCGGGCGGGATGTCCAGGAGGCTCGGCACCTCCGCCGCCTCGTCGGGCCCGAAGCGCCGCTGCTCCCGCCAGGCGGTGACCATGTAGCCCTCGTCCATCTCGCGCGGCACCGGAGAATCCTCGGGCAGCCCGCGGCGCAGCACCGCTTCCCAGCCCGAGGCGTCCATGACCGCCCGCGCGGGGAACTCGTCCCCCGAGGAGGAGACCACCCCCGCGACGCGCCCCCTGTCCAGCAGGGGGGCGGAAACGGCGACGCCGTCCCTGAACTCCGCCCCCGCCAGGGTGGCGGAAGCTAGGAGGCGGCGCACGAAAAAGCTCATGCGCACCTCCACGGTGGGCTGCGAGGCCGTCTCGATAAAGTGCCTGCCCGAGGGGGAGACGAGGCGCGATACCAGGGGCGAGGGCATGGTCTCCTCGCCGCTGGGCGCGGGGATGCCCAGGCGCTCGAAGACGGTCCTCTCCACGCCGTTGACCCAGGGGTGCCCGAGCTGCGCGGCCGGCTGGCGGTCCAGCAGGAGCACCTTGTGGCCGCGCTCCGCCGTCCTCTGCGCCGCCATGCAGCCTGCGCAACCCGCCCCCACCACCACGAGGTCATACACGGGAGTCCTCCTCCAGCAGCCAGTCGATGTATTCGCGCAGGGGCTCCAGGTAATGGCGGGCGGGCGGGAACCCCTGCAGGCGCAGGTTCATGTTGTCCAGGGGGGAATAGGGCGGGCGGGGGCAGGGCAGGCCGAGGTCGGCGTAGACGATGGGCTCGACCGGGACGTCCCCCATGCCCGCCAGCTCCACTATCTGCTTGGCGAACTCGAAGCGCGAGCACACCCCCTCGTTGGTGGCGTGGTAGAGGCCGTGCCAGTCCGAGGTGCAGACGCGGTAGATGATCTCCGCCAGGTCCGCGGTGCAGGTGGGGGTGCCCACCTCGTCGGTGACCACGCGCAGGCTGCCCTTCTCCCTCGCGCCCCTCAGGATGCTCTTCACGAAGTTGCGCTTGCCGCCCTTGCCGAAGAGCCACTGGGTGCGGAACACGTACCAGCGGGGGAGGGCGGAGGCGATATAGCGTTCGGATGCCAGCTTTGCCCTGCCATACACCCCCTGGGGATTGGGCTCGTCGAACTCGTTGTAGGCGCTGCCCTTCCTGCCGTCGAAGACGTAATCCGAGCTGATGAAGGCCAGGGGGCACCCCGCCTCCAGGCAGGCCAGGGTGAGGTTCTGGGTGCCGGTGAAGTTGGTGCGCAGGGACGGCTCGGGGTCCCGCTCGGCCTGGTCCGCGTCCAGGTCGGCGGCGGAGTTGATGAGCAGGTCCGGCCGTAGGGAGGGTATCTTCTCCATCACCAAGGCGTGGTCGGTGATGTCCAGGTCGAGGTCGAATCCCAGGACCTCCTCGCCCCCGGCCTCGAACACCCGCACCAGGTCCGTGCCCAGCTGGCCGGCGGCGCCGCATATGACCACGCGCATCCCGCCCTCCTCCGCATCAACAGATGGGGTCAGCCCTTAACTTTCGTCATCTTTTTACACTCAAGCTGTTTAGATAATAACAGAAATGACGAACGTTAAGTCAACGGATGGGGTCAGCCCCTGACATGTGACATTTTCTGTAAGGTAGATTTGTAATCATACGCTGTCAAAATGTCACATGTCAGGGGCTGACCCCAAGTGGTTGCCTTGTGGGGGATGCTCCGCTACCCTTTACTAAGGTGATGAACGATGGATGTTGAGCCGGCCGATAACATCGACGGGGTGCGCATCAAGCCCCTGGTGCGCTTCTGCGACGAGCGGGGGTACCTGCTGGAGGTGCTGAGGGAGGACGACGGGCTCCTTGACCGTTTCGGGCAGACCACCTTCACTGTCACCTATCCCGGCGTCATCAAGGCCTTCCACTGGCACCGCAGGCAGTACGACCTGTGGTTCATGGCCATGGGGGAGGCGAGGGTCGTCCTGCACGACCTTAGGGAGGACTCCCCCACCTACCGCCTCACCCAGGTCATCTACGCGGGCGAGCACAAACCGCTGCTCATCGTCATCCCTCCCGGAGTGGCCCACGGCTATCAGGTGCTGGGCGACCGCCCCGCGGCTCTTTTCTATCACACCAGCCATTGCTACGACCTGGCAGACCCGGATGAGGAGCGCATCCCCTACGACGACCCCGGCATAGGGTTTGACTGGTAAGAGGGTCAGGTCTTGGATATTGCATGAAGCGATCCGCCGCCAGACCTATAATACCTGGTAATCGGCGGGCATATGTAAACAAATCATTGACATACCATGGTATCCAAAATCCAAGACCTGACCCAATAAGAAAGGGCCCCCGCGGGGGCCCTTTTTCGTATCGCTTGTGCTATGTGCTATTCCTGGTGGCGCCGGTGCAGGCCGAGTCCCAGGACGGCCATGCCGACGAGAATCAGCATCGCCGCGGCGATGAGCGCCGGCCGCTGGTCCGTTCCGGTCACGGGGAGCCGCCTCTCTTCGTTCTCGATCTCCTCGGGAGAAACCTGGACCTCCATGTTGAGGAAATCCACCGTCTCCTCCCCGCCCGGGGTCAGGGTGACGTCCACGTTGTCCGGCGTGACGGCCTGCATCTTACTGGGATCGTAGAACTCGGTTACCTTGTATTCTCCCGCCTCGAGCAGGAGGAAGGCGTAGCTCCCGTTCATGCCCGTCTCCGCCTCGATGCTCACCTTGTCTCCGTTCAGGGTCTGGCCGGTGAGTTTTATGGGCATGCCCGCCTTGGGCGTGTCCTTATCTTTTTCGAGCACCTTGTCTCCGTCGTCCATCCACTTGTTGACGATGATCTTGCCATAGAGCGAGTTGGCGAAGATCACCTCCACCTTCTCTCTCGAGCCGACGGTGACCTCGACCCTGGCGGGACGGGTGGCGTAATATCCCGGTGGGATCTTCTCCCAGATGAGATAGCTGCCCGGCTCGAGGTCCTCGAAGAGGAAGGTGCCGTCCTCGCCCGTGGTGGTCACGGCGAAGAAGTCGACGTCGCCGAGGCCCTCCAGGGTGACTTCCAGCCCCTCGATGGCGGGCTCGCCCGCGTCGCGCTTGCCGTCCCCGTCGAGGTCATCGAACTTCAACCCCTCGACGGACCCGCAGCAGCGGGCGTTGAGGAAGTCCACGCCGTCTACATCCCCGCATCCCACGGAGATGTCGGCGAAGGTCCCGTCCAGGGGATAGCTGTATTCCCAGCCCTCCTGCAAGACCTCCTTGACCGTGTACACGCCCTCCGGGAGGTCCTCGAAGCAGTACTCTCCCGCGGCGTTGGTGGTGGTGGTGGCCAATAGCGAGCCGTCCTGGTAGAGTTCGATGGTCCAGTCCTCGAGGGGCAGGTCCGTGCCCGCGTCATAGGCGCCGTTGTGGTCGACGTCGTCGTACTTGTGCCCGCACAGGTGCGAGTCACGGGAGAGCAGGAAGTTCATGCTGAACCAGTAACAGGGCCAGGGGCAGTTATGCAGCGTGAGGTCGTAGCTCTCCGGGGTGATGGCCGTGTACCCCTCCGGCGTCTCCATCACCAGCCTGTACCTGGCTTCCGTGAGGCTGCCGCCGTAAGCGCGCGGCAGGCCTTCCCAGATGACGTGCCCGCCGGGGTAATAGACGGGGATCTTGATGAAGAACAGCAGGATGTTGTATCCCCACCCCGGCCCGCTGATAAGGGACGGGGGCGTGACGGGGGTGAGGCTGTCGTCGTCCTCGATATGGTAGAGCCTGAAGGTCACGCCGTCCAGTAGCGGGTCGTCCCAGGTGAACTCGCCGTCGCAGTCCTCGTCCACCCTGACCGTGGCCTCGATGATGCCGTCATCGCACACGGTCGGCACTTCCCGGTTGAAGAAGTCGATGCACGTCACGTCCTGGCCCTCCGCCAGCGGCACCACGACGCTGTCGGGAGAGGTGGCCTCCGTGCCGGCGGGCACGATCTCCTTCACCGTGTACTCCCCGGCCTCGAGGTCAGAAAAGGAATAGGTGCCGTCGCCGGCGGTGGTGGTCTGGGTTACCTTGACCCCGCCCTTCCACAGCTCTATCACCACTCCCCCCAGGGGAGCGTCCCCGGCGGTGTAGTCGCCGCTGCCGTCGGCGTCGTCGTACTTGGTGCCGGAGATGGAGCCCTTGAG
>CAYPZH010000013.1:0-19224 GCA_964415205.1 uncultured Actinomycetota bacterium | reverse complement strand
AGTCGCCGCTGCCGTCGGCGTCGTCGTACTTGGTGCCGGAGATGGAGCCCTTGAGGACAACGACTTCCCGGTTGAAGAAGTCGATGCACGTCACGTCCTGGCCCTCCGCCAGCGGCACCACGACGCTGTCGGGAGAGGTGGCCTCCGTGCCGGCGGGCACGATCTCCTTCACCGTGTACTCCCCGGCCTCGAGGTCAGAAAAGGAATAGGTGCCGTCGCCGGCGGTGGTGGTCTGGGTTACCTTGACCCCGCCCTTCCACAGCTCTATCACCACTCCCCCCAGGGGAGCGTCCCCGGCGGTGTAGTCGCCGCTGCCGTCGGCGTCGTCGTACTTGGTGCCGGAGATGGAGCCCTTGAGGCAGACATCAGGGGCGTTGCCGAAATATACCTTGACGAACTGGCCCCAACATATATCCACGGTGTAGGAGGTCCGGGTGGTGGCATGGTAGCCAGCGGGTACGGTCTCTTTCACGGTGTACCTGCCGGGTTCGAGGCCCTCGTAACAAACCTTGCCGTCGCTTCCGGTCAGCTTGGGGTCCGCATCGTTGAGGGTGATGGTGACACCGGACATGCCCGTCTCGCCGTCGTCCTTCTGTTTGTTCTCGTTCGCGTCCAGGAACTTGATCGCGCAGATCTTGGAGGGCTCGCACAGGACACCTGCTTGCGGCGCCACTCCCTCCACATCCTCCTCATGCAGGACTGTCTCATCCTGCGGGGCGGGTTCCTGCTCCCCGCTGACAGCTTCCTTTTCCGCGTCCTCAACCGCCGTCCTGTCCTTCGCCGCCGCCGCGTCGCCGCCTCCCGCCAGGGCGGAGACGACACCGCCCAGAAGCGACAGCAACACCAAGGCAGTGACAGAAAGGAGGGCCAACCACCTTGCCCATTTCCTCATGGATGCCACCTCCGCAAAAACACCTATCTTGACATGCTTTCCCATACGCCGTGACGCCTTCTCCCACACCCCGGAGGTGAAAAGCAGGGGATGGTTGCTGCGGGTCGGTCTCAGGTGGGTCTTCGCGCGGGTAACTCCAGGTAACTACGCCGAGTAAGCCCTGGCAATGACCGGAAAACCTGCCCAGATTCCAGCCCTTCCACCCCTTTTTGCGTCCTATTTTCTCGTTTACTCACCTCGATTGTCTGCAATACCTTGTATGTAAAAAACCCGACCGCTTGATACGATCGGGCCGGGTTCACCACTAGCTCCCCGCAACTCAGGTGACCACGTCACATGCTGCGGATCGTCACTTCCCTATCGTGAGTTATTCTCGCTGTTATGGCAATCTAATTATAACTCATCGGTCTCGGATTGCAAGCCGTTCTTAATGCTTGCCCTTTCTGGACACTGGCCTTTTAAACATCATGCCAGTTTATGTATGTCAGAAGTGCACCAGGCGCTATCCCGGCGGCGGAGCGCGGCCCGGGGAGGGGGCAGGCGGGGTACGCGACGTGCGGAAGAAGTCGGTTCAAGTCGCGCCGTTGCGCTGTCGCGCCCCGGCGGTAACAAACGACGGCGTGGACACAAGCGACATAGCCAAGGGCAACTGCGGCTGCGGGACCGCCTGCTCCTCCAGGTAAATATTGTAAAGGCTGCCCGCCAGGCCCATATAAAACCACAGCAGGGTGACCATGGGGATGGCGAAAAGCAGCCAGGCCCCGAACATGTTGGAGACGAAGAACCCCACCATGCCCAGGGAAAAGGCCTCGGCGTTGAAGTATATGTAGGGGTCGCGGTGCGACCCGGCGCGCGCCTTGAGCAGGACAGCCCAGTAGATGGCGAAGAGCAGCAGCAGGGCGCTGAGCCCGACCACGCCGTGGGAGACCATGTAGGTGAGGAATGTGTTCTCCACCGCGGCCCAGGTGTAGCGCAGGTTGTTCTCGTTGATTCGCGTACCCTCCATGCCCATCCCTATCCCGAAGATGGGGTGTTCGAGGAAGTAGTCCAGGGCCAGCCTGTACTGGTACATGCGGGCTTCGGCGGCCTCCTGCGCGCTCAGGCCGGAGAAGCGCTTCTTCACGAAATCCGGCGGGTTGAGCATCACCACGATAAGGGCCAGTATGAGCAGCACCGTCACCACCACCAGCCACATGCGCCGGTCGAAGAAGCCGAAGAGGCCGTAGAGGAAGGCGATGGCCCCCGCGGCCACCCAGGCCGCCCGGGATCCAGTGAGGAAGAGGGCGGCCAGGTTGATGCCCAGGGCTATGAGCACGAGCAGGAAGAGCCAGTAGCGCTGCTGGCGCCAGGTGAGGCTGAGGAAACTGATGAAGAAGGGCAGCGCGAAGACGAGGTACCCGCCCAGGATGTTGGGGTGCGCGAAGGTGGAGTTGATGCGGTAAGCCTGGGCGCTGCTCTCCCCCGCCACGTAGTTGACGTCCTTCGGGTATCCGATCCAGTCCAGCCACTTCTCGTTGAAGGTGTTTTTGGACCAGTTCTCGCCCAGGGCTTTCTGTACCAGTCCTATCCCGGCGACGAGGGTGAAGCAGATGAGCATGATCACCACCAGGAACTGGAACTGCCTGCGGTCCCGCACCGCGTAGATGACCATGAAGAAGATGTAGGCGAGGATGACCGTGCGCACGAAGCGGAAGAGCACCACCAGGCCGTCGGCGTCGTTGATGATGCCGACGAAGCAGGCCAGGACGGAGGTGAGCACGTACAGGGCCACCCCGATGGAGATGGGGCTCTTCACCAGGTCCCTTATCTCGTCCCAGTCCTTTTTCCATATGGCCAGAAGCATCTTGATGAAAACGGTGAACAGGACCAGGGCCATGATGATCTCGTGCACGTTGAAGTGCAGGCCGCGCGTCTCCCCCACCACCGCCACCTGTATGCCCAGGTCCCAGTTGGGTCCCGCCTGGGGGATGACCAGGTTTGAGACGAGGGCCAGCAGCACGCCCCAGAAGGGCTTGAACCAGATGACGACCAGCAGCGCAAGTCCGCCGATGACGGCGAAGACGATGAGCACCGGCGCGCGCGCGGATATCGCGCCGACCAGCAGTCCCAGCGCGGCGACCGCGGCGACGAGCACCGCCGCCCTGACGTAGGCGGGGGAGGAGGCCAGGCTCTTCTTTCCCTCGCTGACCTTCATCTCACTTTCCCCCCCCCCGCGGCCCCGTCGTAGAGCCCCAGGATGCTGCCGGCCGCTTTCTCCCAGGTGAAGAGCCTCGCGCGCTCGCGCCCCCGCGCCGACAGCTTTTCCGCCAGGCCAGCGTCCCCAGCCAGCCTCTCCAGCCCCGCGGCTATCTCCCCCGGCTCCAGCGGGTCCACCAGCAGCCCGGCATCGCCCACCACCTCGGGTATGGAGGAACAGTCCGAGGCGAGGACCGGCGTCCCGCAGGCCATGGCCTCCAGCAGCGGCAGCCCGAAGCCCTCGTAGAGGGAGACGCAGACGAAGGCGGCGGCCCCGGAGTAGAGGGCGGGCAGGTCCTCCTCGGGGACGAAGCCGGTGAGCACCACAGAGTCCTCCAGCCCCAGCTCCTCCAATGCTTCCCCCAGGTAGCCCTCGAAGCCACGGGCGTCACCGCACAGCACCAGGCGGTGCCCCCCTCCCGCCGAGAGGAGGAAGCGCTTGAAGCCCGCGAACATGTTGCGCAGGTTCTTGCGCGGGTCGAAGCCGCCCAGGTAGAGGAAGTAGGGCGCCTCTATGCCGTGCCTGGCCAGCGCGGCCTCCACCTCACCCCGCTCCTCGACGGGACGGTACCGGGGAGCCACCCCTTCGTGGACCACGGCGATGCGCTCCCGGGGGATGGACCACATGCGCTCGACGTCGCGGCGGGTGTTCTCGGACACCGCCACCACCAGGCGCGCCCGCCGCGCCGCGCGACCGTGCGCCAGCATCCAGGCCCACGCGGTGGGGCCCAGGTAGGGCCCGCGCAGCACCAGCAGGATGAGGTCGTGCACGGTGACCATGCTGGGGGTGCGCAGAAAAGGGGTCATGTTGTGGTCGATGGCGTGGAAGAGGTCCACCCCGGACCCGTCCACGGCCCTGGCCATGCCGACATGGTCCGCCAGCAGTCCCGCGTAGGAAAGGCCCTCTACGTGGGGCATGGGCCGCCACTCCACCCTCTCCAGCACGCCGGGGTCGAGGAGTCCCGGCTCGGGGCTCTCCCCGTAGCCGAAGAGCGTAAAGGACAAGTCCGCGCCCGCCAGTCCGACCAGGGCCTCCACCAGCCGCGCAGTGTAGCGTCCGATACCCCGCGTGCGGTTGATGTTGCAGAGCCCGCGGGCGTCGATCCCCACCCTCACTTTGCCAGCCCTCCCCCGGCCGCGGGGCGCTTCACGGCGCCCAGAAATAGCAGCCTTCCCCGCGTGGAAAAATACGGCACGCGCTCCAGGCGCAGCGCGAAAGCGAGGTCGCCGCGGTAGAGGGCGGGAAGCTTGAGGTCGGGCAGGAGGGTGGAGACCTCGCCGGCCGCAAAGCCGGCCTTCTCCACCAGTTCCCGCAGCTCCGCGGGGGTGAAGGTGCGGCGCGGGCGGGACGAAGGCCTCGGCTCCCTGCCCCGGAAGAGGCCGTTGCGGGCAGCGAGGGCCAGCGTGCCCCCGTCCCGCAGCAGCGCATGCCAGGCGTGCAGTGCCGCCGCCGGGTCATCCACCTCGTCCAGGGTGAACTGCGCGGCGACGGCATCGAAGCCGCCGGCGGGGAAGGGCGGGGAGGAAGGGTCGCCCGCCACGCGCCCGTATCCCTGCGCCGGCAGGGGGGAGGTGCCGGACCCTACCGCGCCGCCCGGCTCCAGCCAGGTAACGCGGGTGTTTCCCTCTGCCGCCAGGCGCCGCGCCAGCATGCCCTCCCCCTCGCCCACCAGCAGCACGTCTTTCCCCCGCACCGGACCGAGCATGCGCAGCATGCGCTCCGCGCGCAGGCGGGCTTCGCTTCTGTCTTCCCGGGGGACGGCGACGGCCATGAGGCTGGTGCAGAAGAAGTACCCCAGGGGCCGCGCGAAGAGCAGCCCCATCACCGCCTTCTCCCAGGGGTCGGGGTTTATGCCCTCCAGGAAACTGCGCGGTATGACCTTTGCCTTGAAACCCGCCCCGCTGAGGCCGCGGTGGAGGGAGAGCGGGTCCTGCTCGTTGACGTGCAGGATGTCGTCGTACTGCCCGCGCAGGTCCTCGGGGAACTCCCGGCGCAGCAGGTTGCGTGCCGTCCAGCGCACCAGGGGGTAACCGAAACGGTAGAACCAGGTGTTGGGACCGGTATGGACGATGAGGCGTCCTTCCGGCCGCAGCACCCGCTTCACCTCCGCCAGGGTGTGCTCTATCTCGTAGGGGTGGAGGTGTTCGTACACGTCCACCAGGAAGACGGCGTCGAAGCAGCCGTCCGCGAAGGCCAACCCCTTGGCGTCGGCGAGGAAGAACTCCACCCGCTCGCGCAGCGCCCCCCCCAGGGCGGCCAGGCGCTCGCGCGAGAGCTCTATGGCGACCGGGGCGTAATCGATGCCCACGGCGAAGGCGCCGCGCCGCGCCGCCTCGCATGCCAGCTCGCCGCGGCCGCACCCGATGTCCAGCACCCGCCTGCCGCGCAGGTCCCCCGCGGCATCCAGCGCCTCCGCGATGCGCCCGGGCAGCTTCTCCTCCCCCCGCAGGAAGAGGTCGTACCCCTCGCAGTCGGTGGTGAAATACTCGCGCGTGTACAGCTCCGGCGAGACCGGCGCCGGCCTGTCGCGTTCATCGGCTGGCATACGCATCACTCCGCGTGTTCGCAGGGCGGGCCGCTCGTGCGCCCATAGGCTAGACGTACTCCTCGAACCAGGCGAACATGAGGTCCCACACCTCCAACCTCGCTGCAGGATCGATGACGCAGTGGGGTTCATTGGGATAGAGCTTGATCTCCACCGTCTTGCCGTCCGCCTTCAACGCTTCGTAGAGACGGCGCGCCTGGTCCACGGGGCAGAGCGGGTCCTTCTCGCCGTGGATGATGAAGGTGGCGGCCTGCAGGGAACCGGTATAGTTCAGCGCCGAGCGCACGGCGTATTCCTGCGGCACCTGCTCGGGCGTGCCGCCGATCATGGGAAGCATCTCGTTCAGGACGGTCTGCACGGAGGGGTCGGTTGAGTTGACGGCGTTGTCGTAGAGGCCGACGGCGTCGTAGAAGCCAGCCTCCGCGACCACCGCCTTGATGCGCGGGTCGCGCTCCGCCGCCAGCACCGACACCGCGGCGCCGTGGCTCTGGCCGTACATGCCGATGCGCCCGTCCTCTATCAGCCCCTGGGATTCCAGGTAGTCGATGGCCGCGATGACGTCGTCCACCTCACCCTTGGCGCCCTCGTGGCTGCCCTGGGACTCCCCGCTGCCACGGAAGTCGGGGTTGAAGACGAGATAGCCGCGGTCGCGGATGCCCAGGGCGACTAGGTTGAATACTGAGGAGGGGTCGAAGCCGGAGTGGTTGACGATGATGGTGGGCCAGGGGCCGCTGCCCTCGGCCGGCCGGAAGAGCAGGCCGGAGACGGTGACCCCCCCCGAACTGGGATAGTAGACCCTCTCCGCCACCTTCTCCATATTTTGCATGGCGGCGTAGCTCTCGTCGATGAGCTTGCTCGCGCGTGCGTAGTCCTGCTTGTTGTAGGCGTCGGCCGCCTCCTGCCACTTGGCCTGCGCCTGGCGCACGTCGTAGCCTTCGGCCGCCTTCTGGTTGATCTCGTTGAGGCAGTCCAGGCCGCGCGCGGTCACGCTGGCATAGTCGATGATCTGGGTGACGACGCAGCTGCAGCCGCCCAGCAGCAGGCCAGCGGCGAGTATAACCGCCACCGCCAGGGCTATCCTGCCTGTCCTGTCCCGCGTCATATCCCGCCTTTCACTCTGCTTATCCTGCTCATCTTCACACCGTAAGCAGCTCGTTAAGTTCCTGCAAGCCCTTTCTGCTCAGGGACTTGGTCGCGATGACCAGCACTAGGTAAAGAATCGTCAGCGCCGCCGCGATCATAAAGGCGGCCACGAGCGCAGCGGAAAAGGTGTCCTTGCCCACCGCCAGCGCGCTATGTAGGACGAAGGCGGTGCCGTAAAGCGTTCCCAGCATGAGAGCGGGGACGCCCGCGAAACGCAGGGGGTTTATTCGGTGCTCCAGGTCGCGTGATAGCATCACGCAGAGCAGCCCGAAGACCACCCCCTCGCTCATGAGCACGCTCACAGCGGCACCGGTGTAGCCCCAGATGGATATGGCCACGACCCCCATCACCGCCTTCAGCGGCAGGCCGAAGAGGACCACGGTGGAGATGGTCTTCTGCTTGTCGATGACGATGAAGAAGGGGTAGCTCACGGCGGTCATGAAGGTGAAGATCATGGCGGCCATGGTCAGCCAGGTGGCGTGCCAGGCCCCGATGAACGGGGGGTCGCCGAGCTGCAGGACGAGTACGGGGCGCGCCAGGACCGGGATGATCACCACCAGCGGCACGACCAGGAGTAGGGCATAGCGGATCAGCTTCTCCCACACCTGCCCCAGCCGCTGGGGATACCTGCCTCCCACCTTGGAGACCGCCGGCAGCACCGCCATGTTAAGGGCGAGGGTCAGGAACACCAGGGCT
The DNA here is from genome assembly GCA_964415205.1 of uncultured Actinomycetota bacterium. Lineage (GTDB taxonomy): Bacteria > Actinomycetota > Geothermincolia > Geothermincolales > RBG-13-55-18 > SURF-21. Next base: position 11,712 of record CAYPZH010000013.1, on the reverse strand, counting down.
TTCGCGAACATGCCGGCGGCACTGTACAGTCCCACCTCGGTGTCCCCCCTGATCCAGGAGAGGAGGGGGATGTCCATGCCGGCGTAGACGGTGACGCCCGCCGCGACCACCGCCAGGGGCCAGGCGCTGCTCAGCAGGTAGCGCCATAACCTGCTGTCCATGACCAAGGGGCCGAGCCTGGAGACGGAGTCCTCTTCATGGGGGGGCGGCGTCACCAGTGGAGCGGTCGTGTCCTCGCGTTCGTCCCCGGCCGCAACCTCCACCTCCTCCGCCAGGCCGGCGTAGGAGTAGTCCGCCAGCAGCGCCTCCACGGCCGAGTCGCCCAACGGCAACGGCACGTGGGTCACCGCCTCCGCCACCGCCATCCCGCTTATCTCCGCGTCTGCTGACTCCAGCCGGCTGCGCGCGCGCCGGTACGCGAGATAGAGGTGGAGGATGGAGTAAAGGATGGTGAAGATGTAGATGAGCACGAGGTATACGAGCACGCCCCCGAAACCCGCGGTGACCACGTATATGGACATGCCGACCTTGATGACCCCCATGATCAGGTAGACCAGGGCCACTACCCCCAGCCTCTCCAGGGCGATGAAGTTCTCGCTCAGCGAATTGGACAGGGGCTGTTCGACCAGGAGGCAGAAGGCGATGGTGAATACCACCCAGAACTTCTCCCCGCCCATGCCGCCGGGGCCCTGGATTGCCAGGGTCGCGAAGTTGGTCAGCATGAGCAGGCCGAAGGCGACCAGCCCCAGCAGCAGGCGCAGCGACACGATGTTGCTGAAGTACCGCCGCAGCCGGGAGACGTCCTGGGAGACGTCGCGGATGGAGATGTTGCCCAGGCCGAAGTCCGGTATGACCTGGAAGATGGTATAGAGGGTGAAAGCGTATGTGTACACCCCCGCCATCTCCGGCCCCAGCCTGCGGTTGATGATGATGGCGAGTATGAAGGTCAGCCCCGAGGTCACCACCCGGGCGCTTACCAGGGCGGCGGTGTTCTTGGAAAGCCGTCCTACCCTCTCCATCGCCCCTTCGCTTCCTTCACATGCACATGGGGTCACCCCCGGACATGGGACATCGAGGACCTCTCTATGCGGTCACACCGCCTGCCGTCAGACCGTTCCCATATCCCGGGCTGACCCCGGACCCGTGATCGTCTATTCCCAGTCTATGCCCTCTTCGTTTCCGCTCTTCGCCGCCGGGCCCTTGCCCCTTCCCGCCGCCTTCCTGCCTCCCCTGGCATCAATGCGGAAGCGCCTTTTCTCCTGCTGTTTCAGACCCTCGTCCTTCTCCGGTCCCCCCGCAGCACCGCGGTCCGGGCCGGGCGGCTCCGCCGCAGGCGCCTCGCCGGAAGAAGCGGTGCCGGAGAACCTGGCGCCGGCGTCAACGAGCATCTGCCGCAAGTGGCGCTGCGCCTCCTCCTCGCTCATGTTCGCGTACTCCCCCTCGCGGCGCATCATGCGGATGATGGACCTGGTTATGCGCTCCACGTTTTCGTCGCTGATGCGATAGCGTTGCAGAAAGGTCTGGTAATATACGGTGATCGCCGCCGAAGCCGAATCGCGCACGTCGGCTTTGTCGGAGTTCAGCGCCCGCAGCCAGTTCTTGGGTATGGGGGCGCCCGTCTCCCCCATGCGGCGGAAATCCTCCGCGACGCTCTCCTTGATCTGCTGCAGCCCGTCCCTGGTCTCCCCCGCGGCGGCCGGGGCCGTCGCATGGCCCCAGGAAAGAGCCCTCCGGCCCGGGTGAGCTTCGGCCTCGCTCACGGCCGGTCCCGCACCGGACGGCGTTCCGGCGGCCGCGGCGGCGCGATCCTGCGCTGAAGCCTCTTCGGGAGCCGCTGCCGTCTCGCCCCCGGGCTCAGGCCCCGCGGACCCCGCCGTGGCCGCGGCGTCGGGCTCTGGGCGGACAGCTGCGGCGGTGGGCGGTACCGGCTGCGCAGCGGACATTTGCGGCGGAGCGGCGGCGGAGCGCCGCCTCTTACCGGCCTTGTCTTTGCTGGATGCGGGGGGCGGAGACGCCTGGACGGCCGTTTGCGCGGCGGCTTGGGGCGGTGCTTTCTTGCTCACCGGAGCGGTCATCTCCCTCCCGGGCCCGGCCTCGCGCCGTTTATGGGGGCTCCTTCCGACCTTCATCTTCACGTTCGCGAGCGCCACCCCCGTGGGCGTGATGCCCAGGCGCTGGAGGTTGAACATGGCCTCCTGCGCTGCTTTGCGCGTGCAGCGGTCGGCGTCGATGACGATGAGGCTCGCCTCAGCCTGCGCCGCCACCACCGCAGCGTCGATGGAATCGGCCAGAGAGGGCGCGTAAAGCAACACCTTGTCGTAGAGGCCTTCCTGCTCGCGCAGTTCTTCGGCGAAGGAAGGCGTGGAGAGGAGGTCGGTGGAGTTCTCCCGCCTGGTGCCCGCAGGCAGTAGGTAGAGGCCGGGGACCTTGGTCTCGATTATCCTCCCCCTCACGTCCTCGCCTTTTTCCAGTGCATCGGAAAGGCCGGAGCGGTCCTCGCACTCCATAAGCCGGGAGAGGGCCCGCTCCCCGAGGTCGCAGTCCACCAGCAGCACCCTGCGGCCGGTTCTGGCGACGCTGGCCGCCATGTTGGCGGCCACGCCGGGAGCCGCCACGAAAGGGGTTGCGGAGGCCAGGAGGATGGACGCCGGAGCCGTCTCGGGTGGGATCAAGAGGCTGGAGCGCAGCTTGCCATATGCCTCCCAGGTCCGCGATCCCTCTCCCGGGGAGGAAAGCAGCGCTGTGGAGCGCGCGCCCCTCTCCTTCGGCAGCGTGCCCATCACCGGCAGTTCGAGCGTCTCCTCCACCTCGCGCGGGTTGCGGAAGTGCGGGTTGAAATACTCGATCAAGAGCACCAGTAACAGCCCGAAGAGCAGCCCCACGAAGAAACCCAGGCCGATATATGCGAAGGTCTTGGGCTGCGTGGGCTTCTCGGGAACGGCGGCGCGGTTGGTGAAGACCATGCTGCCGTTGAGGAGCAGGTTCTTGAACTCCTGGTCGAAGAACTCGGTTGTCTGGTTGGTCTTCAGCACCAGGACCTCACCATAAGCGTTGGCTATGTCCGCAACCCTTGTGGGGCTGCGGTCTGACAAGGTCATCTTCACGGAAGTGGAATTGGCCTCCGGCACCGAGCTCACCTTTTTCAGCAGTTCCTCCGGGGATACCTCGATGCCCTGGTTGGCGAGGCGCGCGCTCACCGCCTCGGCGACGCTCAGGCTTTCGGTGTAGTTGGCGATGGAGGGGTTCTGAGCCGCCAGGCCCAGCATGATGGTACCGTCCGGGAGCTTGGTCGTGGGATTGATCGGCGCCGTGGCAGAAAGCGCTATCTCCACCTTGTAAACAGGGCTCTGCACCTGCGCGACTATCGCCGCCACCAGCGTGGACAAGAGCACCAGGGCCAATACTATCCATGCCCGCTTCACGATGGCCGGTCCTACGTCCTGAACTTTCATATCCCAGACCTTCCTGTCTCGATATATCTTTCCATAATATTCCCAGCCTTTCCGCCACGCAAAGAAGCCCTTGCCCTGTCGGTTAAGCCCTTGCTTGGACGGACCCCATGCCAACAGGGTTCATTATAACAGCAATATCGGCGCCGGACCCACGCGGCTCAAGGGATGCCGCCGACCCGCGCGTTTCCAACGCGCCAGCCGGGAAAGGTAACCGCACGCCCCGGCGGGGTATATATGATATATGCCGCCGGATGGCGCTTCCGCCCCCGCGGAGAGGGTGGGGCTCAATATGTCCCCGGTTTGGACGATTATTCAATGTATATGGAGGTCACGGCGCGACGCGTACGCGGCTCACAAGGCGAAAGGAGTTGGGGCATATGGATCGGGAGGATTACATCAAGCTGGCTAGGGGATACGTGTTCCTGGCGCGCAATATCATGGCGGGCAAGGTGACCAACAAGGTGCTGGACCTGCTGGCATTCCTCGACTACCGCCTGCTCATGTACCTCTCCATGTGGCATCCGGACGCGGAGTCACGCAAGAGACTGCTGCGCAAGCGCGGCGTGAACATCTCCGACAAGGCGTGGGTGGACGTGGGGGTGTGGATAGAGATGACCACGCCGCAGGCGGTGATCATCGAGGATTACGTCAAACTGGCCTACGGGGTGGTGATATATGCCCACGACGCGGCGGTGAACTCCGTGACCGACCTGCCCATGCGGGTGACGCCCACGCGCTTGAGCTATAACTGCGCCGTCGGAACCCGCTCGATCATCATGCCCGGCGTCACCGTGGGCAGGCACTCCGGCGTGGTGCCCGGCTCGGTGGTCACCCACGACGTGCCTGACCTGACGGTGGTGGGAGGCAATCCCGCCCGGCACCTGTTCACCGACGAGGAGCTGGGCATGGCCTGGCAGGCGGACATGAGGGTGAGGCCCGAGTTCTATTACGACCATCCCAACCCGGGCCGAGCTCCATCCACGCCCATCGACCACCTCCTGACCTGGCGCGACGAGGACCTTCCGATAAAGAGCCATCGCGAACTCCGAACCGGCACCCCCTTCGACTTCATCCTGGACGCCAAGGCGGCGAGGAAGAGCGAGCGCTAGAGTTTGTATGATCGGTAACGCTGCCGTTATTCTGGATGGGTAGACGGAGGGTGGAGAGAAAGAACGCGATTTGTACGACGAGGGTTACTATCACCACCGGGAGTCGACGCGCGATTTCAACATCGAGGCCGCATTGCTCTACGCCATGCTCGCGCCCGAGACCGGGTCGCGTATCCTGGAGGTGGGCTGCGGCGCCGGCGCCCTCCTCTCCTTCATGGAGGCAAGGGGCCATACCGCGGTGGGAGTGGACATCCTGGAGGAGGCGGTGCGACTGGCCACGCTGGCGGCTCCCTCGAGCACAGTTATAAGGTGCGATGCCGGGGAGCTTCCCTTCGCGGACGGCTCCTTCGACCGCCTGGTCAGCCATCACCTGGTAGAGCACCTCGAAGACCTCGCAGGCGCCCTGGGGGAATGGCGCCGAGTACTGCGGCCGGGGGCGGTTATGGCGGTGTGCACGCCCAACCGCCTCTATCCAAGCCCGCGAATCTTCGACGACCCAGGCCACGTGCGCATCTACGAGCGCCGTGAGCTCGCCGCGACGGTCGAGGAGGCAGGCTTCCGGGTGCGCGGCACCATGACCGTGTTCCCGCACCTTGCGAGGGACCGCATCAGCGTAGCGGTGGGCGTCCCGCTCTACCGCGTTTTCTCCCACCTGCCCTACTACCGCGACCGGGGCCGAAGCCTGCTGCTCTCGGCGTACAGACCATAGGAGACGACTTGGCCGAATACCGTTTACTAATCGTGAACCACGCGGTGGAAATCGGCGGAGCGGAAAGGGTGCTGCTGCGCTTCCTGGACCGCATGGACCGCGGCCTCTTCTCGCCCGCCTTGGCCTGCCCCCACGCGGGACCCCTTACAGAGGAGGCGGCGGCGCGCGGCCTGGAGGTCCACCTGGGATACCCGGCAGCGCGGCTGCTGGAGGTAAGGCGAAAGGGCCTGGGCGCGAGCCGCCCGGCCGCGCTTGCTTATCCCCTGGACATGGCCAGGACCGTGGCGGGACTGTCGCGGCTGATAAGGGAGCGCGGCTACGACCTGGTGCTGACCAACAGCGCCAAGGCAGATATCTACGGCAGCGCGGCGGCGCGCCTGGCGGGGAGGCCGGTGGTGTGGCGCCTGCACGACATCGTGGACTACGACGCCTTCAGCCGCCTCAACGTGCTGCTCTTCAGGGTCTTCGCCGCCCTGTTCGCCTCCAGGGTCCTCGCGGTCTCCCAAGCGGTGCGCGAAGCCCTCGTGGCCCGCGGCGTGAGCGGGGAAAAGGTCGCGGTGGTGTACAACGGCATAGATATCGGCGGCTCCGACCGCGTCGCGGAAAGGGCGGGAGTAAGAGAGGAATGGGGCTTGGAGGAAGACGCCCCGGTGGCAGGCCTGGTAGGCAGGCTGGTGGACTGGAAGGGCCCGGACCGCTTTCTCGAGGCCGCGGCGCTGGTGTCCGCGGAGATGCCGCGGGCGCGCTTCATGCTGGTAGGGGACGCGATATTCGGTGAGGCCGACTACGTCTACCGGCTCAAGCGGATGGCCGCCCGTCTGGGGCTGGGGGAAAGCGTGGTCTTCACCGGCTTCCGGGAGGACGCGCAGCGTATCATGGCGGGGCTCGACGTGCTGGTGCACGCTTCCCTCCTCCCCGACCCGCTGCCCACGGTTTTGATCGAGGCCATGTCGCTGGGGCTGCCGGTGGTGGCGGCCGACGCGGGGGGAGTGCGCGAGATAGTGGAGGACGGCGTGACCGGCATGGTGGTGAGGCCAGGCGACGCCAGGGCCATGAAAGAGGCGATGCTGGCCGTTCTCTCGGCTCCCGGCAAAGCCGAGGAAATGGGGGCGGCGGGGCGCCGGAGGGCGCGGGAGCTCTTCGACATCGAGGCCAGGTCGCGGCAGCTTGAAGAGGAACTGCTCCAGGCCCTGCGCGGGTGGGAAAGCCGTGGGGCACGTGCGGGTAACAGGCGGAGGGAGGCGAACGGATGAGGATAGGGGTGGAGGGCCGCACCCTGCAGGGAGAGAGGTACGGGGTCGCCCGTTACCTGGTCAACCTGCTGCGCAACCTGTTGGAGCTGGAGGGAGAGGAGGAATACCTGCTCTACCTCTCCGAGCCCATAGCGCCCCTGGACTTCTCCTCCCCGCGCCTGCGCCTCGAGGTGCTGGGCCGCGCACCGGGCCTCACCTGGAGACACCTGCGCCTTCCCCTGGCCATGCGCCGGGATAAAGTGGACCTTCATTATTCACCCTCCTATTTCCTGCCCCTGGTAAAGGTGTGCCCTTCGGTGGTGGTGGTGCACGACATAACCTTCAAGGTCCACCCCGAGTGGTTCGCGAAGGACCGCAGGTTCCGCTTCGACGGCCTCTTCTGGCGCGAGGTGAAGCGGGCCGAACGCATCGTCACGGTGAGCGAACATTCCAGGCAGGACATCGTGCGCGTCCTGGGGGTGGAGCCCTCCAGGGTCACGGTTGTGCTGGAGGCATCCGACCCGTTCTTCCGGCCCGTGGACGACGAGGTGCGCCTGGAGGAGGCGCGGGCGAGATACGGCGTCGGGCGGGGTTTCCTCTTCACCGCCGGGGCCATCCACACGCGCAGGAACCTGGAGCGCCTGATCGAAGCCGTCTCCATCGCCTCGCGCGAGCTGGACACAAAGCTGGAGCTGCTCATCCTGGGCACCACGGCGCCCTTCACCCCTCCCGTGGATATCTGGGGGACCGCCCGGCGCTGCGGCATGCAGGAGCGGGTGAAGCACGTGGAATACGTGAGCGAGGAGGACCTGCTGCTCCTGTACAACGCCTGCGGCCTTTTCGTGTATCCTTCCCTTTACGAGGGTTTCGGCCTGCCGGTGATAGAGGCCATGGCCTGCGGCACGCCCGTCGCCTGTTCCAACGTGACCTCGCTGCCGGAGGTGGCGGGGGAGGCGGCACTCTACTTCGACCCCCTGAGCGTGGAGGAGATGGCGGGAGCGGTGGCGCGGGCGGCCAGCGACGGCGAGCTGCGCGAAAAGCTGGGGAGGGCGGGCCTGGAGAGGGCGGCGTTCTTCTCGTGGAGGAAAGCCGCCGAGGAGACGCGGCGCGTCTTCCGGGAGGTGCTGGGCTGAGAGCGGGCGAGGGCTTATCTTTTACCGGCAGCGGGGCGATAAGGAATAAGTGAGAGCAACGAGGTGATGCAAATGCGGACTGGCGAAGACGGAAAGGATTACCGCCCCCGGGTGAGCGCGGTCATCCCCAACTGGCACCGCAAGAACGACCTGCGCGAGGCGATACGGGCCATACAGGACCAGACCTACCCCGTCTTTGAGATCATCGTGGTGGACAACAACTCTCAGGACGGCACGCGGGAGATGATGGAGGAAGAGTTCCCGGAGGTCCTCTTCATCCAGTCGCCGCACAACATCGTCATCCAGGCTCTTAACATCGGGGCCAAGACCGCACGCGGCGACCTCATCCTCCACCAGGACAACGACGGCGTCCTCGCCCCGGACGCCGTGGAACGCATGGTCGCGGCGCTGGCCACCGACCCGCGCATCGCGGTGGTCCACTGCAAGAACCTCTACTACGACAGCGGCGAGGTTTACGACCCCCTGCGGTGGTTCACCCCCGAGGAGCACGCCTCGGATGCCCTGTTCGACGTGCCCACCTTCCACGGCAACGGCGCTCTCATAAGGCGAGACGTCCTGGAGGAGATAGATTATATCGAGCCGGAGATACTCCTCTACCAGTTCGAGAGGAACATATCCGCCAAGGCCATCGAGCGCGGTTACCGCATCGTCTACCTGCCGTCGGCGACCATCAGGCACAAGATCTCCAAGGAGGTGCGCAACCCGGGTCACCGCATGTACATCACCATGACCGGGGGCTGGTGGTTCCTGGCCCGCTTCTACCCGCTCGGGCCCGCGCTGAAGAAGGTCTTTTATTACACCGTGTTCTTCACGCTGCAGTCCATCAAGTACCACACCTTCCGCGACTTCTTCCGGGGTATATTCGACACCCTGCTGGGACTGCCCCAGGTGCTCAGGGGGAGGAGCGTCCTCTCGCCGGAGACGGTGAGGCTACTGGAGAGCAAACCCTACGAGACGTCGATGATAAGATACGGTTCCATGGACACGGTGAGAAGATGGCTGCAGGCCAGACTGCCCGAGGGCCGGGTAAAGGAAGGAGGCAAAGGCGATGGCCGGTGAGACGGGAGCTCACTTCTTTGACGACCTCAAGCTGGCGGTGAAACGCAAGGGGGCCGGAGGCCTCGTGCGCGACGTCTTTCTCCATCCCGGCAACCAGGCCATAGCCCTCTACCGCATCTACCGCATGCTCTACCTCAAGGGCCATATCAACCTGGCCTTTTTGGGCTACCGCCTGAACTACCTTCTGTGCGGGGTGGAGATACACCCCGACGCCGACATAGGCCCTGACTTCCACCTCGACCACCCCGTGGCCACCCTCATCGGCCGCCAGACGCGCATAGGCAGGGGGGTGCGCATCTACTCGCACGTGGCCGTGGGCGCCGTTGGACTGCCGGAGAACAAGCCCTTCATGGACGTGCGCGACTACGTGCAGATCTATCACGGCGCCATGGTGGGGGGGAGCGCGACCATCGGGGAATACGCCCAGATCGGCCTCAACGCCGTGGTGTGGGACATGGACGTGCCGCCCTACTCGGTGGTGGCGGGAAACCCGGCCCGGGTGATCAGGGTGGAGGGCAGGCGTGTCGACCCCGACGAATACAAGGGCTATAGGTACGACCCCTCCGACTTCCACGGCCCTCCGCCCGAGCACGACCCGGACAAGGAGCCGGAGCGCAGCGAGCCCTGGACCGACCCCGCTTCCTTTCTCAATAAAAAGAAGCCCTGACCCGTTGCTTACGGGACGCGGCGGCGGGGGTCTCACCGTCCACGGCGGCGAGGCGGCCCCGGGCAAAACCCGGGCACGCTCAAGGGCCTGGACCTGTCCCCGGCCCCGCTGGGAATGGATGCCGGGCGCGGACGCCGGTCAGGCGCCGCGGCGGGAAAGGATGACGGCGTCCTGCTTCCCGGCCCCGAGGGCCTTAGAGACGCACTCGCACTTCACCTGGAAGAGGAAAAAGATGTTCTCTGCCCTGGCGTCCAGGGTCTCGAAATTGCCCTGCCCCTTCGCCAGGATGACGTCCGCGGAGTGAAAGGCCTCCCTGAACCGCGGCGAGCACCTTTCCAGTTCGACGCCGGCCACGGCCAGCCCCGTGGTTATCACCGGGAACGCCGGGTCGAGGCCCGTCTGCCTCGCATCCTCCAGGGTGGCGTCGTTTATGGCCGGCCCGCCGCGCACCGCGGCGGTTATCGCGATCCCGGGATAAAGAGAGGCGACGACCTCGGCGAGCAGCAGGTCCATGGCTATCTCTCCCGCGTTGTCGCAGATGATGAGCAGGGAGGAGGCCGCCGCGAGGTCCTCCCGCAAGCGCGCGCTATGGTCGATGAAGGGATCGCTCTCCAGGACCCTGCGCAGGTTCTCCTCCAGGTCTCCCGGTTCGGCCCGGGCCCCGAAATCGATGATGTTCCCGGCTACCGCCGCCTTGAGCGCGTAAGACAGGGGGTCGGCGGAACCCATCGCCTCTTCACGCAGGCGCGGCAGCAGGGCCGCGGCCCTGGCGTTGCTCTCGGATTTCAGGTCCCGGTAGGGGTCATCCGTGCCCGAGACCTCTTTCAGCCGGTCGTAGAAGAGGGCCGCGACCCCCGGAGGGCTCAAGTCCGGTTCCGCCGCTGCGATGACGGCCGCGCTCTCCCGCACCGCCTCCATCAGGTCTTTGCCCTCTAGTCCGCTCAGCCTGGCCGCCCTTAACGCCTGGGACATCATGCACGGATAACATTCGGCATCTATCTTCATACGAGTGACCTCGCTTACGGGCAGGGCGGGGTATCCCCGTCCCGGTTCAAAACTTAACGCTGCCAAAGAGCATATGCTATTATCTTTCATGCATCCAGTGACCGGATAGAGAGGGACGGGTGAGAGATGCCTTTCTTCGATTTTCGTTGCCGCTCCTGCGGCGAGGTCAGCGAGATTTTTCTCCGGGACGGGGACGTCTCCAGCGCCACCTGCCCCGCCTGCGGCTGCGGCGAGATGGAGAAGCTCATCTCCTGCTTCAATACCGCGAGGGGTCTCAAGCGCCCTCACGGCCTGACCTGTTGCGGCAAGGAAGAGCGGTGCGAGGCTCCGCCCTGCAGCGATGGATGCTGCACCGGTTGAGCTCGACGACGGCTAGCTACAGGAAAAGGAGGCGGGGATGGAAGACGACACGGCTGAATGGCAGCAGAGGCTGGAGAGGGAGATCAACCGGGGCTACAGCGACACGGTTATCGAACATGCCATGCAGCCGCGCAACGTGGGAATGCTGCGGGATGCCGACGGCCACGCCGTCTATCAGGGGCCCTGCGGCGACACCATGGAGATATGGCTGCGCGTATCTCGGGACCGTATCAGCCAGGCCAACTTCTGGACGGACGGCTGTGGCACCAGCATCGCGGCGGGCAGCATGGTGACCGAGATGGCCAGGGACAAGTCCCCGCTGGAGGCCATGGAGATAAACCAGGGGGACGTGCTGCAGGCGCTGGACGGCCTGCCCGAGGAGAGCGAACACTGCGCCCTGCTGGCCGCGACCACCCTCAAGCTGGCCATCGCTGACTATCTTAAGAAAAAAAGGGAGCCCTGGCGCATGGTCCCCGGCAAGGCATAGCGCTTTAGCGCGCACGGTAGTAGATGTCGCCGCCGCGCCGCTCCACCACCCTATCCCCCTTTTTCTCTATCTCGGCCATGACTTTCGACGTCTCGACGAAGTCCGCCCCCAGCGCCGCCGGCACGTCCGCGAGGGTACAGTAACGCCTCGCGATACACCGCAGCACCGCATCGGCAGGAACGTAGGGCTTTCTCTCTAGGGTTTTTACGCTGGCCCTTCCCAGCTGGAAACATATGCAGTCGGAGTCGCGCACCTTGCGGGTTACGATATCGAGCCCAAGTGAACTGCCCAGCCGGCGGGAGGCCACCGGGCCGTACACGTATCGCAAGCGGACATCCCTCCCGTTTGCCGATACCGCAGCCGTCGCCCCCACCTCGAATATGGGCGGTACGGGGAGCGCTTTCCATCACTTTATGGGCATATGAGCCTGTTGCACAAAACCTCATAATCGCGCCTAAAACCGAGGGCAATAATCAGA
>CAYPZH010000012.1:2297-31492 GCA_964415205.1 uncultured Actinomycetota bacterium | reverse complement strand
CGTGGCGATGATATAAGAAGGGCGCCTTCGCTGGCGCCCTTCTTTATTCCTGCCCGGCGTCTTCAGCTCAACTCACACGGCACGTCCGGGTCGCGCTATCAGCGCTTGCCCGCCGTCTTCAGCTCGACTTCCACAGGCCGTGCAGGTTGCAGTATTCGCGCGCGGTGATGCCCTCCTTGGGCGGGGTGAACTTGCCCTCCGGCGCATCGCCCGGCTTGAGGAAGATGCGCGAGCACCTGTCGCCGACTATGATCTGCACCCACTCGATATAGTGGTCGTCCTGCATGGGGTGGGCCACCTCGCCCACCTTCACCAGCACCCCGTCCTCCAGCACCTCGACCACCGGGACGTGCTTCTCCACCGCCGCGTCCACCGTGTTCTCGGTCTGCAGGACCATGTCCTCGCCGCAGCAGACCAGGGCGCCCTTGCCGCCGTGCAGCACCTCGACGATGTTACCGCAGATCTCGCACTTGTAGATCTCCATCCTCTCAGCCATGTTTAACCTCCTTGTTCAAACATCGCGCGGCAATGCAGTGCCGCGTCCTTCTGTTCCTAGAACTGCCTGAACTTGTCTTTGGAAGCGCCGCAGATGGGGCACTTGTCCGGGGCTTCTCCCTCGCGCGTATGCCCGCATACGCTGCATATCTGTATCGTTTCCACCTTGACGTCCTCTCCTTTGTCCACCGCCTCCTTGGACTTCCTGTACCATTCGGCGTGGATCTTCTCCGCCTCCAGGGCGTAGTGGGTGCTGCGTACCGCGCCGACCTCGTCCTGCAGCTTGGCGGTGGCGTTGTAGGCCGGGTACATCTCCTCGATCTCGAAGGTCTCGCCCTCTATGCAGGTCTGAATGTTATCGGAAGTCGACCTGACCTTCCCCAGCACCTCCAGGTGATTGCCGGCATGCACCTTCTCCGCATAAGCGATGGCCCGGAACATCCTGGCCATCTCCGTGAGGCCCTCCTGCTCGGCTTTATCCGCGAACAGCTGGTATTTCATGTGGGCCATGCTCTCCCCGGCGAAGGCCTCGCCCAGGAATTTTTCCGTCATCTCTCTCATGCCTTTATTACCTCCTTCCTAGACCTCTTCCGCACATTATCTTTCCCACGCCATACAGGTATGAAACCAGACATCTGACTAAGGGGTCAGGTCTTGGATTTTGGATACTCCGGTATCTCTGCCTGATCGCGCGAGAAAAAGGCCTTATGTACAGGAACTTTGAATTAGATACCATAATATGGAATCCAAAACCCAAGACCTGACCCCAATAAAGAGGCGGGCGAATGGGGATAATAGATGTGAGAACGAGGAGCCGCGTCTGCGACGTAAAAGCATGTACGGCGGGCCGGACTGGGAACGCGGCGAAACGAGCAAGCGAGGTACGGGAGAGATGATCTACGGGCCGGATGAACTGCTGCTGAGAGCGCTCGCAGGGGCCGAGCTGGACAGCTGCCGGCTGGAGCCGCGTGATTTTAAACGCGGCAGGACGGACCGGGAGACGTACTTCAACCTCTTCCTATCGCGGGACCGCGGACTGTCATCGCACCCCATCGTCCAGGGGCTCTTTTTCGCCGGAAGGGGGGAACATATCAAGGCGTGGATAGAGTTCCGCTACGACCCGGTCGCCGATTTCGCCGGGGGTGGCGTCGTGGACCTCGAGGCCGGGGGGCTGACGGCGCGGCTCTTCTCTCTCCTGGGCGCTCTGGTCCCGCCCGGTGGCTCCATGATGGTCATCTACGGAGCGGAGTCCCATTCCGTCTCGGCCGACACGGAGAAGGGGCTGAAGAAGAGCTTCCCGCCCATAGCCACCCCCTTGGGTTATTACCTGTGGCAGGCGGGCATGCGCTGGTTCAAGGACTGGTATTTCTCCGAGGGGTGGATGGAGGGCGGGATGAAGCTCCAAGCCACCCGCCCGCTGGACGAAGGGGTCCGTGCGCTGAGGGAAAGCCAGGCCCGAGATGAACTCGTGAGGTTCGCCTCTGTTCTGGGGGGCCGCGACCTCAGCCCTCTCGAGCGGGAGGCGCTGGCGCGGGCCGAAATAATCCTCGCTTCGCTAGAAGGATCCCTGGAAGGAGATCCAAGGCGGAGACAGAAGAATAAGGATACAGCCGAAGGTTGAGTCGAGTATCTAAAGGATGGCGGGCAAGTCATGAGATCGACGGCAAGCGGATTGGAAGAAACCACATACTTGACCCACAATACCGTTGCCAACAGGCCCCCCAAGACCCTGCTCACGCTGTATCTTCGCAAAGGCCTCGACATCGCCCGCGCGGGCGCCTTGTCACCACTGGCTGCTTCGAAGAGCAAGCGGTCAGCTTAGCAGGCCCAGCCCCATAATGCGCGGCCGCGCGTTCATATATCCGGCGCCGGGCCTATTTTGTGGAACCCGGATCCAGGAACGGCGCCGATCCCATCAGGTCACGTCCACCAGCGAGGTGATGCGGGGGACGAGGCTGTCCAGAAAAGCGGGGTCCTCTACGGTCAGCTCGATGGCGCCCTCCGGGCACACCTCGACGCAGTGGCCGCAGCCGCGGCAATCGGCGCCTATCACCGCGCGGCCGTCCTCGACGTGGATGGCATCGGTTATGCATACGCCTTTCTCGCACGTGCCGCAGCCGGTGCACCTGTCGGTGACCGTTACCTTGACCCCCGGCATGCGGTGGACCTTGTCGCTGATCTTGTGTGAGAGCACCGGCAGTATCTTCCACAGGCAGCAGCAGGGGCAGCAGTTGCATACGGTAAGCAGCCTGGTCCCCGGCCGCACGTTGAGCCACCTGGTGTCTATCTTGTTACGCCCGATAAGGTGGATGAGGCCGGCCTCGCGGCACTTGCGCACGTGCTCCAAGGCCTCTTCCCGGGTCACCTCGCGTCCCAGCTTGGGATTGATGCCCATGGCCGCCTCGCCCAAGAACAGGCATCCCAGGTCGATGGGGTAGTCCTTGCACTGGGTGGCATCGCGGCACAGACAGGTGTTCATTATCCAGAGGCAGTTCGCCTTGGCGATGAAGCTCTCCACCAGCTGGGAGGGGAGCACGACGTCCTCGGCCGCCACATCCTCGTTCACCTTGACGGTCTGGTCCCTGGGGAGATAGATGAGGTCGTCTCCCTGGAAGAGCAGGTGATCGATACCCCTCCCGATGAGCGGCAGCTTGGTCATCCTGGCCAGTATGAAGCGCTGCGGGAATGTCTTCTTGATGAGGTTCACGAACCAGACCGGACTGGACATCTTTCCCCCTCCTGTAAAGCGCCCGTCACCCGGACGGCCATGGTAACCTGCCGGACCCATGGCGCGAGTACCTTGTATAGACATAATGCCACAGTATGCAAGCTATAGAAATGACCGTGCACGGTTCAGGGCGGCTCCGTTTGGGTATGTATATTCTGCATCACAGGACCGCAAGCGATGGAGGTGTGGTATGAGAGAAGGGCGGCTTTCCGCTAGAGAGCTGGAGTTCTACCCGCTCACACCGGAGCATTGGGACGATTTCGAGGAGCTGTTCGGCGAGCACGGCGCCTACGGCGGCTGCTGGTGCATGTTCTGGAGGACCACCCGCGCCCAGTTCAACCGGGATGCGGGCGAGGGCAATAAACGGGAGATGAGGGCCATAGTCGATTCCGGCACGGTCCCCGGCATCCTCGCCTATCACGGCGGGAAAGCCGTGGGCTGGTGCTCGCTCGCTCCCCGGGAGCATTTCGCCTCCCTGGAGAGGTCACCCAAGCTCAAGCGAGTGGACGACCGGCCGGTGTGGTCCATCGTCTGTTTCTTCATACCGAAGCAGCACCGCCGCAGGGGGCTTATGGAGCTGCTCCTGCAAGCGGCTGTGGCGTACGCGCGCGAGAACGGCGCGTCCATCGTCGAGGGTTATCCCGTGGACCCCGTGGAGAAGATAACGGGGGCGTACGGGTACATGGGCCTGAAACCCGCCTTCGCCAGGGCCGGTTTCAAGGAGGTGGCCAGGCCCTCCGAGGAGCAGTCGATCGTTAGGCTCTATCTGTGATCCCTCGTGTTAGTTGTACACGTGCCAGACCTGGACAATAGGAATCGTCCAGGCGACCGACACCGCCGCGTCACCCTCCGGGTGTGGCTTTCGCGATGCAAACAACGAAGGTTCTGGTGATTCTTCAGGGTAAAGGCATTCATGATGAGGGCCGGATGTCCGCCTCCTGGGACTCCTCCAGCTCCGGCAGCTGCATGACAAAGCCAGCGTCTTGTCGATGTAGACCGTGACTTCGCCCGTGAGCAGGTCCAGCACATGTCCCCTGCGCCGCGGTCAGCGGTGATATAGTGCAGATGATAGCCGGGGGCGTTGATGTCACCAACTTAGGCGGGGCACCAGAGCCCCACCACGGTGCCCTCCACGTTTTCGAGGTCGAAGAGCCTGCTGCGCGATGCCAGCGCACAGGGGCGGATACGGTTTCTCCTGCGTGGGGACGCTCCTCCCCGCCCGCTTTCGAAGCGTCCTTCTACCCCCCGCCCACCGCCGCCTGGTTGATGAGGTTGGCGAGGTAACCGGCGCCGAAGCCGTTGTCGATGTTCACCACCGCCACCCCCATGGCGCAGGAATTGAGCATGCCCAGGAGGGCGGCCATGCCCCCGAGATTGGCGCCATACCCGACCGAGGTGGGCACCGCGATCACCGGGCATTCCACCAGGCCCCCCACGATGCTGGGCAGGGCCCCCTCCATGCCCGCCACCACCACGATTGCGTTGGCCCCTATGAGCGCGTCGGTGCGGGCTAGGATGCGGTGCATGCCGGATATGCCCACGTCGTAGAGTTTCTCTACCGCGTTACCAGTGAGCTCGGCCACGATGGCGGCTTCCTCCGCCACCGGTATATCCGCCGTTCCGGCGGTGACCACCACTATCTTTCCCACCGGTTCCTTTTCCTCCCTGCGGATGAGGATGAAGCGGGCCTGCTCGTGGTGTTCCGCCTCGGGGTAGACCCGCAGCACCTCCTCGTATATCTCGTGCGTGGCGCGGGTGAGCAGGATGTTGCCCTGGTTCTTCTCCAGCAGGGCCTCGACGATGGGGCGGATGGTGTCCCGGTGCTTGCCCTCGCAGTAAACGACCTCCGGCAGGCCCTTGCGCAGTTCGCGGTGGTGGTCCAGCATGGCGAAACCGAGGTCGGTCACGGGCTCGATGGCGATGCGCGAAACCGCCTCTCCGACATCCATCTCGCCCCGCCGCACCTTCTCGAGTATCTCGCTCAGTTCCTCTTTGCGCATGGCGCTCCCCATCAGCGTCCTCGCCAGACCATTGCCCGCTGGCATTCCTCCGCCGTTATTGATTATTATATGGGATTTGCCGCGGGGCGGGGTCAGCTCCTGACATGCTACCTTCAGGACGCGTCAGCGACCCAGGACCTATAACGCCGTGAAAACGCCACATTAGAGGGGCTGATCCCACAGGTGGGGCCCCGGTAAGCGAAGGTAAAAGGCGGGGGACCCTGGAATACTGTCTGTGAAAGACAGTTTCGTACGGGTAAAGGGGAGGTCGCAGTTTGCCCGCCTTGCGTTCCCGGGCCGCGCGCGTTTGCGCAGCCGTGCTTTTACTGACCCTCGCCCTTCCCTCTCTTCTCCCGGCCGGGAGGGCGGGCGCTTTCAGCTGGGCGCGCGCCGCCACGGGAGGTTTCGGCGCCGCGGGGAACACATCCGCATCCGCCATGGCCTCTTTCGCGGGCCGTATATATGCCGGGACCTACAACGCCAAGGGCTGCCAGGTATGGTCCACGGGAGGCATATCCTGGGGCCAGGAGGTGGGGCAGGGCGCCGCGGGCACGCCGACCGGGCCCGGTTTCGGCGACGCGGACAACGTAAATGTCTCCTGCGTGGCCGTCTACGCCTCCCGGCTCTATGCGGGCACGCGCAATCTCACGCGGGGCTGCCAGGTGTGGTCCACGGACGGCGAGACCTGGAGCCAGGAGGTGGGGCAGGGCGCCGCGGGCACGCCGACCGGGCCCGGTTTCAGCGGCAACAGCGACGTCATGAGCATGGCGGTGCTGGGGGACCGGCTCTACGCCGGGACTTATAACCCCTCCGGTTGCGAGGTGTGGTCCTACGACGGGAACGCCTGGGTTCGCGTTGCGGAAACGGGTTTCGGCGACGCGAACAACTACGGGGCCGCGTCCATGGCCGTATATCTCCACTGCCTCTACATCGGCACCTATAACAACGATTACGACTCCGGCTGCCAAGTATGGTCATACGACGGCGAAACCTGGGCCCAGCAGGTGGGGCAGGGCGCCGCGGGCACGCCCACCGGGCCCGGTTTCGGGGACAGCGACAACCGCAGGGCTGCGTCCATGGCCGTCTATGACTTCGGCCTCTATGTGGGAACCTACGATTCTTCCGGGGGCGGCGGCTGTCAGGTGTGGTCCTACGACGGCGCCAACTGGAGCGAGGTCAGCGACGCCGGGTTCGGTTCCCCCTCCAACCTCACGGCCTCCTGCATGGCCGCGGGCGGGCTCGACCTCTACGTGGGCACCTACAACGAGGACTCGGGGTGCGAGATCTGGCGCTACGACGGACGGGGGTGGCACGAGGAGGGCGGCGGCGGTTTCGGCAGCGCCGGGAACGTGGCGGCTGCGGCCATGGTAATACAGGATACGCAGCTGGTCGTGGGCACGCAGTGCGAGGGCGGCTGCCAGGTGTGGGAGGCGCGCGCCAGCGAACTGCTCTATTTCGCGGAGGGCTTCACCGGCAACGGGTTCCAGGAATACCTCTGCCTGGGCAACCCCCAACCGCGTGACATCAGGGCGGCGATCACCTATCTCTTCCCCGATACGGGCAGCCTGACCCGGATCGTGGAGGTCCCCGCCGAGTCGCGCCTGACCGTCTACGTCAATGCCGACGTCGGCGAGGGCAGGGAGGTGGCGGCAGTGGTGGAGGCCGAGGCGGAGATAGCGGCGGAGCGGCCGATGTATTTCGTCTATAACGGGGCCTGGAGAGGCGGTCATGACGCCATGGGTGTGCCGTCTCCCGCATCCGACTGGTATTTTGCCGAGGGTTACACGGGGGACGGTTTTGAGCAGTGGATATGCGTGCTCAACCCCGGAGCCGCCACGGCTGACCTGACCTTCCGCTTCCAGACGCAGGAAAGCGGGGAGCAGGTGAGGTCCGGCTTCTCCGTGCCGCCCCGCTCCCGCGCCAGTTTTCTGGTCAACGAAGTGCTGGGGGCCGGGATGCAGAACGCGCTCAAGTTGGAGGCCTCCGCCCCCGTGGTCGCGGAACGCCCCATGTATTTCGACTACCGTGGCACGCGGGACCATCACTGGCAGGGCGGCCACTGCGTGATGGGGTCCTGCGAGTTGTCGCAGCTGTATTATTTCGCCGAGGGCACCACCCGTTCCGGCTTCGAGGAGTGGCTTACCCTGCAGAACCCCAACCCTTACGGCATCGTCGTCAGCGCCTCCTACCACATGGGCCCCGGCCAGGGAGCCAAGGTGGACAAGTCCTACGCGGTGCAGCCGGGGGAAAGGAAGACGGTCTTCGTCCCCGACGAGGTGGGTATGGGCAAGGACGTGAGCTTGGTGCTCGCGTCCACCTCCTACTTCCTCGCCGAGCGCCCCATGTATTTCCGCTACACCGGTTTCGGGGCGGACTGGTCCGGCGGCGACTGCATAACCGGGGCCAGGAGCGCCGCCGCCGGGTGGTTCTTCGCCGAGGGGTACACGGGGGAGGGGTACCACACCTGGTTGAGTGTCTACAACCCGGGCGTCGAAGATGCCCGGGTGCTGGTTTCCTATTACTCCCAGGAGGAAGGGCCTCTGGCACCGCGCCTGCTGGAGCTGCCCGCGGGCACGCGCCAGACCGTCTTCGTTAACGAGCACGCGGGCGCGGGATACCAGCTGTCGACCCGCGTGATGTGCAGCGAGCCCATCGTGGTGGAGAGGCCGATGTATTTCTCCACCAATGTTGGGGTGCAGGGCGGGCACGTCATGGTGGGACGGGAAGAGCGGTGACGCGCCCGCAAGCTGTGCGGGCACGACGAGGCGGCAGGTCTTCCCTCTCCCCGGGGCACGTAAAAACGCTGCCGTATTCGCGGGTGCAAAAGAGCATCGGGGCGCAGGATGCGCGCCCCTCGGTTTTCCTATCCTGACCCTAGCGGTTTACCAGCTCTCGTAGCTCGATTTGCGTTCGGGCTTCGGGCGGGCCTCGTTCACCCTCAGCTGACGCCCCTCGAACTCCTTGTTATCCAACTCCGCGATCGCGGCCTTCGCCTCTTCTTCGTTCGGCATCTCCACAAAGCCGAAACCGCGAGAACGCCCGGTGTTACGGTCCATGATGACGCTCACCGAATCGACCGTTCCATACCCCTCGAAGAGATTCCGTATGGTCTCCTCCGTCGATCCGTAACTCAGATTGCCTACGTAGATGTTCATCTTGCGACCTCTCAGCTCCTTTCTCACACCCTCCCTGCAAAGCCAGTACAAAGCGCAGAGAGTATGCCCCCCGTGCGGGCATCGCTAACATTGTAATTAAAAGCGGCTGATTTAGCAAAAGAAAAATATGGGCGTTTGCGCATGCCGTAATAAGCCGGGCCGGGCCCGGGCCGGCATGCCGGCGCCGGGTGTCCCGTGGACATGCGACCGCCCCCAGCACGACAGGTATAGGCGGACAATATCAGACCTTCATCTTTTCGATGGCGTCCTTTATCTCTTCGACGGAGGCGCCGTCCTCGATGGTGGAGAGGTCGCCCAGGTCTTCCCCCAGCCACAAACGCTTCATCACCCGGCGCATGATTTTGCCGCTGCGGGTTTTGGGCAGCGTGTGCACGAACTGGATGTCCTTGATCACCACGATGGGGCCCATGACGTTCCTGACGTGCTGGATGAGCTCTTGCTTCAGCTCCTCCGTTGGCTCGGTGCCGGCGGCGAGCACTACAAAGGCGCAGGCCACCTCTCCGCGGAAGTCGTCGGGCACACCCGAAACCCCGCTCTCCATCACCAGCGGGTGGGAGATGAGGGCGTTCTCGATCTCGATGGTCCCGATGCGGTGGGCGGATATCTTGATCACCTCGTCTGCCCTGCCCACGAACCAGATATAGCCGTCCTCGTCCCGGTATGCCCCGTCCCCGGTGGTGTAAACGCCCTTCATGGATTCAGACCAGTCCCAGTAGTCGGTGCGGTACCTGTCCGGGTCTTCCCACAGGGTGGGGGTGAGGCCGGGGAAGGGCTTGGTGACCACGAACATCCCTTTCTCTCCCGGCGGGCAGGGCTCCCCGGTGTTCTCGTTCACGATATCCACCAGTACCCCCGGCACGGGCAGGGAGGAAGAACCCGGTTTGATCGGGTACATGCCCAGGCCGTAGGGATTGCCGATGACCGGCCCGGAGGTCTCGGTCTGCCACATGTGGTCGATGACCGGTATCCTGTTCTCGAAGGCCTCCAGTTGCATCCATTCCCAAGCCGCGGGGTTGAGGACCTCGCCGGCGCAGAAGACCCTCTCCACCGAGCTGATGTCGTGCTTGCGCGCCTCCTCGATCCCCAGCTTCATCAAGCCCCTTACACCGGTGGGGGATATCCACAGCGCGGTGACGCGGTTCCTCTCGATGACGTCCCAGATCATGTCCCGGCGCGGGAAGTCGGGAGTGCCTTCGTAGAGTATGGTGGTGCAGCCGGAGACGAGGGGACCGTAGACGTTGTATGAGTGCCCGACGATCCAGCCAATATCCGAGGTGGCGAACCACACGTCTTCAGGGCGCATCTTGTAGATCCACTTGCCCATGGAATATACGTACTGCTGGTAGCCGCCGTGCACGTGTACCGTTACCTTGGGCTTTGCCGTGGTGCCCGAAGTGGGGAGCAGGAAGAGGGGCTCGTTGGATTCCATGACCTCCACCTCGCCGCTCTGCCCCTCGGCCATGGCCAGGAATTCCTCCCAGGTTATGTCCCGCCCCTCCAGCATGGGGCGTTCCCCATCGTGGGCCCGCTGGAGCACGGCCACCTTCTTCACCTGTCCGTACGGCACCTCCTCGATGGCGTCGTCGATGACTTTTTTCAGCTCGATGACGGCGCCGCGGCGGTGGTTGACGTCCTGGGTGAGCACGTACTCAGCGCCCGAGAGCTGTATCCTGTCGGCGACGGCCTTGTAGGAGAAACCGGCGAAGACCACCACGTGTATGGCGCCTATCCTAGCGCAGGCGAGCATGGCCACCACCGGCTCGACTCCCATGGGCATGTAGATGACCACGCGGTCACCCCGCTTGACCCCCATGCCCCTCAAGGCCGCCGCGTACAGCTTGACCAGGTGGAGCAGCTGCGCGTAGGTTACCACGCGCACCTCTCCCGTCTCCGCTATCTCGGATATGATGGCCGCCTTGCCCGAGCGGTCCTTTTCCACGTTGTAATCGACCGCGCTGTAACAGACGTTGGTCTTGCCGCCGACGAACCAGCGGAAAGTCGGGTAGTCGGACTCGAAGGCCTTGTCCCACTTCTTGAACCAGTAGAGTTCGTCCATGGAATCGAGTGCTGCCCGCTCCCAGAAGCCCGCGAAGTCATCGTAGCCGGACTGCAGGAAAGCCCTGACGTGCGGTGGTATGAGCTCGATCTTGGGGGTGCCGGTTTCCTCGTTCATTTCCCCTCCTTTAAGACGCGATCCTTGCCTCTGCATCCCCTCTGCTACACCCCGTCGCGGCCGTCCGCGGACAGGGCGATGCGATGGTCCTGTCCCTGAGCCGGCATGTTGTCCCGACCAGACTTGCCGGATGCCATTTCCCGGTGTCGATATATTAACATAACCGGCGCGGTCAGCGGCGCCGCCACTTACCCCCGTTAAACGGCCAAGGGCCATCCGCTGACTTACGGCAACCCAACGAGGCGGGAAGAGCTCCTGAAATATGAAGTCTCGGCAAACGGGAGCTTGTTGGGCATACAAGCTATCGAGAAAAGCCGCATGTCCAGAGATTACACCATCCCTTTTGACCCCACGCAATCTTCATCGCTGCGGCGCTTTTGGTCCGCCGGGCTCCGAATTCCGCATGTCAGGGGATGGCCCCATCCCGTACGAGTTCTATCTCTTAGAGGTAAGGCCAGAATTTACCGGTGACCAGCAGGTGGCCGGTGCGGGCGTCGTATGCGATGCCGTTGAGCACGTAATCCCCCGTGAGTTGAGCGGGGTCGGGGTTTATTCCCGCCAGGTCCACCCAGGCCGCGACCTCGCCCGACCCGGGGGAGATGACGGCGATGACATCTGATTTCCATATATTGGCATATATCTCCCCTTGGACATACTCGAGCTCGTTGAGGTTTGACACGGGTCCCAGGTTGTCGGAGACGGTTACGCGCCCTGTCTCCGCTCCGCTTTCCGGGTCCAGGTAATAAAGCGTCGAGGTGCCGTCGCTCATGATCAGGGACTCGCCGTCGTGGGTCAGCCCCCAACCCTGGGTCGGGTAGGAAAAAGACCGCTTGAGTTCCAGGCTCTCCTTGTCGTAGACGAAGCCCAGGTTCGTGGTGTAAGTGAGCTGGAAGACCTCATCCGAGAGGACCGTCACCCCCTCGCCGAAGTATAAGGGTTCCAGCTCGTGAACGGCCAACACCTCGCCGGTGCGGAAATCGGCCTTGATGAGCCGCGACTGCCCGTTCAGCCCGGTCCCCTCGTACATCACGTCACCGTCCAGGTACATGCCCTGGGTGTAGTCACGGATGTCGTGGTCGCGTACGTCCACGACCTCGTACGTGTATACCGGAGCGTCTCTTCCGGTGAGGAAAGCCCGGCTGCGTTCCCTCTCCTCCGCCGTTGCCGTTCCCGCCTCGCGCTGCGGTGCACCGCCCACGCACCCGGCCGCGCAAGGCAGCAGGCAGGCGATCACCAAGAGCAGCGCTATCATGCTCGCCGTTGCCGCGTGCTCGCACAGGCTTCTCGTCATCAATCCCCCTACGTGCGGTCGTCTTTGCGGGCTTCAGGCGGGGCGCTCAACGGAAATCGCCAAGTTTCTTGTGCTTGTCCACCGGTCTCTCCAACTTCTCCACCGGCTTGGTGGTGTCGTGGAAACAGCTCCCCGGCTTCTCGCTCTCCTTCACCTTGGGGTAGATCACCTCGCGCAGGAAGGCCAGGGCTCCGTCGTTGTCTTCATCCATCATGATGCGCTCCAGCTCCATGCGCTCCTTTTCACCGAAAGAGAGCCCCCATGTCTTCGCCATGACCACCTCGCTTGGGTATGCGTCCCTCCCGCTATCTTACCCGCAACGTCTTTCGGGGTCAGCCCCTGACATGTGACATTTCTTGATAGCGTAGATACCCGACAAGCTTTCATATGCTGAAATGTCACATGTCAGGGGCTGACCCCATCTCATCCCTCAGAGCAGGCCGGCGTTTTCCAGGGTCTCCCGCACCATCTTTGCCTGCTCCGAGGTAAGCCGGGGGAGTGGCCCCTTGACATGTGCCTTCACGGGATGGCCCAAAAGGCGCATGGCCTCTTTTTGCATGGCGTGTGGGGTGGGGGTTGAGGCGATGAGGGGCGCGACCGCGTAGACCTCCTTCTGCAGTTGCTCCGCCCTGGTGGTGTCCCCGCTGCGGCATGCCTCGTACAGCTCAACCGTCTTCTCCGGTATTATATTGGGCACGGGGCAGATGGCGCCGCACGCACCCACGGCCATGGTGTCCACGAGGTTGAAGGTCATGCCGGTGAAGACGCAGAAATCCTCTCCGGTCGCCTCGACCAGACGGCGGACCTCTTCCACGTCGAAAATGGTCTCCTTCGCGCCGACGACGTTGTCTATGTCGGCGATGCGGGCGATGCTCTCCGGCGGCAGTTCGAGGCCGGTGTTGGAGGGGAAGTTGTAGAAGAGCACGGGCAGTCCCACGCTGCCGCAGACGTCCTCGTAGAAGGCATACACGGCGTCTTCGTCCAGGTTATAGAAGCGGTGCAGGGCCAGGAGCAGACCGTCGGCGCCCGCTTCCTCCGCGTAGCGGGACATATCGATGGCGGGCTCGGTCCCGCGCTTGTTGACCCCCACGATGACCGGCACCCTCCGCGCGCACTCGTCAACCACCGTGTCTATGGCGTCCTTCTGGTGATGGTGGGTCAGGTACGGGTTCTCTCCGTTGCTTCCCAGGACCACCAGCCCGTGTACGCCCGCGCCGACCAGGTGATCGGTCATGTCCCGCATGGCATCGCGGTCCACGTTCCCGTAATCGTCGTAGGCGGTCAGCATCACAGCGTAGATACCCTCGAATCGCTTCATCGACCATCACCCCGCATTCTCTCCACGTCCCTTACCTGCCTGGCCCATTTGATATCGGCCCCCGTCCAGCCGTGGTTAACGCTACCCTGCCGCACCTTGCAGCTATGGTATCATTTTCGCATCACCGGTGGATCGATCCCGGTGGCTACGGCGGCGGGACACTGGGAGTGACGATGCAGATCTCGGATCAGCCATGGTGGAAGAAGGGTGTTATCTACCAGATCTCGGTGGCCAGCTTCTCCGACTCAGACGGCGACGGCATGGGTGACCTGAGAGGGGTGATAGACAAGCTCGATTACATAAACGACGGCACGCCTTCCTCCCTGGGTGTCGACGCCATCTGGCTTACGCCGGTTAATGCTTCCCCCATGCTCGACTTCGGCTACGACGTCAACGACTACCACGCCATAAACCCCCGTTTCGGTAGCATGGAGGGCTTCGAGGAGCTGCTCGAGTCATGCCACCAGCGCGGTATCAGGCTCATCATGGACATGGTCCTCAACCACACCTCCGACCAGCACCCCTGGTTCTCGGCTTCGCGCTCCTCGCGCGACGACCCCAAGCGCGACTGGTACGTGTGGCGGGACGGTAGGGCGCCGGGCAAGCCCCCCAACCGCTGGCGGGCGGTGGTGGAGGGCAGCGCCTGGGAATACGACCAGGCCACCCGCCAGTTCTACTACCACGCCTTTCTGCCCTTCCAGCCCGACCTGAACTGGCGCAACCCCGAGGTGAAAGAGGCGATGCTGGGCGTGGTCAGCTTCTGGCTGGACAAGGGCGTGGACGGCTTCCGCCTCGACCTCATCAACTTCCTCTACGAGGACCTGTTGCTGCGCGACAACCCGCGCAAGCTGGGCCTGCGCCCCTACGACTGGCAGCGCCACCTTTTCGACCGCTCGCAGCCCGAGAGCCTGGAGGCGGCGAGGGAGCTGCGCCGTATCACCGACGCCTATCCCGAACGCATGATGATGGGCGAGGTCTACACGGACGATCCCCGGGATGCCATAGTCTACCTGGGCGACGGCGGCGATGCTCTACACCTGTCCTTCTACCTCGACTTCGCCCAGCGCAGATGGAAGGCAAAGGCCTTCAGGGAATCGGTGGACTGGCTGGAGGAGCATATCCCCCCCGGGGGCTGGCCCTGCTGGTACCTCAACAACCACGACCTCCCGCGTTCCTATACCCGCCTGGGCAGGGGAGGAGACGCGGAGGCCAGGGCGAAGGTGGCCGCGGCTATGCTGCTCACCCTGAGGGGCACGCCCATCATCTATTACGGCGAGGAGATCGGCATGCCCGCGAGCAAGGTGCCCAGGAAGATGATGGACGACCCCCTGGGCAGGAAGTTCTGGCCCATCCCGGTGGGGAGGGACGGCTCCCGCACCCCCATGCAGTGGAGCGGGGAGAGGAACGCGGGCTTCACCACCGGCTTGCCCTGGCTGCCCGTGGACCCCTCCTATACCGTGAGGAACGTCGAGCGGCAGGACGGAGACCCGGGTTCCCTCCTCAACTGGTACCGCCGCCTCATCCGGCTGCGCGCGGACAAGCCCGCCCTGCAGGCTGGGAGCTACCACGCCGTCAAAGATGTCCCCCGGGGCGTCTTCGCCTACCGGCGCAAGGCGGGCGGGGAGAGCATAGCGGTCTTCCTCAACTTCACCCCCCGCGCCGTGGCACTTGTCCCGGGCACAGGAGAGGGAGAGAACGGGCCTCACCGGGTGCTCCTGTCCAGCTGTCGTGATGAGGGAACGGAGATGGAGGCGGGGAAGTTTGTGCTCTTGCCCCACGAGGCTCTAATATTTGAGGGCTGACTCGGCGAACGAGGAAGGGAGGAACGGGTGCATTGCGATGAATGCGGCAAGGAGCTGCCCGACGGCAGCGGATTCTGCAAGTCCTGCGGCGCCGACCTGACCGGCAAGACGCATGGGGAAGGACCTCCCGCGCGGGAAACCGCGGACGTGCCTCCCCAGACCGCTCCGGTCCGTGCCGCGGGGCCGTGGTGGAGGAGCCCCTTTTTCATCGGCGGCGCCGCGGTGCTCGCCGTAGCCGCCGTGGTGCTGGCGCTCGTCTTCACCGTCTTCTCGTCCGGCAGCGGGGGCTCAAAGGCAGAACAGCTGGTCGGGGAGGCCCAGGCGCTGGTAGAACAAAAGAAATACGAGGATGCCCTGGAAAAGGCCGACCAGGCCGTCGCGGCCGACGGGACGTACGCGCCTGCCTACGATGTTAGGGCCGAGGCTTACCAGGGACTGGGAGAATACGAAAGGTCCCTGCAGGACTGCGAAAAGGCGATAGAGCTGGATCCCCTCTTCTCGGATGCCTACCGCAATCGCGGCAACGTTTTCTACTGGAAGGGCGATATGGGCGGGGCTAGGGCGGACTACGACAAGGCCATCGAGCTGGACCCCTTAAACGCGCGGGCGTACGATGCCCGTGGCGTGACCTATTTCAGGGTGTTCGAACTGGAAAGGGCCATCGAGGACTACGACAAGGCCATCGAGCTCGACCCAAGCTCGTCCATGTCTTTCTCGAACCGCGGCTGGGCGTTTTTCTATCTGTCAAAACAGAAGAAGGCCCTTGACGATTTCAACGTGGCTATCGGGCTGGACGGCGAAAACGCCATCGCCTATCGAGGTAAGGGCAACGTCCTGCACGAACAGGGCAAGTACAAGCAGGCGGTTAACAGCTTTAACAGGGCCATCGAGCTCGACCCCGCGTACGCCTACGCCTACTGCGACCGCGGCTACTCTCACCTCAAGCTGGGCTGGCTCAACAAGGCCTCGGCCGACTACGAGAAGGCGGTGGAGCTCAGCCCCGCCTACGCAGGCGGTTACAACGGGCGCGGGATGGTCTATAACGAACTGGGAGACTTCCAGCGTGCCCTGGGGGAGCTGAACAAGGCTATCGAGCTGGACCCCGGGCAGTCGAGCCACTACAACAACCGCGGCATCTCGTACAAGGGGTTGGGCGAGTACGAAGAGGCCCTGGCCGACTACGACAAGGCCATCGAGATCGACCCCTGGGACGAAACGGCATATTACAACCGCGGCAACCTGTATCTCGCGCTGGGCGACAGGGAAAGTGCGGTCGCCGACTTCGTTAAAGCGGTGGAGTTGAAAGCGGATTACGAGCAGGCTTTGCAGGCCTTGAGGGAACAGGGCGTGCCGGGTTATTAGCCTGGTGCGTAAGCGGTGTAGTCGAGCGCCCATCGCGAGGAAGCCCTGAAGGCCTTGAGGGAACAGGGCGTGCCGGGTTATCAGTCTAAGTTGTGGACGCGTTCGCGCGGGTGTGATCGGAGGCGAAGGCACCGGTTGCCCGCAGAAAAAATGGCTGGTATTACAGAGGGAGGCCGGATATGTACTGCAGCGAATGCGGCAAGGAGCTGCCGGACAGTAGCGGTTTCTGCAAGTATTGCGGCGCTGACCTGGCGGGCGCGCAGCGAGCAAAAGAACCGCCTGTAAAGGAGAGCGCGGAAACGCCCCTTCTTCAACCGGCTGTGCCCTCCGGAGCGCCTGCGGCAGTAACCCCTCCTCCCCCTCCGGGACACACAGGAAGGCCGTGGTGGAAGAGCCCCTTTTTCATCGGCGGCGTGGCGGTGCTCGCCGTAGCTGCCGTGGTGCTGGCGCTGGTCTTCACCGTCTTCTCGGGGGGAGGCGACCGGGCCAGGGCGGAAGAGCTGGTCAAGGAGGCGGAATCCCTCATAGATGAGAACAGGGACGAGGAAGCGCTGGAGAAGGCCGAGCAGGCGGTTGAGGCGGATCCCGGCTATCCCCTGGCCTATACCACCAGGGGAAGGGCCCGTAACGGCCTCGGGCAATATGAAGAGGCCCTCGCCGACGCCGAAAAGGCCATGGAGCTGGATGCGGGCTGCAGCGAAGCCTACAGGGTGCGGGGATTCGCATATAACGGCATGAAGGTCTACAACAAAGCCCTCGAGGACTACGACAAGGCCATCGAACTCGATCCCGAGAACATAAGGGCATACTGCAACCGCGGCGACACATACGGGCTTATGAAGGAGTACGACAAGGCCCTGGCGGATTTCGACAGGGCCATCGGACTCGACCCGCGGCGGGCGGCATCGTACGTATCCCGCGGCAACCTGTACGGCGAGAGAGGGAAGCTCAACAAAGCCCTTGAGGACTACGACCAGGCCACCGAGCTCGACCCCGATAACGCGGCCGCTTACGGTGGCAGGGGATGGGTCTATAACGAGAAGGGGTGGTACAGGAAAGCACTGGACGAATTGAACAAGTCCATCGAGCTGGACCCCGACCAGGCCTGGGCGTTCAACAACCGCGGGATCGCCTACGGGGAGCTCGGGCAGTACGACGAGGCCTTTGCGGACTTCGACCAGGCCATCGAGCTCGACCCGGAGTATGCACGGCCTTACTGTAACCGGGGATGGCTCTACAACAAGATGGGGCAGTACGACAAGGCGCTGGACGAATTGAACAAGTCCATCGAGCTCGACTCCGAAGACGTGATAGCTTACGTCAACCGCGGGATCGCCTACAAGGGATCAGGCCAGAACGACAAGGCCATGGCGGACTTCGACCAGGCCATCGAGCTGGACCCGGATGAACCCTCGGCGTATTACAACCGCGGCGTTCTCTTCCAGGCGACGGGGGACCGGGACGCCGCCATCGCGGATTACAGGAAAGCCCTCGAGCTGGACCCCGATTATAAAATGGCGCAGGACGCCTTGAACGACCTGGGCGTCTAGCGGCCAGGACCCCGGGATCTGTAAAGCGTCCTGCAAACGGGCGAGGTCTTTATGCGTCTATGCCCGGGGTCTGTGAGCGGCAATGATGCGGACGGGATGCCATCGGCGCATTGACGTAAGATAATGGCATGAAACTGCAGCTGGTAGCGGAGGAGGCGACCTTCGACCCCGCTGTCAACCTCGAGCGGGACGCCCGCTACTGGAAGGAGACGGGCGGCAACCGGGCGAGGGTGTGGCGCAACGACTGCTGCGTGGTGCTGGGCAGGTTCCTCGCGCCCGAGGACGAGGTTCGCCTGCGCAAGGCAGAGGAGCTGGGTGTAGCGGTGCTCAAGCGGGCCAGCGGCGGGGGCGCCGTCTACCACGACCCGGGCAACCTCAACTACTCCCTCTACCTGGACCTGGAGGGCCTGCGCCTGCGGGGAATAAGAGAGAGCCTGAAGGCCCTCTCCTACCCGGTGACCTCGCTGCTGGATTCACTGGGCGTGCCCTGGGAATGGGTGCCGCCCAACAACGTCTACGTCGAGGGGAGGAAGATATCGGGCTCGGCGCAGGCGCGCAGCCGCGGCAGGCTCCTGCACCACGGCACCCTCCTGGTGGCGTGCGACCTGGAGATGATGCGGGCGCTGCTCAAGCCTGGGGGGAGGTCGGCCATCGCGCCGGTGGTCAACCTCTGCGAGATCGTCCCGGGCATGGAGGTGGAGAGGGCGCTGCAGATGTTGAGAGACCACCTCGTGCCGTTGGCCTGATCTTAGCCTCCTCCCGGGAGCTGCCGGGGCGTACCTTCCCCGCGATCTGCCTGCGTCGTGTCTGGCGGCTTGCCCGGCTTGGGGTTATCCTTACTATGGAAAATGCTTCGGAGGGAGCAAGGGGGGTTGCAGGATGAGGGTACTCTTCACCGGCGGATGCGGCTTCGTCGGGTCTCCGGGCAATCCCCGCGCAAGCACGAGGAGTGGTGACGCATGGAGACGATGAGTGAGGCCGACGGGGGCGGGAGGCCTTTGCGGGTCAAGGTGGCCCTGGTGACCCTGCTGGACCCGCGCGGCGAGTTCTACGACAACTACCAGCGGGCCAAGGGCATGGACCTCAAGGAGCAGCACCGCTCCTCCCACCTCTCCGCGCAGGAGCCGCTGGGGGGCTGCGACCTCGTCGACCTCGGGGTCATAGAGGGTAAGGAAGAGGTCTACCGGGCGGCCGCCGTGGCCGCGGCGGAGAGCTGCGCGGGCATGGTCGTCAACATGCCGGGATGGGCGCCGCCCGGCTGGGCCGGCGTGTTCTCCTCCGTCACCGGCCTGCCCGTCCTGGTGTACGCGCCCTTCGCTCTCTCCGGGCCCATGGCCATGCGCGGGGAGCTGGAGGCGCTGGGAGCGGAGCACATGATCTCCCTGGGCGAGCCGGAGAAGCTGCGGGAGTTCCTGGACCGGGCCGGGGCCCGTCAGCTGCTGTCGTCCCTGCGGGGGAAGAGGTTCGCGAGCGTGGGCGGCCTGGGCATGGACATGCACTACGCGGAGATAGCCTCGACCTCGGCCCTGCTCGACTTCGGGGTGGAGATATTGCACATCGACGGGGCCGGCATCCTGGGCCGGGCGGAGAAAATGCAGCCCGCGAGGCTGGGGACTTTCCTCGCCCGCCTGGAAAAGATGGCGGCGGGATGCCCCGGCAGGGGGGACGCCGTGTTGGGCAGGCAGGTCTCCTTCTACCTGGCCCTCAAGGACATCCTGGAAGAGGAGGGCGCGGACTTCGCCTCCGTGAAGTGCCAGCCCGAGTTCTCCGACCTTTACGGTTGCCTCTGCTTCGCCCCGGCCTTCCTGCCCCTGGCGCGGGACCCCGAGGGCACCAAGAAGATGGTGCCCGTCTCCTGCGAGGGGGACTTTTTCGCCTCCCTCGCCGGCTTCCTGCTCATGCTGCTCTCGGGCGAGACGCCGCTTTTCTGCGACTTCATCATCCCCCTTTACGAGGAGGGGCTGCTGGCGCTGCAGAACTGCGGGGGAGCCCCCACCTGCTACGCCGGCGGCGCCGCAGACGGACTGAGCGGCGTCAGGCTGGCAAAGAACATTCAAGGCCAGAGCGGCTCCTGGTGTTTCGACTTCAGCGCCCGGGAGATGGAGAGCGTCACCCTCCTGGGCCTGGGCAAGAGGCTCGCGGGGTACTGGGCGGGCACCTGCCGCGGGGAGGTGGTGAGAAGGGAGGAGCTGAGGCCGCTGCTCATGGACTGGCCGACCCTGTTCCTCAAGGTGGAAAACGCCAGGGACTGCCTGCGCCGTTTCTTCTCCCAGCACGTCATGCTGGTCCCGGGCGACCACCTCTCACTCCTCGAGCAGCTCGCAAGGGAAGTGGAGGCCATGCATGGCAGCTGAGAGTAGCGGCGGGTACGCCCTGGGCATCGGCGTCTCCGTGGTGGACATCATCGGGAAGACCTACGGGTTCCCGGAGCCCGACACCTATTCCCTCCTGCTCGAGTACGACCGGCAGGTGGGAGGGCCGGTCTCCAACGCCCTCGTCTCCCTCTCCCGGTTGGGGGTGCCGACGCTGTGGGTGGGCAAGGTGGGCGTCGACGAACTGGGGCGCATCATCCTGGATGACATGAGGCGGGAAGGGGTGATGCTGGACGCGTACGCGGACCCGGAGCACCCCACGCCCCTCAGCCTCATCATCGTGGACGCGCAGACGGGGAAGAGGAGCATCAGCTTCCGCCCCGGGTGCTCCTTCGCCCTCGGCCGCATGGTGGCCAGGGACGTGCTAAGGGGCGCCTCCATCATCCACCTGGACGGCTTCTTCCCCGACGCGGCGCTCGCCGCCGCGGCCTTCGGCAGGGACGCCGGCATAACCGTGTCCCTTGACGCCGGGAGCAGGTTCCCGGAGCTGGAGGAGATGCTGGGCCTGGTGGACGTGTTCATCCCCAACCTCGAGGTGGCCAGGGGGCTGACCGGGGAGGAGAAGGTGGAGGACTGCCTGGCCAGGCTGTCCGGCATGGGGCCGAGGACGGTGGTCATCACCTGCGGCGGGGAGGGCAGCTGGGGATGCGAGGGCGGCGAGACCGTCCAGGTGGATGCGGTCGAGGTGGACGTCGTAGACACCACCGGGTGCGGCGACGCCTACCACGGGGGTTTCCTCTACGGGGAGCTCAAGGGCTGGGGCCTGCGGGACAGGATGTTCTTCGCCAGCGCCTACGCCGCCCTGAAGTCGACCCGCCTGGGGGGGAGGAAGGGATTACCCGACCTGGACGAGATGAAGGCCTTCCTCTCCACAAGGGGATGGAGCTTGCCGTAGGATTACGGAGATATCCCGCTTTAGAAAGTTGTAACGCGGCGCCCGCGGGCCCGGGGCCAGTCGGGCCGTCGGCAGGGAGGTAGCATGGAGGGCACAGGAATAAGGCTGAGCCGGTTCACTGCGGAAGGGGCGCGCATGCTCGACCTGACGCAGGGCGCCGGGCCCGCCGGGGGTTTCTCCGCCTACGTCGTCTACCCCGAGCTCATCCCGCGCCTGCTGGCGGAGGTGCCCGCCGCCGCGCGGGCCCCGCTCCTCCTGCGCGTGACCGCCTGGGACGGGGCGGCCGTGACGGGCCGCTTCGACCCCGAGGCGGCCGCCTTTCACGGCTGCGGCGGATGCTTCACCGACCTGGCCGCCGGCTTCGGGGACGAGGCGGAGATAGAGTCCCTGAGGATACTTGCCGCGGTGGTGGAGGGCGCCCGTCCGCTGGGCCTCCCGGTGGTATGCAGGGTTTTTCTGGGCCCGGAGGTGGAGGGGCCGGACGCCGCCGCATATCTTGAGGTCCCCCTGACCATCGCCGAGGAGATGGGGGCCGATTGCCTGGTCGTCCCCGGCGTCGCTCCGGGAGTGTGGGAGAAAGCGAGAAGGCCCCTCGTCCCTTGTTTCTTCCCCGCGGAAGCGGGCATGTACGAGAGGGGGCCGCGGTGAAAGGCAGCGATATCAGGCTGGCCAGGCTGATGGGGGAGGACGACGGGCGCAGCTTCATCGTCGCCGCCGACCACGCCTTCATGATGGGCCCCGACGTGGGCACCCGTGACCTCGAGGCCACGCTGCGCGGGGTGCTGAGCGGCCGCCCCGACGCCGTCTTGCTGTCCTGCGGCCGGGCGCGGCAGCTGGCCCACCTCTTCGTGGGCAGCGGCAGCCCCTCCCTCATCGTGCGGGCGGACTGGTTCAGCGCCCCCCGCATCTTCTCCGACCGCGCCCCCATGCACAGCATAGACAAGTTCGTGGCCACGGGAGCGCGGCAGGCCTTCGCCGCCGGAGCGGATGCCGTCATGGCCTACTACCTCGCGGGCTTCACGCCCGAGTTCGAGCAGTTGTGCCGGGAACACATGCACAGGCTGCTAGGGGAATGTGAAGGCCTGGGGCTGCCCCTGGTGATGGAGCCGCTGGTCGGGAACCCGTCCCTCGAGCCCGGGGAGAAGAACGAGCTCCTGCTGGGGGCGTGCAGGATGATCGAGGGCGAGGGAGCCTCGGCGCTCAAGGTACCGTTCGTGGACGAGAGCGGCCTGGAGGCCCTGGTCCGGGAGGTCGAGGTCCCGGTGTGGGTGCTGGGTGGAGACAAGGTGGATGAGTCCGAGTCCTGCCGCATGGCCGGGCGCTACATGGAGCTCGGAGCGCGGGGCATAGTGTTCGGGAGGAACGTGATCCAGGCCGCGGACCCCGGTGCCGCCGCCCGGAGGCTGCGGGAGATAGTGCACGGCGGTTAAGCCCGTGCGATGCGGGAGCGGAGGTGAGGACGATGGCAAGCATGAAAGCCGCGGTATACGTGGAGCCGGGCTTGATGGAGATCAGGGATGTCCCCATGCCCGAGGTGGGGCCCATGGACGTGCTGCTAAAGGTGAGGGCCTGCGGCATCTGCGGTTCGGACCTGCACAGCTACAAGCTGGGCTTCTACGTCGAGCCGGGGCAGATCATGGGACACGAGTTCGTCGGGGAGGTGGTGGAGGCGGGCTCCGCCTTGAGCGGCGTGGAGCCGGGACAGCGGGCCATGGGCTTCACCATCGGCGTCTGCGGCACCTGCTACTGGTGCCGGACCGGGGCGCTCGCCAACTGCCCCCAGGCCTTCAAGAACTCCACCGGCTACGGCAAGCCGGGCGCCTTCGCGGAGTACGTGAAGATAGAGAACGCCATGCCCGGGCTGACCTTCCACCCCATCCCCGACGGGATGAGCGACGAGGAGGCGGCGACCCTGGAGCCGGTGGGCGTGGCCGCCTTCGCCGCCGAGATGAGCGGCGCCAAGGAGGGGGACAAGGTGGCGGTGCTGGGCGCGGGCCTCATAGGCAACGCGGCCATGCAGGCCATGAAGGCGGTCCCGGTGGAGAAGGTGGCGGTTTCCGAGATCTCTCCCCTGCGGCTGCGCATGGCGCGCGAGCTGGGGGCGGACGCGGTGGTGGACGCCGCCAACGAGGACGTGCTCGAGCGCATGAAGGAGGAGCTGGGCGTCGGTCCCTACCACTTCGGGGAGGGGGCCATGGCCGACATCGTGGTGGACGCCGCCGGGGGGCGGGACACCTTCGCCCAGGCGCTGGAGGTCGTGCGCTCGGCGGGGACGGTGGCCCTGATAGGGCTGCCGGAGGGAGACCAGGTGGTCAACACCACCAGGATCGTGCACAAGAACCCCCGCATCATCGGATGCCTGGGGTCCATCTATCCCAAGGCCATAGAGCTCATCAGCGAGGGGAAGGTGAAGACCGCTCCCCTCGTCACCCACAGCTTCCCGCTGGAGGAGATAAACGAGGCCTTCGAGGTACAGATGGACTCCAACGAGTCCATCAAGGTGCTGGTGAGGCCGTGAGGATGGAACCATCCGTCGATCGAGGCAACGGTGAAGCCGTAAGGATGGGCCCGCCCGTCAATCGAGGCGCTGGCAGGGCCGTGAAAAGAAAGGGGTTATGAGGATGCGCCTGCAGGACAAAGTGGCGGTGATAACCGGCGGCGGCAGCGGGGTCGGCAAAGCGGCCTCACTGCTCTTCGCCGCCGAGGGGGCGAAGGTGGTGGTGGTGGATTACCAGGGGGTTTACGGAAAGGCGGTGGGCCAGGAGACGGCGGACGAGGTAAAGGCCGCGGGCGGGGAGGCCATGTACGTGGAGACCGACCTCACGTTGGAGGAACAGGTGGTGGCCATGGTCGGCAAAGCGGTGGAGGCGTACGGCAAGGTGGACATCCTCTTCAACAACGCCAGCCACGGTTTCTCCTCCCCCCTGAGCATGACCCCTCTCCTCGATGCGCAGGAGAAGGACTGGAACGAGGTGATAAGAAACAACCTTAACAGCCTCTTCTTCTGCACCAAGTACTGCCAGCCGGAGATGGTCAAGGCGGGAGGGGGCTCCATCATCAACACCGCATCGTCCAACGCCCTGGTGGCGGTGCCGGGAGCGGACGCCTACACCGCGGCCAAGGGCGGGGTGGTCGCTTTGACGCGCATAATGGCCATCACCTACGCCCCGGACATCCGGGTCAACTGCATCTGCCCGGGGGCGATAAGGACGCCCATGATCGCCGCCATGCTGGCGGTGCTGGAGGACTATATGACCCAGAACATCCCCCTCAAGCGGGTGGCGGAGCCGGAGGAGATCGCGCGCGCGGCGCTCTTCCTCGCATCCGACGAGGCATCATACATCACCGGGGCCATCATCCCGGTGGACGGCGGCTGGACGGCCCAATGAACGCGCAACCCATTGGGGTCAGAGCTCAAAAGTTGCGTCTCTCCGCGGCTGTGACGGGAAGGAGGAGATGAACCATGGCTGAAGTGGTGAAGAGGGACATAGATCCCGCCGGGTACGACAAGGATTTTCTTCTGCGGCTATACCGCGAGATGGTCAGGCAGAGGACCTTCGACCAGAACCTCATCCGCCTGCTGCACGAGGGTAAGGTCTCGGGTTTCTATCATTCGGGCATGGGGCAGGAGGCCACGGGGGCGGGCACCTGCGCCTCGCTGCGCGACGACGACTTTATCCTTTACGACCACCGCGGCTGTAACCAGATGATCGCCAAGGGCGTTCCCCTGGACAAGATCTACGGCGACTTCATGGGCAGGGTATGCGGCACCACCTGCGGACTCGGCGCGGGCATCGTCCACGTCGCCTATCCCGAGAAGGGGGTGCTGGGCCAGAGCGGCACCCTGGGGGCGTGCTTCGTCATCGCCGCCGGCGTCGGTTATGCCATCAAGGTAAAAAAGACCGACCAGGTCTGCGTGTGCTTTTTCGGCGACGGCACCGCCGCGCGCGAGACCTTCCACGGCGGCATGAACTGGGCCGGCCTCTACAACCTGCCCATCGTCTTCTACTGCGAGAACAACGAGTACGGCATCTCCACCCACTACACCTGGGCCCACGCCCTCAAGGACAACATCGCCGACCGCGCTGACGGCTACGGCATACCCGGCTACGTCATCGACGGCAACGACGTGCTGCTGGTCTACGAGGTGGCGAAGGAGGCCATCGAGCGTGCCCGCTCCGGCGGCGGACCCACCTTCATCGAGGGCAAGACCTACCGCTACCGCGGCCACTTCGAGGGCGACCCCGCCCTCTACCGCGACCAGGCGGTGGTGGAGGAGTGGATGGAGAAGAGGGACGCCATCAAGAACTACAAGGCCAAGCTCATCGCCGCGGGGGCGGCGGCGGAGGAGGATTTCGCGGCCGTCGACGCCGAGGTGGAGCAGGAGGTCCTGGGAGCCATCGCGGCCGCCGAAGCCTCCCCCATGCCGGAGTGCACCCGTATCTACGAGGGCCTCTACGCCAAGGGGGTGGTGTAGGTGAAGACCATCACCTATATGCAGGCCATCAACGAGGCCCTGCTGGAGGAGATGGAGCGCGACCCTAATAGCGTCTATTACGGCGAGGACGTGGCCACCATGTCGGGTGCCTTCGGCGCCACCGCGGGGCTGCTGGACAGGTTCGGGCCGGACCGCGTCTTCGACACCCCCATCGCCGAGGCCACCATCGCCGGGGCTGCCCTGGGCATGGCCCTGGCGGGGCTCACCCCCATCACCGAGTTCAGCTTCGCCGACTTCGTGGGCATAGCCTTCGACGAGATCTACAACAAGCTGGGGAAGTGGAACTGGATGCACGGCGGCTGCTTCAAGATCCCGGTGACCATCCGCCTGCCGGTGGGGGTGCTGGCGGGGGCGGGGCCGGAGCATTCCCAGAGCCCCCAGGCCCTCTTCATGCACTCCCAGGGGCTGTACGTCGCGGTTCCCTCCAACGCCTACGACGCCAAGGGCCTGCTCAAGACGGCCATCCGCGACCCCAACCCGGTGCTCTACTTCGAGCACAAACTGCTCTACGGCATACCGGGCGAGGTGCCGGAGGAGGAATACACCGTCCCCTTCGGGGTGGCGGACATAAAACGCGAGGGCTCGGACGTCACCATCATCGCCACCTCCCTGCAGGTGCTCACCGCGGTCAACGCCGCGAACATGCTGGCGGCCGAGGGTATCGAGGCGGAGGTCATCGACCCCCGCACCCTCATCCCCCTGGACAAGGAGACCATCCTGGCGTCGGTGCGCAAGACGGGGCGGGTGGTCATCACCCACGAGGAGCAGAAGACGGGGGGCAGCGGCGCCGAGCTCGCGGCCATCATCGTCGAGGAGGCATTCTTCGACCTTGCCGCCCCCATCAAGCGGGTGGGCAGCGCGGACACGCCCATTCCCCAGAGCATCTTCCTGGAGCAGGAGTTCAAGCCCAACGAGGAGAAGATCATGGCTGCGGTGCGCGAGGTGATGCAGTACTGAACACGACGGGAGGAACACGATCATGGATGTAGTGACCCTGCCCCGCCTGGGAGTGACCATGACCTCGGCCACCATAGTTGCCTGGGAGAAAAAGGAAGGCGACCACGTGGCCAGGGGCGAGCTGCTGGTGGTCATAGAGTCGGAGAAGGCCACTATCGAGCTGGAGTCGCCGTACGAGGGTTTCCTGCGCAAGATCCTGGTGGAGGAGGAGTCCGAGGCGCAGGTGGGCGAGCCCATCGCGCTCATCGGGGCCGAGTACGAGGAGTTC
The DNA here is from genome assembly GCA_964415205.1 of uncultured Actinomycetota bacterium. Classification (GTDB taxonomy): domain Bacteria; phylum Actinomycetota; class Geothermincolia; order Geothermincolales; family RBG-13-55-18; genus SURF-21. The sequence continues at coordinate 4,607 of CAYPZH010000012.1, read as the reverse complement.
GACCTGGAGGAGACCATACGCAGGTGGGAGGCGGAAAAGGCGGTAAAGGCGGGCGCCTCAACCGTGCGCGTCCCGCCCGAGGCGGCGGTTCCCGCCGCGGGAGCACCCACGGGTAGGGCGGCAGGACCGTCCGCCGTCCGGGTCTCCCCGCGGGTGCGCAGGCTGGCGCAGGAGATGGGCGTGGACCTGGAGGCGGTCACCGGTACGGGGCCGGACGGCGTCATCACCGAGAAGGACGTGCGCGCGGCGGCGGCTGGCCCGGCCGTGAAGGCGAGGATAAAGCTCAACCAGGTGCGCAGGGCGATGGCCGCCCGCATGCTCTCCAGCTGGCAGAACATACCGCAGTTCACCCAGATGACCACGGTGAACGCGGAGAACCTGCTGCGGGCGAAGGACGCCCTGGAGGGGGTCTCCATCAATGACCTGGCGGTGAAGGCGGTGGCAGTGGCGGTGAAGAAAAACCCCGAGGTCAACAGCTCCTTCGCGGAAAACACCGTAACCATCTACGAGGACGTGAACGTGTCCGTGGCCATGGCCACCGAGCAGGGGCTGGTGGTACCCGTGGTCAAGAAAGCGGACCGCAAGACGGTGCAGGAGATAGGGTTGGAGATAAGGAGGCTGCAAGAGAGGGCCGCCGACGGTCAGCTCTCCAGCGAGGACCTCTCCGGCGGCACCATCACCGTCTCCAACCTCGGGGGCTACGGCGTGGAGGGGGGCACGCCCATCATCAACCCCCCTCAGAGCTGCATGGTCTTCATCGGCTCCATCCGCAAAGTCGCGGTGGCGGGTGAGAACGGCGAGATAAGGGTGGCGCCGGTGCTGGGGCTTTCCATCGCCTACGACCACCGCTTCATCGACGGCATGACCGCCTCCCGTTTCACCACCGGCCTGAAGGAAGCGCTGGAGAGTATATTCCCCGAAGCCTAGTGGTCAGGCCCGGGAATCGGCCAGGCTAGTAAGGAGGAAGGAATGAGCCTGCGTGGGAAGATGGGTAGGCTCCTCGGAGGCACTTACGGGTTCATCTACCGGCTGCCCGTGGTCGGCGAGTCCGCAGTCCGGGGCATCAACCGGGCGTTGGGCTTCGTGAACAGCCATGCGCCCGGCGGGATGAAGCGGCGGGACTCCATGGCCGAGCTGAGACGGGACCTCGAGAGGGCGCTCGCCATGATGGACGTGGATGTCGCGGAGATAAACCATGACGATGAAAGCATCGAGCTGGTCATGAACTCTTGCTTCTACGGCTTCCGCCGCCCCGAACAGGCGGGGGTGTGCGACGCCGCCATGGACATGGACCGCACCATGTTCGGGTACTGCGGCTGTGACCTGGCGATAGAGGAGCGCCTGCCCCACGGCGACCCGGTGTGCAGGGTGATCATCCGTAGAAGGACCTGAAGAACATCAGCCTACCGCGAAATGCCATCAGCCATAGAAACCTGGGACGTTACCTAGTATCACGCTGTATTAATATGGTGGTACTGCTAGAGGTTGGCCAGCTTTATATCTCCAGCAGAAGCGTATTGTTAGTTCATAGGGGCCATATTCTCATCGCGATTGGCATACGCGATAACTCGACTACTTCCGATTACGAGAGACATCATGCTTGATATGCTTATCGTGATGAGAGCAGCAGTAGCTATGCATTATGCAAAAGAGCTCCAAGAAGCCTCTGTTGTGGCATTGAAAGGGAAGGAGTGCATCATAGCTGAGGTTGTTGAGGAAAAGGAACTGTATGCGCAGCTGCGGGAATTCCTGGAGGCGTTGCCGGGAGGATTCCCTGCCACCGAGAGCGGCGTGGAGATGAAGACCCTCAAGATGCTCTCCACGCCCGCCGACGCAGCTATGGCCTTATGCCTGACTCCCAAGCCGGAACCGGTGGAGGCCATAGCGGAACGCTGCGGCCTGGAGGTCTTGGAAGCGGAGGAGAGACTCGAATCCATGTATGACCGTGGCCTCATATTCAAGACCAGGGAAGACGGCAGAAACCTGTACCGGGCGGAGCAGTACGTGGTCGGGATATATGAATACCAGCTCGGTACCTTGGACAAAGAGTTCGCCGCGTTGATGGAGGAGTACTTCCCCTATCTGGGGATGCAGATGATCGCCAACAAGACCAAGCAGATGCGAGTAATACCCGTCGATTCAGCCGTGGAGGAAAGCCCGCGATTGCCAGTTACGAACGGGCCAGGGAACTAGTGAGAGGGCAGGAATCCATAGCTTGGGAAATTTTTTTAACCCAAAAAAAAAACCAGCAAAGAAAACAAAAGGGGGCCCCAAAAAAAGGAGAAAAAACCAAAGGAAAAAAAACAAAAA
>CAYPZH010000012.1:0-2287 GCA_964415205.1 uncultured Actinomycetota bacterium | reverse complement strand
AACGACTGCGGGCGCCCCTTCGAGGGGTGCATGGCCCTCGGGCTACTCGCCGAACTTGCCTCGGAAAAAGGCATGATGCGGAGGATAGGCGTTGAAGAAGCCATGCAGGTTCTGGACCGCTCGGAGGAAGCGGGCCTGGTTTTGCAGACCAACAACTTTCAGGATATCGAGTTCGTGTGCTCATGCTGCACGTGCTGTTGTGGAGCACTTAAGGGACTGAAGATGTTCCCTAACCCCGCGGATTTCGTGCAGTCATCTTTCCATTCCCAGAAGGGCCCGGACAAGTGCACCGAATGCGAGATCTGCGTGGAGCGCTGCCCCATGGATGCCATAGTCAAGGGCGAAGTGGGCATGGAGGTCAACCTCGCTAGGTGCATCGGGTGCGGGGTATGCATCCCGACCTGCCCTCAGGATGCCATTAAGCTGGTGCCGAGGGAAGGCGCCCTGGTGCCGCCCATGGACATGGAGAAGATGCAGGACCGCATCCTGGCGGAGAGAGGCCTGGCCTAGAGGGCCGGGGGTCACGCCGGAAATCGGCCTGGTGAAGAAGAAGTCAAGCCGAGGCGTCGCACCCGGAATCAGCTTGGCGAAGAAGCGGGATGACATCATTCTTCGCAAGAAGTGCACTCGCGAGCGTACGGCTCAGATCCCCTACTTCCCGAGGAACTCCTCGATGGTGCCCAGGACGTCGGAAAATGCTGGGACGTCAAACCACGGCCTTCCCGCCAGCTCGTTAGCGTAGGCCTGGTATAGCTCGGATATCGCCTTCGCCAGCTCCGGGGGCAGGGGCTCCGGCTCCGATCTGACCAGGGGTTTCCAGTCCACCGCGGCTTTCTTCTTGGCCTCCTCGGTGTCCCGGTGCCACTCCGTGCCCCGGTAATGTATGCGGGCTATCTCCTTGCTCACGGGCAGGCCCTTATAGGAGAAACGGCACTCGTCCAGCGTGCCCAGGGCGTCCACCAGCACCAGGTCCCGCTCGCCGTCGAAGGCGAACTCCACCTTGCCGTCCTCGTTGAAAAGCCCTAGTCGCTTCGCTTCCAGGCTGATCATTTCGTCGATGAGCAGCACGATACGCTGCATCTCCTCCGTCTCGCCCGCGTCCATGCCGCTTATCCTGCGGGCTTCCTCCCAGTCGACGTAGCGGTCGCTAGCCTCGAGCTTGGTGGAAACGTCCAGCATGGGCCTCTCCAGCACCTGGCCCGGCTCGGGCATCCCGTCCAGCCCGATGTCGGCGGGATGGAGGCTGCCTTCCCTCAGGCGCTTGAACACCGAGGAGCCAGCCGGCAGGGCGTTACGGTACATGACCTCCAGGGGGATGAGGAAGTTGGCCCTCTCCTGCTCGAAGGCGGAATAGTCGTAGGCATCCCCGCGCACAGCCGGCCCTATAACCCTCACCAACCTTACTTCCATGGTGTCCCCGGGCTCACTCAGCTCGCCCGTTTTCTTGGCGACGCCGCCCTCGACTACCCCGGCGTAGTGCGTCTTTATGCCCTTCTCCTCCAGCCTCTCGAAGAAATATGCGGAGGCCATGCAGATAGCCTTGCCCTTCCCTGCGATGTGGTCCGGCATCTCGCCCCAGTCGAAAACCGAGTAGCGGTCGGAGAAGACGAACCGGCCCAGGCCCGCCCGCTCGCCCTCCGGCTTCTCCAGGACGGTAAGGTCCTTCACGCTTCCCATGTGGTTGAACCTCCCATTAGACGCTTCACCCCTCCCCATTACGTGCGAGGGGACCGGAAACGGGATGCATATGATTATCCCAAGCTATCAGATAATGAGCGGGATGGGTACCCACCGCGAGGCCCTTTTCAGCCTTAACCGTCCATGAAGAGCATGTGCCTGGCGAGCCGGATGGTCTCCAGGTTCCCGGTGTATTTTCCCTCTGCGTCCGAGATCTTCACCGCGTCCACCCAGCGGTCCGAGTCCTTGAAGGGCTGGCAGGCCACCATCTTTATCACCATGTTAAGGGGTTTGACCCCCACGTCGTTGGTGAGGAAGGTGCCGATGCCGTAGGAGTCCTTCACCCGTCCCGCGCATGCCTCGTGTATGGACCTGGCGAGCTCCAGGTCGAGGGAATCGGAGAAGACGATAGACCTGCTCGCGGGGTCGATACCCAGCTTCCTGTAGTGCTCTATCGCACTCTCCAGGAAGGAGAAGGGGTCGCCGGAATCCTGCCGGATGCCGTCGTATATCTTGGCGAAATAGGTGTCGAAGGCGTGGAAGAAGTTCTCCGTGCCGAAGGTGTCGGTGAGGGCGATGCCGGCCTCGGCGTCGAAAATGGAAGTGCGCG
>CAYPZH010000011.1:5532-31637 GCA_964415205.1 uncultured Actinomycetota bacterium | reverse complement strand
CCTCCTCCTGGAGGTGGAGGGGGGGTTCGAGATCCGGTCGCGCGGGGCCTGGAGGGAATATCCCCAGGGGGTCCTGCGCGGGGTCAAGGCGAGCCGGGCCGCTCCTCTCCTGGAGGCGGAGACGGCCCTCCACCTGTCCTTTCTGCAGGCCCTTGAGGACGCGCGGGGCTTGAATATACCGGTGGCCGCGGTCGCCTCGCGCGCGGTGCTGCTGGAGACGGCAAGGGTCCTGGCGCACCTGGCATGGACGGGCGCCGCCTCGGCCGCCCTGGGGAGATGGCGCACGGCCGCCGCATGCGAGGGCATGCGCCTGGAGCTGCGGACGGGAGCGGAGGACTGGCTGGACGGGTACCCGCGGGGTGGGTGGGCCGTGGCGGGCGGCGTCAGAGAGGATTTTCCACTGCAAAGGGCGGTATCCTTTGCCGCCGTGCTCGCCGCCGCCGCGGCCACGTGGAGGAAGCTCTCACGGCGCGTCGCCTCTCTTCCCGTTCCCGCCGGGGCGGTGAGGCGCCTCGGCCGCCTGGCGGGGGACGGGGATACGTGCACCTGGACCGGTCCCCTGGCAAGGGCGGCCGGCACCGACCTGGACGTCAGAAAGGAAGAGCCCGGCATCTACCCCGCGGCGGGCTGGGAGAGCGCGGTGGTCCCGGAGGGGTCCGGCATGCTGCGCCGCGTGCTGGCCGTGAAGGCGGGCGAGGTGACCTCGTCGCTGGAGGTTGCGCGGCGCATCCTGGAAGAGCCGCCCGACCCTCCCCTGCTGGTGAAAAGGGGGCGCGGCGGCAGGGGAGAGGGCTTCGGGCGCTGCGAGGGGCCCGAGGGAGAGGTCTGCTGCCACGTTCTCCTGGAGAAGGGCCGGATATCCCACATCGCCTTCTCCCTGCCACGGGAGCGCAACCGCTCCGCCGCGCGCGCGCTGGAGGGGTGCCGCCTGGACGAGGTGGACCTCCTCTCCCTGCTCTGGCGGGGCGCATGAGGCACGGCGCCCTCCCCAGCTTCTCCGCTACACTGAACGGTTGCAATCCCCCCGCCGCCGATGCAGAATAAAGCGTGCCGCCGGGAGGGGCAAGAAGGGAGACGGATGAAGGCGAACCTGCTGCAGAAACTGCGCATCATCATGGTCACCGTATATGCCACGCTGCGCATCACCCTCATCGTCCTCTACAAGGTGAACTTCAGGGGCGGTTATCCGCGCTGGTACGGCGACAAGTGGCTGCGCTGGTGGGCGGGCAAGCTGGTCGGCGCCGTCGGCATCGACTACGAGGTCATCGACGCCCATCACACCACCATCGAGCCGGGCAGGCGCTACATCGTCATGGGCAACCACCGCAGCCATTACGACATCCCGCTGAGCGTGCTCGCCATACCCGGCAGCGTGCGCATGCTCACCAAGAAAGAGCTCTTCAAAGTGCCCCTGTGGTCGAAGGGGATGACGGCAGGTGAGTTCATCGCCATCGACCGCCACGACTTCGAGCAGGCCAAGAAGGACCTCGCCGCCGCCCGGGCCAAGATGGAGGACGGCGTGGTGCTGTGGATCGCCCCCGAGGGCACGCGCTCCCGCACCGGCCGCATGGGGCCCTTCAAGAAGGGCGGCTTCGTCATGGCCGTGGAGTCCGGCGCCACCATCATCCCCATGGGCATTCAGGGCACGGAGAAAGTGCTGCCGCCGAAGACCCTGGACTTCCTACTCGGTCAGAAGGTGAGGATCGAGATCGGCGCACCCATCGAGGCCTCATGCTATACCCTCGAGAACAAGGAAGACCTCATGGAGGAGGTGCGCGCGGCCATCGCCGGCCTGTGTGGTGAGGACGCCGGACGGCTGGCCATGTAGGGGGCGAGGGAGCGAAAGCGGCGATGGAAGAGGGCGGGCCTGTCGACATAAGGGACGAGATCTTCCGCGGTATATCCGGGAAGACCTGTACCGCTTGCATCATCGCGGATGAAGACGGGATCATCGCGGAAACCGCCGCCGTCGCGGAAGAGGCGGGAAGACTCGGGCTTTTCCTGGAGAGCGTCGCGGAGGAGGGAGCGCAGGTGCGCGCGGGCGATGTGGTGGCCAGGCTCCGCGGGACGCCGAAACAGCTCGCCGTGGCCGAGGAGGTCCTGATAGGGCTGATGGCCAAACCCTCGGGCATCGCCACCGCCACACGCGAGTTCGTGAAGGAGGCCGGTCCGAAGCCGCGGGTAGTATGCGGCGCCTGGAAGAAGATGCCACCGCAGCTCAAGGAGGCCATCCGCAGGGCGATCGTGGCCGGCGGCGGCTCCTTCCGCATAACGAAAGGCCCCTTCGTCTACCTGGACAAGAACTATATCGAGATGCTCGGCGGCATTGATGGGTGCATGGCGGCAGCCTCGGGTTTCAACGGGCGCGAGATGGTGGTGCAGGTCAAGGGAAGATACAAGGACGTCGCCGAAGAGGCATGCGAGGCCGCCGCCCGCGGCGCCTCTATCGTCTTCATCGATACCGGGAACAGGGAGGACATAGCAAGGGTATCCGCGGCCCTGGGCGATGCCCGCCTGCGGGAAAGAGTGAAGATAGCCTTCGCGGGAAACATCGGGCTTGAAGATATAGCGGAGCTGAAGTCCATGGACGTCGATATCCTGGATATCGGCCGGGCCATAGTGGACGCTCCCCTGCTCGATATGCGGATGGAAGTGATGGCGGAGGAAAGCACCGCGGAATGAGTAGAAGGAGCTGAGGATGATATTCAGAGCGGCACTTTTCATCACCTACCTCTTGCTGCGCTGGGCGTTCAGGCTCACGGCGCTGCTCGACCCGTCCTTCAGGGCACGCCTGGCGGAGAAGGACTTCTCGTTCGCCGTGCGCTCGAGTGCGGGTCACGCGGCGGGTACATTCATGCTCCGTGGAGGCGGCCTCTCCTACCGCGAGGGCGTCGAGGGATCCGCCGACTTCTCGGCCGCCTGGAACGGGTGGGGAGACGCGGACACACTGCAGAAGAAGCTACGCCTTCATCCCACGGACTTCATGAACCGGGGGATGATGACCTTCGAGGGCGACCTCTCCTGCATGGACTACCTGCTGGTGCTACTGGGCGAGATGATCGCCGGCTTCAGGGGGCGAAAGCCCGCGCGGCTCAGGCGGGCCGAGCTGGGAGGGAAGCCGTCATGATCGCGCGCGAATACTACCCCGATGTCGACCAAGCCCTCTGCAGGGTGTGCCGCAAGTGCGAGGAGATCTGCCCCGCCGCGGCCATCGCCCTCGTGCGGGGCGAGAAGAGGATGGCCGTCGACGTGAAAAGGTGCATCGACTGCCAGCGCTGCATGGACGCATGCCCCGAGAACGCCATCACCATGCTGCCGCGGACCGGGGACCACGCGCTAGCGGTGGACGTCTCACGGCTCGACCGGGAGAAGATAGGGGAGATATGCCGCAGGGCCGGCCTGGCGCCGGGGGAGGCGGTCTGCGCCTGCACCTTCGTGACCGCCCAGGAGCTGGCCGGGGCCGTGCTCATGGGGGCGAAGACCCCGGAGGACGTGTGCGCGATGACCGGCGTCCGGCGGGGGTGCGGCATCTACTGTCTGGTTAACGTGTTCAAGATACTCGACGCCGGCGGCGTCAAGCCGGAGGAGAGGGCCGGGAGCCACCTTTACCACCACCCCTTGAGCTCCCTGGACATCCCCGAGGACAGGCTGCGTGAGCTCGACGCCGAGTTCCCCCAGTACCGCTTGCTCGAGGACGTGCAGATGATAAGGAAAGCCCGCGGGCTTGAAAAGGGGCAGGGGGCATGACCATGATGTACCAGCAGGCTATACAACCGAGGCCTTTGATGGAGTCCGTTTACCAGTCCCCGCCCCGCAGGCGCGCCGCCGCTCACCCCGGCTTCGTCTCCCTGGCGGTCAGCTCGCTCTTCCCGGAGATGGCGGAGGTCATCTACTGCTACGGGGAAGACTATTCCGCCGTACGCCGCGCCGCACTCGAGGCCCTCGAGAACGTCGATATGGGGATGATAAGGCCCGGCCACCGCGTGCATCTCCTGGCCTCCGAGCACGGCTTCAGCATCCTCGGCGGCATGCCGTACCGCGAGATGCTCGGCGCGATAAGGGAGGTCATCAGGGAGAAGACGGGCTGCGAGGACATCTACCTCGGGGTGGCGTCATACCGGGGGTTCAGGGAGACGGAAGAGGTGATAGGGGCCTTCCGCCTCGGCGAGCTGTTCGAGGGTAAGCTCTTCGATTTCGGACCCTACGACGAGGGGGTCGCCATCGAGACCGAGGTGGGGACGCTCTACGGCATCAAGAAGGCGTACGAGGCGGACTGGATCGTGCATTCCTACTACGACGACCCCAGGGAGATGTATTTCCACCGCTTCCTGGGCAGGAGCTTCAAGGCGTTCATCATGTCCTACGCGCGCCTGGAATCGCGCTCTGCCTACCATTACTCGTATAAGAACCGCAGCTGCAACTTCTTGCCGGTGGCCGTCTACAGGTCGCCCTTCGTGCGGGAGAGGTATGCCTTCAGCTGCATCATGAGGATGTCCCCCGCGGGCATCCTGGCCATAGACGCCGACAACGACCTCTTCGCCCTGGACCGGCGCATCACCGCCGGCCAGCTGGAGAGGTTCGGGAAGATGCAGCAGCTCTACGAGTCCATCGATGAGTGCATCGCGGTGATCGACGGCGGGAGGTGGGGGTACTACGTGCACGCGGGAGGGGTGACCTTCGGCGTCTTCATGTTCTCCAACTGCAGTGGGCGCAGCATACTGGACCTCGACATCCCATCGGCTTTGATGATGATCGACGAGGTGCCGTACGAGAAGAGGGCCGACCTGGCCGGAGGCATGCTCAGCCAGGGGATAAACCCGGCGCTCAAGGCCGTGGTCATCAACCAGCAGTGGGGCGGCATACCGTTTCTGAACCTCTTCTCCAAGCCCATCTACATCGTGGGCAGGGACCAGATGGATTACCTGAGTCTGGACCGGGCCAACCCCATGTTCAAGGACATGGGCAACATCGGCCTGATCAGGGCGCTGCCCGACTTCGAGGCGGCCATGAAGAAGGCCCGCAGGACCGCGCGCACCGACAAGGTGCTCATTTTCGAGGGCAGCTTCGGCCACATCAATCTCAGCCCGTCCCTGGCGGACGAGCTGGTCGCGAAGGCCCCTGGCGTACAGAGGAAGGTGGAGGAGGACCTGCTCCCCAAGTGGCTGAGCCAGAGAGGACTGGCTTAGAGGAACGATGGTGATAAGGCGGCGCCCATGAGCGGGTACGATCTGCTGCGAAAGACCGAATTGGAGATCGACGGCATCCATTTGAGCAACGCGAACCTTTCCGCCATCGCGGCCACCGCGGCGGACGTTCTGGGGCTCGAGCGGGCTGAAGTGCTGGTTGTCGACTACCGCGAGGGGTCACTGGTACTGGATGTCCACAACACCCGTGTCGATGCATATGCGATCGTCGGGCAGCAGGAGGCCCTGCTCGAGAGTCTGGGGGACCTGCCCGGCGTGAGGGTCACGGATAAGACGACCGTATCCTCGCGCGGGATGCTGGGATGGATCGCCCTGGATAGAGAGCGGACGATCGAAGCCCTCGAGCAGGGAGAGAAGATGGCCGCCGATATACTTTGCAACATCGCCAAGCGGGTTATCGTGTTCTCCTCCGGCGCCGAGGTGGAGAACCGGGAGATCGAGGATACGAATATCCCCACCATTACGGAGTACCTTTCAAGCGAGGGCTATACGGTCTCTGGGGGAGAGGTCCTGAAAGATGACAGGCCGGCGATCGCCGCGAAACTGCGGGAAGCCGCCGAGATCGGAGGTTACGGGGTCATTATAACCACGGGAGGCGTGGGCGCGGAGGACAAGGACCAGACCGTGGAAGCCGTGCTGCAGGTGGACCCCCATGCTGCGACGCCGTACATCTGCCATTACGAGGTAGGAACCGGCAGGCACGTGAAGGACGGGGTGAGGATAGCGGTGGGGGAGCACAACGGCACGCTGATCGTCTCCCTGCCCGGCCCCAATGACGAGGTCAAGGCAAGTCTTAAACCGATGGTCCAGGGCCTGAAGGCAGGAGTTCAAAAAAACGAGTTAGCGGAATCCATAGCCGAGAACCTGAGAGCGATACTGCGGGCAAAACATGATCCATGCTCCTCTGCATCAGAGTGAATCTAGCGGTTCGACCCGGATCAGCAAGGGCCGCGAAGGCCCTTTTCTCTGGGGGGCGTTAAGCCCCCTGGAAGACCTCGCACCACTTATCGTCCTCGCCTGGCAGTTATGGTTGTAACGAATACGCGAAGAGTTCAATTTTTCAGTCCGAAGCGTGTCGCTCGAAAAAGGCGACCGCTTCTTCCTTGGAGATATCCCCCGCTGCAACCCCGAGGCAAAGCCGTTTCAGTTCCTCGTTCGATACATCCAGCTGCATGCCGTTGATATTCAGGAATATCTCGGCGGCTACGACTGCCGTACGCTTGTTGCCGTCGGTGAACGGGTGGTTCTTGCAGATATGAAAGAGGTACGCCGCTGCCATGGCGGGAAGGCCCCTGTGCAGGAACTCCCCCGCGAAGGTGGCAGTCGGCATCGCGGCCGCGCTTTCAAGCATTCCACGGTCTGCTACGCCCTCCACCCCGCCGAACTCAGCTATCATCCGTGCGTGGATCGTCAGTATGTTCTCCAGTGAAAGAAAGAGGGGTTCCGCGCTCACGAATCAGCCAGTTCCTTGAGCATCTTTCCGCGTTCCCCCACGATTCGGTCCAGGTGGTGCTCGAGTTCCTCCGGGTCCACCCGCCGAGGGCTTACGGGGGTGATGATTATCGACCCGTTGCTCACCGTAAGCTGGACCTCCTTGCCCTCTTCGAGCCCGACCATCTCCATGATCGGCAGGTCCAGTATCAGGGCGTTGCTGTTTCCCACCTTCTGCAGTCTCTTGATCATTTCACCTGCTCCTTATAGTTATAACATTATTATAACATGGTTTGAGCCCAAGTCAATCCAGTGCAGCAAGATAAGAATCGCGGCCCTTTATGGGGCATGACTGCAGAAGCTGTCGGTTGGCGCCGGCAAGCAGATACATCTGTGGAAATGGAAAGCCGGACACGGGGCCCGGCTTCTATTGCTCTAGTGGGCGTTAAGGCCCTTGGAAGACCTTGCCCCACTTGTCGTTCCTGCAGAAGTGATATAACGGTTAAGGGAAGACAACGTCTCCGACCGTTAACGGCAAGCGACACGGATATGGGGTGAGAGCTGGAAGGGAGAGAAGATGGGAGGTGCGATAGGAGACATCCTGGCTCCGGCCATCGGGGTGGCCATCAGCCCCGTGCAGATCATCGCGGTGATCCTCATCCTATTCAGCAAGCGCGCCAGGAGCAACGGGCTTGCCTTCCTGGTAGGTTGGGTGCTATCCCTGGCGGCGGTATGCGCAGTGGTGATGCTTGTGGGAAGCACCGCCGACATCGACACCAGCAGTGGGCCGTCCAAGGGAGCGGCCATCCTTCGCATCGTCCTGGGGGCACTGCTCCTCTTCGCTGCCTGGCGGCAGTGGAAGAAGCGCCCCAAGGATGGGGAGGAGCCGCAGATGCCCAAGTGGATGGCGGGCATCGAGGGTTTCAACGCGGCGAAGTCCTTCATCATGGCAGTCGGGCTCTCCGTCCTCAACCCCAAGATCCTGATCCTGACCATGGTGGCGGCGATGGCCATCATCCAGGATACCCAGGAGAGCCTGGGTGCAGCTGAGCCCTGGATCGCCATGGTCGTCTTCGTGGTCGTGGCGAGCTCCACCGTGGCGGCCGCAGTCTTGACCCACCTGCTCGGAGGCAAGCGGGCCGGGGACGTGTTGAACTCCTGGAAGGCCTGGCTCACCACCAACAACGCCACGGTGATGTTCGTCCTCCTGCTGGTCTTCGGCGTATTGGTGATCGGCAAAGGGATATCTTCACTCTAGCGAGGCCCGCCACAACATAAAAGGGCCGCAAGGGCCCTGGTGATTGGTGGGCGTTAAGTTGCTGAAGGCAGAGCCGACAAGAACAGTATCGCTGGATTCCTGCGGTCAAAAAAATATATAACCTTGCTGTTACCTCTCGAGTACAGAGTTAAAATCTATACCCTTGCCGTGTAAAAAAGCCGGGCGGGTGCCCGGCTTCTATTGCTTTGGTGGGCGTTAAGCCCCCTGGAAGACCTATCCCCACTTATCGTCCTGGGGGAGGCGGTATAGATATTTTGCAGCAGCGCCAATAACCCGGCTCCCCACATCGTCTTGACGCTGCCTTCGCGTTCATAAACCCCGGGCCAAGGCTCTTTGTCCCTTTATCGGGGATCCAGCTGGCAAAGGCACGGAAGCGCCACTAGCCGCTATAATCATGTTGATCGTCTATCGGCTCAGATTGCTCGGGCAACTCATAGAGGAAAGGACTGGCCGTGACCGGGAAAGAGAGGATCGAGAAAGCCTTCCTGCATATCGAGCCGGACAGGGTCCCCGTGTGGGAGATGGCCTTCAACGAGCAGTCGATACTCAATATCGGCGCTTTCTTTACCGACGACCTCCCGCCCGCGAAGCCGGTTCACGACATGACACCAGAAGAAAAGCTCAAGCTCCTGGGCCTTCTCTTTACCCTTATAGAGGAGCTGGAAATCGACGGCTTCCCTTCTCTGCTGCTGCTCGCCTCGGAGCCCGCCGGCGCCGGTTTCATCAGGGACGCCTGGGGCTGTACTTTCCAGTTGAGCGCAGTGGGAGAGTCCGTTATCAAGGGTGGCCCCGTGAGCCGGCCGGACGATCTTGCCTCCTTCTCCGCATATCGGCCCCGGGAATCCGATTACCTCATGCTGGTGGCCGCCAAGGAGCATTTTAAAGACGACCTGGCACAGATCCTGGTCAACCCCGGGCCCTTCCAGTTGAGCCGGAACCTCACGGGGGGTATGGAGAAGTTCTTTCCCTATATCCGCAGGAACCCCGGTTTCGTGCGTGAGATCATGAAGATGACCACCGACTACGTGCTCGCCTCGCTGGACATGGGGGTCTCCCTGGGGGCCGACGTCATCTGCCTTGACGGCGATTTCGCATATAACAAGTCAACCTTCATCTCCCCGGACCATTACGACGAGTTCGTCATGCCTCACCATAAGGCGATCGTCGATTTCGTTCATTCCCGAGGCAAGTTCATATTCAAACATTCCGACGGCAACATGTGGCCGCTCATGGACCGGCTGGTCGAGGCCGGTTTCGACGGCTTCCATTCCATCCAGCCCCAGTGCATGGACATCGCCAAGGTCAAGGAGCGTTACGGTGACAGGCTGTGCCTGCTCGGCAACATCGATTGCTCGTACCTTCTTCCCTTCGGCAACGAACAGGAGGTCGAGGAAGCAGTACGGGATACCATTGCCGTGGCGGCCCCCGGAGGCGGGTACATATTGTGCTCGGACAACACCATCCATCCCGGGTGCAAGGCGGAGAACTACCTGGCCATGATCAAGGCCGCGCGCAAGTACGGTAACTACCCCATAGTTGTCAAGGAATAGGTGATAGCTCATGGATAAAAGGTTGCTGATGGCCTTCGATCTGGGCAACGGCTCCGGAAGATGTCTACTGATAGATCTGGACTCGCAGGACGTATCGGTTGCGAGTAGGAGCTGGGCCTACGCGGTTGCACCCGGCACCGCTGGTCTGGGATACGACATGGACCTTGAGGATATGTGGCTCAAGCTGGGGGAAGCGTCCCGCGAGGTCATGGAGGAATCGGCAGCCGGGCCGGGGGATGTGCTGGGTCTGGCGTCCACCAGCATGCGTAATACCACGGTACTTCTCGACCGCCGCGGCCGAGCGCTGTTCGCCACTCCCAACCAGGACGCTCGTGCCCTGGGAGAGGCTCTGGCCCTGGGGGCGGAGCGAGGAAAAGAGGTACACGAAGCAGGGGGCCACTGGCCCAGCCCGATCTTCATGGGCAGCAGGCTGCTGTGGTTGAAGGAGCATGCTCCGGGGCTGCTGGAGCAGTCGTGGCGGGTGGCGAGCCTGTCCGACTGGGTCGCGTACCGTCTGGCGGGGGAACTCCGCGCGGAGAGGTCGCAGGCAGGCGAAACGCTCCTCTTCGATCACGGCGCAAGCGATTGGGACTTCGGACTGATCGCATCGCTTGGACTGCCGGCTGGGATTTTCCCCGCGATGGTGGATGCAGGCGATCGCATCGGTAGCCTTACAGCCGAAGCAGCGGCGCATCTCGGGCTGGCGCCGGGCATACCCGTGGCAGCCGGGGGCGCCGATACACAGGGCGGATTGCTCGGAGCGGGATGCGTGAGGGAAGGCGACATAGGAGTGATGGCCGGCACGGGAATGCCAGTCCAACTCGTCGCCGGAGAACTCCTCCTGGATGGCGATGGCCGGCTTTGGAGCGGACGCCATGCAGTGCCGGGACTCTACGTGTTGGAGAGTAACGGCTTGCTCACGGGTAAGGTCCTGGAATGGCTCTCGCTTATTCTGTATTCCGACCGTGATGACCCGGTAGGGCTGTTGTTCGAGGAGAGCGGCGCGTCTGAACCGGGAGGTGCGGGCATCTATTCCACCTTCGGCGCGCGCATATTCGATGCCAGGACCATCAACATCCTGCTCGGGAATCTGACCATGTCCCACATGGTCACCCCCGACGCCGCGAGCTGCCGCCGCCATATTGCCAGGGCGCTGATCGAGGGGATCGCCTATTCGCTCCGTGCCAACCTGGAGCAGGTAATGGAGGTGGCAGGCCTTAACCCACCGGCTATCACTGTAGCGGGAGGCATGTCCAGGAGCGCCTTGTGGACGCAGATAGTGAGCGACGTCACCGGTAAGCTGGTCAAGGTGCCTTCCACACCAGAGGTCTCGGCGCTGGGCGCGGCTATCTGTGCGGGGGTGGGGGCAGGGGTGTTCCCGGACATGGTAGATGGCTCAGGCCAACTGTCCGGTATCATAAGGGAGCATCAGCCCGGAGCCGATGCCGCCAGGTACGAGAGGCTTTACACCGGGTGGAAGGACGCACTTGCATTGCGAGCGGAAGGCGACGAACTCCTCGCCAACCACATGGCCATGACCATGCTCGAAAGGGAGAACAACCATTAGCAAAGCAGAAATCCCCCTTGGTCGGTCTCCTGCATCGGAGTGGCATCAGGCAGGCAGTTCAGTCGATATATAAGAGCCGCAATAGCCCTGGGTGATTGGTGGGCGTTAAGGCCCTTGGAAGACCTGTCCCCATTTATCGTCCTCTGGCATAAGAGATGAACAAAGGGCCCCGCAGGGGCCCTGGTGATTGGTGGGCGTTAAGGGATTTGAACCCATGACCTCTGCCGTGTGAAGGCAGCGCTCTCCCGCTGAGCTAAACGCCCGCTGCAATAAAAGATATTAACAAACTAGCAAGGGCATTTAAACCCCGCACGTTACCATACAATCTCAATTTGATTCGTCTGTGCAGATGGATTAAGATTAGTCAGGTATAGGAGTTGATGGGGTTGACACTTATGGGTGGGGATATCCGCGTCAGGTTATCTATAGGTTTGTGCCCGCAAGGGTCTTATATATATCAGTTCACGAGAGCGATGGGGGGTTTGCTTGCTTGTGGTTACCGTTCCTTTGCTACCCGTCTTTGAGATGGCACGTCCTGTCCTCTCCGCGCTGGCGGGACCCGCTCCCATGGGCATGCCCCGGCAGAAGGCCAGGAGGTAAACGACAACACGGTTACAACACAGGCACGTTTACGTTTAACGCTATGGAGGTAGGGAGCTCGAACGGGGGCGTGAAGCCACCGTTTGAGCTGCAGAAAGAGGGCGGTACGGCACCGCCTGAGGGGGTGGAAAGATGAAAAGGCACGGAAGATTCAGGGCAGCAAGCGCATATCTCGCCGGCGCGGCACTCATCCTGCTGCTGGCCGCCACGGTATGCGTCCTGCCGGTGACCGGCGCGGCCAAGGCCCTGGCATCGCCGGGTGCGGGATGGGTGGACCAGACGCCACTCCCGGACGGGGATGAGCTGCTGTCGGTGACGGCCGTAGATGCGGATACGGCGTGGGCGGTGGGGGGGACGACGTTCTTCCACACCGGCGACGGGGGTTCGCTGTGGACGCAGCAGGACCCCTCCGGGAAGTACGCGTACGCCGTAGACGCAGCCGACCCCATGCACGCCTGGGCGTTCGGTGCCCTGTACGACACCTCGCCCGACAGCGTGCTGCAGACCTGGGACGGTGGCTCATACTGGGCCCCGGTGATCGTGAACACCGGTCCGGTTCCCGGCACGAGCATGACCGATGTCACGGCGCAGATCTTCGGCGTGGACATGGTCGGCACCTCGACCGTGTGGGCCGCGGGCGGCGGCTGCAACGTCGTGGTCAGGACGACCAATGGGGGAGTTACCTGGGAGCTCGAGCATTTCGACATGAGCGCCCAGCTGGAGAGCCTGGTGGGGATATCCGCCGTGGATGCCGACACGGCGTGGACGGTGGGGAACATGGGCACCGTCCTCAGGACCACCGACGGAGGGCAGACCTGGGAGTCCTTCGCGCCCCTGGGGGGCTCCGCGCCTTACTCGGACGTGTCGGCGGTGGACGCCGACACGGCATGGATAGTCGTCGGGCCGGTAGTCCTCAGGACCACCGACGGTGGGGCCACCTGGCAGTCCTCGGGGCCGGGCGCCCCGTACAGCTTCAACGCCATCCACGCGGTGGACGCGTACACCGCCTGGGCGGTGGGGAGCAAGCGGAACGCCCCGGTGACGCCGGGCAGCTTCATCTTCAAGACCACCGACGGGGGCGAGACCTGGGTATCCCAGGAGTCGGGAGTGGACTCACCCCTCTACGACGTCTTCGCCCTCGACGCCGCAACCGCCTGGGCGGTGGGCCGTGATGGCACTATCCTGAAGACATCTGATGGGGGAGGCGCCGGGGCGGATATCGCCGCCATCACCCCTCCTGCGGCGGCGCCCGGAGCGCAGGTGACCATCACCGGCTGCGACTTCGGGGATGCCCAGGGGTCATCGTACGTGAGCTTCGGCGGGGTGCAGGCGACCGCTTACGCCTCCTGGTCGGACGCGGAGATAGTGGCCTCCGTGCCGGCGGGAGTCGCTGGCGAGGTCCTAGTCACCGTGACCACGGCGGAAGGAGACTCCAATCCGGTGGCGTTCAATGCCCTCGCCCCGCCCGCGGTGACCGCCGTCGTCCCGAATGAGGGCATACAGATGACCATGATCATGGACATCAGTGCTACGGGCGCGGGGTTCCAGGCGGGGGCGGCCCTGAGGTTTGAGAAGGGGGAGGTGACCGTCAACGCCATCAACACCGTCCTCACCGGCGACACCCGCATAGCCGGGAGCATAAGCCTCCTCGGCGTGGAGCCCGGCGTCTACGACGTGATCGTCGAGAATCCTGACGGCTCGCAGGCCAGGCTGGAGGATGCCTTCACCGTGGTCTCCCTCTGCGGCGCGGGCAGCGGCACCGGCCTGCTCGTGCTGGGCCTGACCCTGGGCCTGCTCTCCCTGGCGGGCTCTGTGCGCCTAAAGCGCCGGAGGAAAAGGGTTTCCTGAGCATTCCGCTGTCGAGATCAATAGGCGGGGGTGCGCCATACGCGCCCCCGCTCTATCGTGAGAACAAAAGGTCATGGGGTCAGGTCTTGGTTTTTGGATTTTTCTTACGCGGGAGTAAACGCGTAATACCTGGTCAGGGTGGATAAGAAATAGAAGATTATGGTTAACATACCGTGGTATCCAAAAACCAAGACCTGACCCCTTAGAAGAACTTGTAGCCGACGCCGGTGACGGTCTTGATGAACTCGGGGCTGGAGGAGTCGACCTCTATCTTCTTGCGCAGCCTCGCCACGTGGGTGTCGATGGTGCGCGAGATGCCCGGGTCCTCGTAGCCCCACAGTGCCTTCACGATGTCCTTGCGCGAGAAGACGGTGCCGCGGTGGCTGGCCAACAGCCACAGCAGGTCGAACTCGGTCTGGGTGAGGTCCACCGGCTTGCCGTCCAGGGATATCTCGCGCCGCTTGCGGTCTATCTCCAGCCCCCCGATGGAGACGTACTCCTCCTTCTCGGTGGAGTCCCGCACCATGTCCGCGCGGCGCAGGGCGGCCTTGATGCGCGCGATGAGCTCCGCTCCCTTGAAGGGCTTGGTGATGTAGTCGTCGCCGCCGATGGCCAGCCCGCTCACCAGGTCGGTGATGTCGTCCTTGGCGGTGAGGAAGACGATGGGGGCAGCGGTCTCGTCGCGCAGGCGGCGGCACACCTCCATGCCGTCCATTTTGGGCATGATGATGTCTAGGATCATGAGGTCCGGGTGCTCCTCGCGGCAGACGCGCAGAGCCTCCTCGCCGTCCTCGGCCATGAGCGCCTTGAAGCCCTCCGCCATGAGCAGCTCCGCGATGAGGCGGCGGATGTGGGGGTCGTCGTCGGCCACCAGTATCTTTTTATCGGCCATATATCATCCTTTTCATGCAGCGCTCCGCACTCATAGTATATCTCGGAATCATCGCCTGCCCTATTGAGCCTCGCGGCCGCGGCACGGTATCCCGGACGCTTTGCTGGCATATACCCGCCCGCCTTCGCGCCGCCTGCTCTGCTGGGGCGGGGCCGTGCAGCGGGTTTCTTTATCGCGCGGAGACGCGCGCCACGGCGGGGGAGGTGGGCAGCTCCACCCGCACCCCCACCTCGGCCAGTGCCTCCTGCACCGCCCGATAGTGCATGAACCCGCCCATGTGCAGGATGGTCTCGCCCAGCTCGCGGTCCATCTCCATGGAGGCCACGCAGGGGAAGCTGT
The DNA here is from genome assembly GCA_964415205.1 of uncultured Actinomycetota bacterium. Lineage (GTDB taxonomy): Bacteria > Actinomycetota > Geothermincolia > Geothermincolales > RBG-13-55-18 > SURF-21. The sequence continues at coordinate 16,927 of CAYPZH010000011.1, read as the reverse complement.
GCCAGTACTTCGCCACCACCTCGGCCACGGCCGCTTCCAGGGGGGCGCCCTTGAGGTTGAAAGCCACGTAATAGGTGTTGCCGCAGGGTGCGCTGCGCACTACCTTGGCGTCCTTGATGTAGCCGTCTCCCGGCTCCAGCCTTATCTTGGGGTACCCGATGCGGAAATATTCCATGAACTCGTCCACCGCCGGGTGGATGCCCGGGGGCAGGGAGCAGAAGGGCTTGGGAAAGGCGCAGCCCATGCCCAGCTCGCGGCAGGCCTTCTTCACCTGCCCCCTCACCCAGCGGCTGACCCAGTCGGGCCCCTCGGAGGGCGCGATGATCACCCGCGAGCCCACGGCCGCCGCCGCCGCGGGCAGGGCCAGCAGTATCTCCTGGTGCACGTTGACGGCCACGGTGGCGTCGTGGGGCGGGAGCTCTTGTCCGATGAGGTCCATGGGGTCGTCGAGGTAATAGGGGAGCACGGACGGGAACTGCAGTATCCCCGTGATGTCGCCCGAGAAGTCGATGCCGTAGGTGTCCCGGCAGTGGTCGCAGAGCACGCCGCAGCCGTTGCAGTAGCCCTCGTCGTTGACCAGGTGGCGCAGGAAGCGCTGGGCGAAGCCGTCTTCGAAGCTGACGGTGAAGTCCTCCCTTTTACTGGGGATGGGTCCCCCGCAGTAGGCGATGAGCAGGCGCACGTTTTCGTTTCCCGCCTTCCCCGCTCAGAAGAAGCACAGGGGGGTGGGGCATCCCCCGGCGTACTCCGCCTCCGCCATGGTGTATTCCGGCCGCTCCAGCAGGCGCATGAGCGAGTCGCTGCCCAGGTAAAGAACCTGCTCCCGCTTGCTGCCGTAGCGATACACGGTGATGCCCTTGCACCCCAGCTCGTAAGCCAGCCGGTAGGCCTCCTCGATGTCGTCGATGGAGGCGTCGGAGGCGAAATTGATGGTCTTGGACACAGCGTTGTCGCAGTGCTTCTGGAAGGCCGCCTGCATGCGCACGTGCCACTCGGGGGAGATGTCGAACGCGGTGACGAAGACGCGCTTCACGTCCTCGTCTATGCCCTCTATGAGCCGCAGGGTGCCGCTGCGGGCGATGTCCATCATGAGGTCGTTGCTGTAGAAGCCCAGGCGCTGCGCCGTCTCCTCGAAGACGGGGTTTATCTCCATGAGCTGGGTGCCTTCGATGACGTTGCGTACGAAGGCGATGGCGAAAAGGGGCTCGATGCCCGAGGAGCACCCGGCGATGATGCTGATGGTGCCGGTGGGGGCGATGGTGACCGTGGTGGCGTTGCGCATGGGCATGCCCCGCTTCTCCCACACCGACCCCGCGTAGTTGGGAAAATTCCCCCGCCGCGCCGCCAGCTCCCCGCTGGCGAGGTGGGACTCCTCCTCCAGGATGGCGGCGACCTCCTCTGCGGCGCGCAGGCCCGCCTCGGAATCGTAGGGGATGCCCATGAGCAGCAGGGCATCGGCGAAGCCCATCACCCCCAGCCCGATCTTGCGGTTGCCCAGGGTCACCCGCTCCGTCTCCGGCAGCGGCCAGCGGTTGATGTCGATGACGTTGTCCAGGAAGTGCACGGCGGCCCGGACGGTGCTGGAGAGCTTCTCGCGGTCCCATTTCCCGCCCCTGACCATGTGCTTGAGGTTGACGGAGCCGAGGTTGCAGCTCTCCCACGCCAGCAGCGGCTGTTCGCCGCAGGGGTTGGTGGACTCTATCCTGCCCAGGTGCGGGGTGGGGTTGCCGCGGTTGATGGTGTCCAGGAACACCAGCCCCGGGTCGCCGGTGCGCCAGGCCTGGGTCACCACGAGGTTGAAGACGTCGCGGGCGTGCAGGCTGCCGGTGACGGCGCCGCTGCGTGGATTGCGCAGGAAGTACACGTCGTCCTTCTTCAGGGCCTGCATGAACTCGTCGGTGATGCCCACCGAGAGGTTGAAGTTGGAGAGGAAGTTGTCCTGGTCCTTGGCGGTGATGAAGTCGAGGATGTCGGGGTGGTCGCAGCGCAGTATGCCCATGTTCGCCCCGCGCCGGCGCCCGCCCTGGCGGATGACCTCGGTGGTGACGTCGAAGATGCGCATGAAGGATAGGGGCCCGGACGCGATGCCCATGGTGGACTGCACCACGTCGCCGCGGGGGCGCAGGCGCGAGAAGGAGAAGCCGGTGCCGCCGCCGGACTTGTGCACCAGCGCCATGTACTTCACCGCGTCGAAGATGCCGGGGATGGAGTCCTCCACCGGGAGCACGAAACAGGCCGACAGCTGGCCGACGTCTGTCCCGGCGTTCATCAACGTGGGCGAGTTGGGGAGGAAGTCCAGGGAGACCATGAGGCGGTAGAACTCTTCCTCCAGCGCGGCGGTGTCCGCCTGGGGGTCGTAGGCGAGGTCCGCCTGGGCCACCGCCCCGGCCACACGGCGGAACATGGCGTCCGGGGTCTCGGCCACCTGCCCGTGTGAGTCCTTGAGCAGGTAGCGTTTCTTGAGCACGTTGACGGCGTTCACGGTGAGCTTGAGCTCGTCCTTGACCCCGATGAAGTCCTTGGTGCGGCGTATCTCGGCCCGCCGCTCGCGGTAGAGGATGTACGACTTGGCGGTGCGGGGGAGGCCCTGCGCGATGAGCGTCTCCTCCACCAGGTCCTGCACCTGTTCCACGGTGGGGATGTCTTGGGGGAAGCGCAACGTGAGCTTGTCCGTCACCTCGCGGGTGAGCTCCTCGGCCTGCGTAGGCTCTCCCTCCCCTACCGCCTCGATGGCCTTGCGTATGGCGTCGGCTATCTTGGCGGCCTCGAACGGGACCACGGAGCCGTCCCGCTTGCGTATCCTGTCCAGGGGCATGATCTTCCTCCATGTCTGGTCGGTTGGGGGGGTCCCGCACGGCAGGTCCCTCTTTCTTAATCCATTGTACCCACCGGCGATGACGAGTAGCATGATCGCCAACCGTTATCGATCTCTGAAGGCACTTCTTCCAAGACCTCTTGACATATATGAGTCTAAAAGTTAGTATTAATATTAATAAGAGTTAGTATTATTAGTAATAACTTCAGGAGAGTGGGAATGGAATACAAAAAGGCGGAGGAGATGCTTTCGGCGCTGAACACCGTGCTGGAAGAGCAGGGGACTGAACCCGTAGACATCGTTATCTGCGGCGCATTGGTGCTGCTTATGAGGGGGGTTATTGAAAGACCTACTAGAGATATAGACGGACTCGGTGTGGTCGAAGAGAAAGGGGGTTCCCTCGTTCTCGGAAAGCCATTGATGAGTAAAGAGTTCAACCAGGCGGTCGAAAGAGTCGGGAATCTCTATGGAGAGGGAAAACACTGGTTCAGTACCGCTGCCACGATACTGCACGATGATACGGAGCTGCCTCCGGATATCATCGATGAAGCTGAAGTCAGGCGCTTTGGTGATCGACTGACCATACGCCTGTGTTCGCGCCAGCATATGGTATGCCTCAAGATGTGGGCAGCCATAGATCGAGGCCAGCCCGATATCGGGGACCTCGTCAGGATGCAGGTTTCGGAAACGGAGGCGCGGGCGGCTGTCGATTGGTGCCTCAGACAGGACAGGGAAAAGCTGGCTGAGATCGTAGCGGTGCTTGAGGAGATCGGCCATGGAGGACTGGCTGGAGAGCTTGCAACAGACGATTGATGGGATCGTATGGAGCCAGTGGGCGGCACTGGGGGCCTACGTCGCTGTAGAGCCGTGTCGCGGGTCTGTGATCGACCCGGAGGCGCTATTGGTCGGGACCTGTGCTTTTGGGAGGGAGGACGCGAGGATTTTCGACGAAGCGATGGACTGGACGGTTATGAACCACGGACTCCTAAAGCCGTGGCGGCTCAAGAGGATATCCCGTATCTTCGGCCCCGAAACCCAGAGAACGCTTGGCGCATTTCTTGACTATGTTGCCGGCAAGGTAGGGAAGGACCTCTTCCCGGGGGTACGGAAGGAGATGAGCAAAGGCCTTGATGGACTGGAAACAGAGGGACTCTTCTGGCATGAAAAAGGCCTTCATGCCTTACACCAGATAACGCCGGACGAGACGTTCCTGAAGTGGAGACTTTTGAGGGGTGCCCCCAGGCTCCGCAACCACTCGCAGAAGCCGGACCTCGGCAACCCCGCCAACCTGATGCTCCGCCTGAGGGAATACTACGGGGCCGGGGCGCGCGCGGACGTCATGACCTATCTGCTCACGAACAAAGGGGGGAGTTCGAACGGCATTGCCTCGAAGATAAGCTACCAGCAGAGGCTTGTATACGGTGTTCTCGAGGACCTTGTGAACGCAGGGATAGCACATAAGAAGGGCGGGCACGGGCACGCATATTACTGGATCGACCAGGAAAAGGTGGCGGCTTCTCTCGGGCTTGCGAGGAAACGGCCAGCCTATTTCGTCTGGGGAGACATCTTCCGCGCCTTCGATAAGGTGATCTCGGATCGGCGTAGGCATCAGGCGGAATATGCGAATGGGTTCCTTGCGGCGGAAAGGATGCGCGATCTCGCCGTAGATGTGGTTCCGCTGCTGAGAAAAGCCGGGGAGCCCCTGTCCCGCATCCCTTTCCCAGGCCCCGGAAACCTCAAAGGCGCGCAGCACGAGGAAGCGCTGGTCGCGTTCCTTGACAGTGTCGTGGAGGTCCTGCAAGGCTATACGACTGGTTGAGGATGCCGGCTATAGCTTCGCGGCGATATCACGCCGGGGGGCCTTCCTCGCCCCAGCGCAGGCGCTCGTCCAGCTCCCGGAAGCGCTTGACCCTCTCCGGCTCGACGTCCTTCGTCTCGAAGTCCCGCTCGTCGGTGTAGAGGCCGGCGTCCGCGGCCTCGCCGGGGTCGAAGCGCGCCGATATCCTTTTCTGCCAGCGGTTGAAGTGGCCCGCCAGGGGGCTGAGGGCCTTGCGTACCTCGGGGGTGAGCACCGAGAGCGGGGTCATGCAGCGCTCGATGGCCTCCAGGGTGGCCAGAAAGGCGAGGGGCTTGAGCGCCCGCAGGCTCTCCTCCTCGTGCACGCTGTACATGTGCACCACCTCGCAGTGGGCCCAGGTGTTGTTCTCGTAGGGCACGAAGTAGGGGTTCTCGGCGCCGTCGTCCAGGATGGCGCCCCGCTCTATCCAGGGCCTCTTCACCGCGGCGATGGCGTCCGACCACGGCATCTGCGAGTCCAGGGCGTCGTTCTCGTCCAGGTTGGTGCAGAAGGTGCCCCCGAGGCGGAAGGCGGCGGGTATGAGGCTGGCGCGGATGAGGTTGAGGGGGAGCATGGGGCCGAGGGGGGGCGCCTGCATGTCCAGGATGATGCCGCTGTGCTTGAGCACGATCTGCCGCAGCACGGCCTCCTGGTATTCCAGCTCCGCCATGGAGTCCCCCGCCAGAAGGATGGTGAAGGGGTACCTGAGCGCGTCGTAGATGATGCTCCGCAGGTTGCGGGTCCGCATGAGCATACGATAGACCTTGGGAGCCATGGCCATGGGGAAGGACGCCAGGGATATGCGCAGGCAGAGGTAACCTATCTCGGCCTCGCCCACCTCGTACATGGCGTCCGCGAAGTCCTCTGCCCGGTTGAAGACGCAGCCGTAAAAGCGCAGGTTCTCGGGCTGCTCCACCACGGAGTCGCACACCGTCCCCTCCGCCTTCATCGCCGGAGGGCCGGGCCAGTTGAAGAGCTTGAGCGCGCATGCGGTGAAGACCCCCAGGCCCCCGAAGGCGCCGGAGGCGCCGCGCATGACGCCGCGAAGGGAGGGTCCGGGGCCGTCGCCGGAGAACCACCCCTCCCCCGAGCCGGGGGTACCCAGCCGCAGCAGCTCCCCGTCGGGCAGCACCCATTCCACCCCCAGCACGTTGCGGGGGCTGTAACTCATATAGATGCCGTCGTGGCCCACGCCGTGCATGGAGGTGGCGCTGGCCAGGGGGGAGCACACCGGGCCGGCCCCGATGAGATGGGTGTTGAGGCCGACCTTCATGGCTTCCGCCTGCAGCTGCGCCCCGCTCACGTAGGGCTCCACCACGGCGACCATGTTCTTCTCGTCCAGCTCCAGGATGCGGTCCATGCGGCGCAGGTCCACCTGGACCACGCCTTCTGTGGTGGGCCCCGCGTGCACTCCCCACCCCGTGCACAGGGCCTTGAACTTGAGGCCGTGGCGGTTGCAGGCCCTCACCACCGCCTGCACCTCCTGTGTGGAGGCGGGCAGGACCACCGCCGCCGGGCGGGCTGTCCACAGGGCGGGGTCGTCGTTGAGGAAGGGCTGCCAGGCGTAGGCGTCCAGCACCGCCGGCTCGCGGGAGACGTTCTCCTCTCCCACCGCCTTTGTCAGGGCTTTATACGCTTCCTCTGCGATCACGCGCCTCAACTCCTCTCCCCCGCCCCTACTATAAACGAGATATGACCGTGCCGGAAGAAACACGATTGTGATTTCCGTACTCAGGGTCTAAATAGAGCTGATAAACAGAAAGAACATGCTCTGCTTTGCAGTTGAAGAAATATCGATTTAAAGATCAGGGATAACCCCTGGTCATTATTCAAGGCCTATTTGCAGAAGATGTATTCAAAAGTTGAGAGTTCAGACCCTCCGGCAAAGACCCATGAAGGATTAATGCCATACTTGATCGTCTACAGATGAGTATGGATTGCTTTACCCCTTCCCCCCTCTTCTCATCCTCACACGCGCCGTTCCCGCGAGGGAGAGCAGTCCCAGGGTAAGGCCCAGGGCGAGCAGGGCCGTTCCGCTGCCCTGGCCGCACATGGAGGTCACGGTGAAGGCCGCGGGCAGGTGGGCCTCCCCGCCGTCGGGGTTGGTTACCACCACGTCGTAGACGCCCTCCTCCACCCCGAAGAAGCCGATCTGGCAGGTTATCTTATTGTGCGATACCACTTGCACGTTGTAGCCATCGATCACGCTCTCGCCTTTCTCGAGCCTCACCGTCGCTCCGGTTATGAATCCCGTGCCGGAGAGGTCGGTTATATTCATGGCTATGGTGTGCTGTATAGCCTGGTCCGGAGTGATGGAGGTTACAGAGAGCGGTATGGGGTTGCCGCCGTTCTCCGTCTTCAGGATCAACGGTTCACCGCTCGGGCCCTTACCTCCCGCCCAGGCAGTCGAGGCATCGACCGCGCAGATAGAGCTCAGATATCCCCCCTCGAACGCATGCTGGGTGATCCATGTAGCCCCTCCATCGACGGTCTTCATGATGATTCCCCCGTCGGCAGTGGCATAGGTCGTGTCGACCTCACCCGCCGCCCAGGCGATGTCGGCGTCCACGGCGGAGATGCTGGAAAGAACGAGCCCGGGTTCGCTTCGCTGCACCTCCCACGTCGCACCTCCGTCGGCGGTCTTCAGGATTACCCCGGTTCCCGTTCCCGGCGTGGTCGTTGCTTCGCTCCCGACCGCCCAGGCATGCAAGGCGTCAAGAGCGCAGAGATCATGGATGTAATAGTCGCTCTGCTCATGGATTTCCCAGTCAGCTCCCCCGTCGGTGGACCTCGCCACGACCATGGGCTCGGTCAGCATGGAGAACCAGAAGGTGGAATCGTCGGCCACGTCGATGCTCGACACATCCTCGTAGAAAACGGGTGAGGCGGGATAGTATGGAAACCAATAGGCCCAGCTCAAGCCGCCATCAGAGGTACGATAGATGGACCAATTATAGTATGGCGTGGTGAATGTATTATAATTCCATCCCAGGAATATGGCCGTATCCGCACTGGCAGCACAGATGTCTTGGGCCCATGTATCGCCATGAGTGGAGTGGGAGTAGAACCATTTGACCATGTTCCAGGTAGCGCCCCCGTCGATAGTCCTGTAGGCGGCTCCCCCCTTCAGGGTCCACGCGGTGTTCTCATCTACTGCCGCGATATCCGGGTTGCTCATACCTGACATATACTCGCCGAGGTCCTGGATGTACCAGTCCGACCCCCCGGTTTCCGTCTTGAGCACACCGATGGGGTCATCCGGTGATACCAGGGGAACGTCGATCGACGCCCATGCGGTGTTCCCATCTACCGCTGATACGGCTGTAATCTCGCCCTCCCTATAAGGAAGGTCCTGCTCCTCCCACCCGGAGTCCGGATCCGCCAGGGCAGCGACCCCCTTGCCCAATGGCAAGGCCAGGAATGTCAAAGACAACAAAAGGACGGCGGTAAAGAGAAGAACAAACGCATCAGGTTTTCTCGATGGCGCAAACATGATGACCCCCCGGTTTTCCCCCCACGAGCAATGAACAGGCTATACCGCTCTTCATTCTTCCTGCATAATCCCATAATGCCATTTTGACTGACGTCAACGTAAATTATAGCCCGGTTTATCCGGCTCAACAACGCAACGGCGGGAACAGCCGCGCATTGCAGCAGAAAAAGGAAGAACCCGTCCACCCGGGCTCAGGCCTCAAGTACAACTCAAACGAGCAGGTCCTGGACCTCACTCAAAACGGCGTAGGCCTTCTCCACCGTGGCGGTGAGGTCGGGGTTGACCAGGCAGCAGGTGGCGGGGGTGAGGAGGGAACGGGCGGCGACGGCGTACCTCTCCAGCCCCTCCTCGCCCAGGCTGTCCCACAGCGCCAGCAGGCGTTCGGCGAGGCCGCGCGGGTTCTCGGCCTCCAGCAGGTGGGTGTGGGTGGGGACCGCCCCCCAGGCGATGGTCCCTCCGCGCTCCAGCAGGCGGGAGATGCCGGAGCGGTAGCCGATGAGGATGTCGCGGTTGTTGTAGGCGTCCAGGGAGATGAGGTCCACCTCGGACTGCAGCAGGAAGTCCCAGTCGGGGTTGCCGCAGAGGTGTACCCCCCGCGGCCCCTCCAGGAGGGAGAGGAAGAGGGCCAGGTCGGCCCGGGCTCTCTCGGAGGTGTACCCGGTGATGCCGGTGAAGAGGAACTCCAGCCCGGGCTCGTCCACCCATACGAACGAACGCGGGTTGAGGGCGCGCAGGTCGGCGAGGTGGCGGTTCACCTTGGCCGCCACGTGACGTATGGCCGTCTCACGGGCGTCGTCCCGGTAGATGATGGGCTTGTTATCGCCGTCCTTGACCATGAGGCACAGCGATATGGGCCCCATGAACTGACCGCGCAGGGCGGGATAGGCGGCGGAAGCCCGCTGCAGGAAGCCGCCGTAGGTCTCGGACTCCTCGGTGGTGACGGCGAAGACCTCGTCCAGGGGGTCTAGGGAGAGATAGTCCTCCAGCCCGGCGTAGAAAGCGTCCTCGTCGAAGAGTATCCTGAGGCCTTCGTGGTCCACGTCCACGCCGGGCATGCCCCTGACGGTCTGCACGTAGGTGTCCTCGGCGTAGGAGATGTTGGGGAGCTGGGGCCAGAAGGGTATGTCCAGGGAGAAGGCGAGGTCCAGTGCTATTTCTGGATCGCGGTGGGGCAGGATCCCCATGGCCGTGGTCAGAAGGGGCCGGTCGAACCCGAGGGTGTTCTCCGATGCGGTCATGACGGTATGTCCCAGCGGCGTTGCCCGTGGCGCCGGGCGCCCTTATTTCGCCGCATCTACCAACACGCCCGCGTCAACCAGAGCCTTGCGGTAAGCGCCGCGGTCGAAGCCGACGATGATCACGTTGTCAACCTCCATGACCGGTACGCCCATCTGGCCGCTCTTGTCCACCATCTCCTGGGCGGCTTTCTCGTCTTCCGAGACGTCTACGGCAGTGAAGGCGACGCCCTCCTCGGCGAGGAAATCCTTGGCCATGCGGCAGTACGGACAGCTGGGGGTGGAATACAGTCTTATCTCAGCCATCTTTTCATCCTCCTCCCTCAGGTAGCATCATAACCAGAGAACCTTATGAACACCCCCTATGATATTCGCTGAGTGAGCGAGCGCCATGACCTCGGTCAGATGAAAGCCGTTTTCAGGTGATCGCGCCCCGGAGATCTTCGGCCATCACCGCGGGTCAGATATGCGAGCAGCCCTCGCTGACCATCTCCTCCAGGTGCTTCTTGTCCCGTAGGATGATCTTGCCCTTCTCCGTGTCCACCAGCCCCATCTTCTTGAAGTTGGAGAGCACGCGGATGGTGGTCTCTACCGTTGTGGCGGCCATGTCGGCGATGTCCTGGCGCGTCAGCGGCAGGTCGATGCTCACCCCGTCGGCCTCCACGATCCCGGCCTTGCGCGAGAGCATGAGGAGCACGCGAGCGATGCGCCACTCCACCCTCTCCATAGCCAGGGCGCGGATGGTGTTCTGGGCCTCTCGCAACCGGGTGCCCAGCTCGGTGATGATCTCCAAGGCGAGGTCCGGGTTGTCGCGCAGGAAGGTGAAAAAATCGGTGCGGGAGATGGCCAGGAGTTCGACGTCGTCCAGGGCCTGGGCGGTCATGGGATAGGGCTGCCCGTCGAAGATGGCCTCCTCGCCGAAGATCTCCCCCGGGTAAGCCATCTCCACGATGGTCTCGCGGCCGTCCTCGGTCTGCTTGAGCAGCTTCACCTCTCCCTTGACCACGGTGTAGAGGTTGCGGGGCTGGTCGCATTCAAGGAATATGTATTCCCCTTTGGCGACCTTCTCGGTGGTGGAAAGAGAGTAGAGGCGGTCCAGTTCCTCTGCCTCGAGGAACTCGAACATGGGAATCCTCCAGAAGATGTTTACCTTGGAGGCATCGCCCTTCTTCTCTGGCATTTCCTCCCCCAGAAGGAAAAGGGGAGCCGGGGCTCCCCTGGTGATATCCCCTCGTGATTACTCCATGGTGATGGCTTCGGACGGGCACTCCTCGGAGCAAGTCCCGCAGCCGTCGCAGTCGTCGGGTCTCGCAAGGAAAGCCACGTCGTCATCGTTCAGGTCGATGCAGTCGTTGGGGCACTCGTCCACGCACAGCCCACACCCGGTGCACTCGTCGTCGTCGAAAACGGGCCTCTTGTCGCTTGGCTCTCCCATTCCTATTCCTCCTTTAACAGTCTACTTTTCCGTGGTTTGCGAAAATCCCCAACTATCTATAACACAGAGATAAAATCAAGGCAATGCCCGCAAGCGAAACAGGAACCCGCCGCGGATGAGGCCCCTTTCACGGGTATCGATCTCAATCCGTAGCCAGCGCCGTCCCTTTTCCACGCACGTGCGATGCTTTCCATGCACGGGTGAGCATCTGCAAGGACTCCAGGCATGAAGTCAGCAGCCCTTTCGGGCGATCCATGGTCACGGGGTACGGCTCCAGGTTTTTACCCATCCAGTCGGAGAAATCCAGCAGCTTTTCGGGTCCTCCGTGGCGAGCCTTTCGTGATAAGCGATGGGGTCGAGGAGTATCGCCAGTTCGTTGCCGGGGAAGGTCTCGTTCGACTTCCCGATATCCCATTCCAGAAAGACGTCCTTCCTGCATTCGGTCCAGCCGGGTATGGGCCAGTTCACCCTCCGCCCCGCGGCGGTCGTATCTCTTTCTTCCTCGCTTACCAGCATGTATATGCAGTTTTGGGCTTTTACCCACCCCCCCCAAAGGTACCCACGGCCGGAGGTGATAAAA
>CAYPZH010000011.1:0-5522 GCA_964415205.1 uncultured Actinomycetota bacterium | reverse complement strand
TATGCAGTTGTGGGCTTTTACCCTGCATGCCGGTATCCCCTGCTCCGCGGTCACCGTCTCGATGCCGCAAAAGTAGCCGATGGAATCGACGAAACACCCGTCCCTGTAGAACACGGTGAGCACGTGTGAGGCCTCGCCTGCCCGCGCCATCTGCTTGGCCGACTGTTTCTCGAGCTCCCTGGGTATCTCGTGCAGCCCGGGGGTGGTGAAGTAGAGCTTCCCGGCGTCCAGGAAACCCTCGGCTTTCAAGGCATTGAGCTCCATCCTCACACTGCCGCAGGACACAATGGAACAGTCGGCGAAAGAGCGATCTTGCATCTGCACCACCTCTCGTTTCGTTTGGAGCCGGACTTCCGGTGACCGTATCCGACCCTATGATGTAAATCATATTGTAATTGGACTTATGGGAATATGCTAATAACGTGCTGTGAGGCTCTACGTTTTCTTGATTGGGGGTATGCGTCATGGAAAATCCTACACTCGACTATCTTCTCTACCTGCTCAAACAATGCATCGATCAATGCGGTATTGATCCGGACAAAACCACCGTTTCCGAATTGCTCAAGATCATCACCCGGGCGGAGACACCTGTCGGTTGGTAGAAACCCGGTGTTTCATGCATGGCAGACGGAAGGGCCGCAGGCGGCCTTTGCAGGCTGCCCTGCATCACCAGTCTCGAGGCTAACAGCTCTTTCTCTCCGGGGTATGCTTGCCTCTTTGTATAGACCTTTGGCAGGTCAAGATACTGCGCGGGAGTTCGGTTGCCTCACGGCGGCTTGTATCCCGGTAGTGGCGCTATGATTCTTGCCTGAGCTCCGCCAGCAGTTTCTTGGCGTCGAATCCGTGCTCGAATAGGCGGTCGCGCCAGGGGGACACGTCCGCCCGCATCTTTATCAGGGACTCGACGGACTGCGCCTCGCCGATATCGCCGATGAGGTTTGCACCCACCAACACCCCCTTCTGCAGCACGAACTTGCGGTAGCGCCCGTCTTCGGGTTCTGCGGCGAGGACCTCGTAGCCCTCCTCGTCTGGCGGCAGATCCGTTCCCAGGGAGGCCACGGAAAGGCCGTAGATGGCGATGACGTTGAAGGGCACGATGCCCTCCATGGCATCGTCCCCGCCGCTCATGTTGACGCCCGCCACCTCCCCCTGGCGCTGCGTGTTGCGGTAGGAGGTGACCATGCGGTGCTCCCCGCTGGCGGGGTCCAGGACCTGCGCGATGTCCCCCGCGGCGTAGATGTCGGGCTGGTTGGTGCGCAGGTGTTCGTCCGTAAGCACCCCGCGGTCGGTTTCGATGCCGCTGTCCGCGAGGAATTCCAGGTTGGGGACCACCCCGATGGCGATGCCCACCAAGTCGGCGTCCAGTTCGTTCCCGGCGGTGCTCATGACCCCGCTTACCTTGCCTTTGCCGGTTATCTCCGCGATGCCCTCCTCCTTGTGCAGTTCTATCCCCTTTTCCAACAGGACCTTCTCCACCAGCGAGGAGCCCGCCGCGTCGAGCATCTGGGGCCAGAAGCGGTCCTCGCGGATGAGGTAGTGGGTGGTGAGCCCCAGCTCGTTGAAGCAGCGGGCCATCTCCACTCCCAGCAGGCCCCCGCCCAGGGCCACGGCGTTTTTCGCTTTCTTGCCGCGGGCGATGATGTCCTCGGCCTGGTCCAGGGTGCGGAGGTAGACCACGCCGTCCAGGTCGGAACCGGGGCAGGCGAACTCGCGTGGACGCGCTCCCGCGGCGATGAGCAGGCGGTCGTAGGAAAGGGTGCCGCCATTCACCAGCACGACCTCGTGGGCGTCCGGGTCCACCGCGGTGACTCTATCCCCCCGCACGAGCTCGATGCCCTTCTCCTCGTAGAAGCTCTCCTGGACCATGAATAGGTCCTCGCGCTTCTTCCACCCGCTGATGTAATCCGGCAGCCTCATGCGGTAGTAACAGGGGTAGCGCTCTTCATCCACCATGGTGATGGATCCCTCCGCGTCCCTCTCGCGGATGGTCTGTGCGGTGCGCAAGCCCGCCGCGCCGTTGCCTATGATCAGGTAGTGCATCGAAAGCTCCTTCTCTCGGGTCTTTTTGTGGATGTGAGAACGTTTCCAGGCTATTTTAACCAAACGCGGCATCACCTGAACAGGAACGGGATCAGGAGGGGGTCAGCCCCTGACATGTGACATTTACTGCGAGGCAGGTCGGTTACTGTGCTTTGCTCAAAATGTCACATGTCAGGGGCTGACCCCTAAGACCTGCGCAGCCGCTGTCGCCACCCCTTTTCTCGCATTACGAGGCCCAGGGCGGCGCGGTGGGCGGCGTCCTCCATGGCATCGTCCAGGGCGGGGAGGGAATCGAGGTCGTGGCGGCGGCGCAGCGCCCGCAGGATGAGCCAGTCCGCCAGCCGGGGGTTCTTGGGCAGGAGGGAGCCGTGCAGGTAGGTGCCTATGGCGTGTCGGTAGACGCATCCCTCGTGCCAGTCCTCGCCGTTGTTGCCGTATCCCTTGATCACCCTGCCCAGGGGCCTGCAGCCCGGCCCCAGGTGGGTGCGGCCGGAGTGGTTCTCGAAACCCACCAGGGTGCCTTCCGCGCCCTCCAGCCCGCAGTCGACGGCCACGTTGCCGATGAAACGGGTGTCCCCGCCGACGGTCTTCACGTCGAAGAGTGATATGCCGGGCAGGTCCTCTCCGGTATAGGTGAGGAAATAATTGCCCAGGAGCTGGTAGCCCCCGCAGATGGACAGCAAGGCCGCGCCGTCCTCCACCGCGTGGCGCAGGGCCTCGCCTTTCTCGCGGCTGAGGTCCTCGCAGACCAGGATCTGCTCGCGGTCCTGGCCTCCCCCGATGAAGTAGAGGTCGTGCACTCCGGGGTCCAGCCCGTCCCCCAGGCTCACCGGGGTGACCCGCACGCCATAACCACGCCAACGGCAGCGCTGCGCCAGGGTTATGACGTTGCCGCGGTCGCCGTAGATGTTCATCAGCTCCGGGTAGAGGTGGCAGATGCGCAGTTCCGGCGCTCCCATAGGCTCAGCCTTCCTTCCACAGGCCGGGGGCCGCGCCCATGCGGGTGAGCAGGCGGCGCAGATCCAGGGTGGCGGTGTAGGTGGTGAGGGCGTAAAGAGTCTCGCCCTCGCTCGTCCCGTCCACGGCGGCGCGCAGGGCGCGTTTGAGGTCCGGCTCCACCCGGATGGCGGAGGGGTCGAGCCCCGCATACTTCATGCGCAGGGCGATGTCGCGGGCGCGCGTCCCCGTGGCCACCAGGGAGCGCACCAGGGGGGCCAGCTCCTCGAAGTCCACGTCCCATATCCAGGAGACGTCGCGGCCGTCGGCGATGCGGTCGTTGAGGGCGGCGAGCACGGACAGGCCCGAACCCTCTCCCTTGAGGGTGCGGATGACCTCGTTGAAACCGGTGGGGTTCTTGGAGAGGACCAGGAAGACGGTGCGCCCCTCGAGGGGGATGCGCTCGCCCCGGCCGAAGGCGGTGCTGTACCCCTCCACGCCCCGCAGCACGGCCTCTTTTTCCAGTCCCAGCAACTGGGCTCCCGCTGATGCGGCCAGCAGGTTGTGGATGTTGTAAAGTCCCGGCAGGCCCAGGAACATCTCATCCTGCCAGAGTGGTGTGGCCAGGCTGACCCGGGAGCCCGCGGTCCCCGAAAGCTCGATTTGCGTGGCGGCGAAATCGACCGGCGGGCGGGCGGCGCCGCAGCCGGGGCAAGAATATTTGCCCATGTGCCCGAAAAAGTTCACCTCGAAATCCAGGGGCGAACCGCATTCCCGGCAGTGCTTGGAGTCGGCCGCGTGGCGCAGCCCCACCTCGGCCACCCCCTCGTACTCGATACCGTAATAGTAGATGCCGGCGGGGCAGTCCCGCCCCAGCGAGGCCACCAGGGGGTCGTCGGCGTTGAGCAGCACCGCCGCCTCCGCGTCGAGGTCCGAAAGGGCCGCGTCCATCTTGCGAGAGAGGGACTCCAGTTCGCCGTAGCGGTCCAGCTGGTCGCGGAAGAGGTTGGTGACGATGACCAGGTGCGGCCGCAGGCGCCTCACCGCGGTGGGCAGGGTGGCTTCGTCCACCTCGAAGAGGCCGATGTCGCCGCGGGGTACCCCCCTGCGGTCCGAGGCCTGTGCCAGCGCGGCGGTGATGCCGGTCATGAGGTTCGCCCCCACGTGGTTGTGCACGGGGTTCATCCCCCCCGCGCGCATCATCCCCGCCAGCAGGTTGGAGGTGGTGGTCTTGCCGTTGGTGCCGCTCACCAGCACGCATCCGCCGGGGAGCGAGGCCGCCATCTCCTCGGTCGCGCCGGGGTGCAGGCGCAGCACCACCTTGCCGGGGAAGTTGGAGCCCGCCCCCGTTCCCAGGTGGCGCGAGAGCTGGGTCACCGTCTTCCCTGCAGCCACCGACGCCGCGAGCCGTGCCTTCCTGGGTCTTTTCTCCATGGGTCTATTGTATATGGACTGAGTCCCGCGCCTGAAGCCCGGAGTTTCCGGGCTCGTGGAAAGGGGCGGGTGACGCCCGCCACGCCATAGAGGTTTCAACCGGTCAAGCCCTGTTCCTGTTAGAATGAGAAGGTGATGGCTATGGGGAGACATGTCATTGGCGAGAAGGTGCGTCAGCGACAAGAGAACGGGGGTTCATCGTGAAAAAGGCATTTCTGACATTCATCGGCGCTCTTGTCCTCTGCGCGTTCCTAATCCCCGTGACTTCTCTCTTCGCCCAGCAGTACCCCAGGGGGGACTTCTCCCTCTACGACGGCCAGATGGAGATATCCGATGCCAGCTGGCCGTTCAACGGCCAGGAGCAGCAGCTCTTCTCCACGGCGCCTATCCAGGTCAAGGGCGGCAAGGTGACCATGGGAGCCAGTTTCGGTTGCACGTATGATTTCGGGTACGGCCCCGCAAACGGGACCATCAGTATCAGCGGCGAAGGGCAATACGACAGCCGGGCGGGCACCATCTCCGGGACCTTCACCTACACCAACAATATCTCGGGGGAGGAGGATGGCTTCAGCGGGACCTTGACGACGGACTGCCGGGGGACCTTCTCGACCCCGCCGATATCAGCCGCCCAGGCGACGGTGACGGTCTCTTTTTCCGGCACCGTCAACGCCACGACCACGGTGGAAGGAGAGTCCGTCACGGATTCCCTTGACTGGTCGAGGGACGTCGCCTACAAGGTAGCGGTGGATTCGGGGGTGCGTTTTAGCGATCTTTCAGGAAGGGTATCTGTCTGGTTTCCGGGCATGGAAGAGGGTGACTGGAGAGCGGCCAAGTTTGACATGGTCCTGCCGAACGGGGCCCATATCCAGACGGGCGTAGATAGCCATGTCGTCCTCTCCTTCCCCGACATGACCTCCTTCGTCATCAAGCCCGAAACGGAGATCGTAATCGAAGAAAGAACCGAGAATGTGAGCAAGTCTAAGATCCTCTTTGGTAAAGTCTGGGTCAACGTCGAAAAGATGCTCAAGGACGGTTCCATGAAATTCGACATGGACATGGCGGCGGGGGGCACCAAGGGGACGGTCTTCTCCCTGGAGGAAGACGGCACGACC
>CAYPZH010000010.1:14360-31637 GCA_964415205.1 uncultured Actinomycetota bacterium | reverse complement strand
CCCGGTCGTACCTTTTTCTCCGTGCTCCCTATCTTTCATCGTTTGTCCTCCTTTTCGGAAAGACTACGGTGCAGGCTGATGAGGGAGCGGTGGATGAGCACCTTGATGGCCCCGGCGCTCTTACCCATCACCTCCCCGATCTCCTTGTGCTTCATGCCCTCGGCGTAGCGCAGGATCAGGGCTTGTTGACGTTCCTCGGGAAGGGCCGCCAGGAGGGCGCGGATCTCGCGCCTTTCCTCGTCCCTCTCCAGCGCTTCCTCGGGCGTGGGCATATTATCGTGCAACGGCTCGGCCTTATCGAGGTCCATGACACGCTGCCGCCGAGCGCTGCGGTGCCAGTTGGCCACCAGGTTGTGCGCTATGCGCAGCAGCCAGGCGGAGAAAGGTATACCGCGGTCCTGGTAGCGGTCGAGGTGGACGAGGGCGTGCAAGAAGACGCTCTCGGTGATGTCCTCTGCGTCGTCCTTGTTCCCCACCCGGTAATATACGTACGTATATACTTTCTTGAGGTACTTCGCGTATAGGGCTTCGAAGGCCTCGCGCTCCTCCTTGGCCCTGCGTACCAGGGCGCCGTCCTCATGCTGGGTCTTCTCGCCTGGGCCCTTAACCGACAATGTGGTCCTCCTCTTCCTCCGTTTATCTCTTGACCGTAATTATAAACACCCCACGCCCCCCAGCGTTACCCCGCCCGTCTGCTGGCCTCCGCTCTCTCAATGACCCGCCGCGAGGGCTCATGCGTTGCGTTTCGCGCCTGTGGCAGACGTGGGGTCAGCGTCTTGCGTTTTGCGCCGAAGGAGCGCAAGCGACTGCGGGGTCAGGTCATGTATGCGCACCATAAAAGCGCTGGTGCGAACCGGGAACATACCGCGGCATGCAAAATACAAGACCTGACCCCGAGATAAAGATAAGTTGGCGATAATATGTTAGCATGGCAAAAAGGCCTTTATCAGGAGGTTATGATGGGTAACGTCCCCGGCGCATATTGTCCATTCCGCGTCTCCGCCATCTCGGGAGCCCTGTCGCCGTGCAATGACGAGTGCGCTCTCTACATACCCACTTCCAAGATGCCCGCGCAGAAGAGTTGCGCTATCTCCCTCCTGGGCGTATATGCCCTGCAGAGGATCATCTTCAAACAGCAGGATGACGGGGGGACGGCAGGAAAGGGCACGGGCGCTCAACCCCAGGCGCCCGACGACCTCTAGGCAGCCGCGAACAAGGCGGGGTAAGAAGATGAAGGTTGAAGCGAGGGTCGAAAGGCCGCAGGGCGCGCTTCCCGACCATATTGCCATCATCATGGACGGCAACGGCAGATGGGCCGAGCGCCGCAACCTCCCGCGCATCGCCGGCCACAAGGCCGGGGAAGAATCGATAACGGAGATCGTGCGCACGGCATCGGAGTGGGAGCTGGGGGCGATAACCCTCTTCGCTTTCTCCACCGAGAACTGGAACCGCCCCGACAATGAGGTCGATTTCCTGATGAGCTTCAACCGCAACCTGCTCAATAAGCGGGTGAATGAGTTCCACGAGCGCAACATACGCATCCGGCACATGGGGCGCAGGGATAGAATCCCGCGCTCAACCCTGCAGGCCATCGACAACGCGGTGGAGCTGACCCGCGGCAACACCGTCATGAACCTGAACATAGCCTTCAACAACGGGGGCAGGTCGGAGATAGTGGACGCCACCCGGAGCCACAGCGCCGACATCGCCGCCGGCAGGTTGACCCCCGAAGAGGTGGACGAGGAGAGATTGCGTTCCTATCTCTACGTGCCGGACGTACCGGACCCGGACCTCCTGGTGCGTACGGCGGGCGAGATGCGCATCAGCAATTTCCTCGTCTGGGAGCTGGCGTATACGGAGATATACGTCACCGAGGTCCTCTGGCCCGACTTCCGAGCCCGGGACCTCGCCAACGCTATCCTCGAGTACCAGTCCAGGGAACGCCGTTTCGGGAGTATCCAGAAGGGGTAATGCCCTCTTGACCACCTTTAAGGAAGAGGCGGTCGTCCTCCGCGCGCACGACCTGGGCGAGGCCGATCGCATACTCTCGCTGATGACCGCGGGGAGCGGCCTTCGCCGTGCCGTCGCCAAGGGAGTGAAGCGCACCAGGAGCAAGTTCGGCGGGCGTCTCGAACCCTTTACCCTGCTCCACGTGGTACTCCACGAGGGCAGGAACCTCGATACGGTGGTGCAGGCAGAGATAATCGAGTCTCACGCCAGCCTGCGTGCCGACTTCGACAAGTTCCTCTTCGGCGAGGCCATGCTGGAGATGATCGAGAAGTCCCTGCACGAGGACCAGAGCGTCCCGCGGCTGTTCGACGCCCTGTGCGTGACCCTGGACGTCCTGGAAGGCGCCGTCGCGGACCCGGCGCTCCTGCTGGCCGCTTTCGAACTCAAGGTATGCGCCCTCATCGGCTATCATCCCCATCTCGACCACTGCCTGCACTGCGGAAGGAAGATCGAGGATGAAAGCGCATGCCTGGACATGGCGGGAGGAGGAGTCGCCTGCCTCGCGTGCGCGGGCGACATGATGAACAAGCTCACCGTGACCTCGCAGGACTTGTCCCTTATGCGCTTTCTGCTGCGCGAAGACATGGCCGCCGTCGCCCGACGCACTGAAAGTCCGCGCGCCTGCCGCGATGTGCTGGCGACTGCGTTCCGCTTCTCGGAGAGTTTCCTGGACCGTCCCTTGAAGACGCGGCAGGTGATCATGCGCCACCTTGACCGCGGCTGAACGCGCGCGTAAACGATAGCCCCCGAGTACTGGAGCCGGCATGGAGAGATTATATAAAATCCCACCTAAATCGCTATTGACGGGATAATACCAAAGTAGTAGTCTATTAATTGACCCCAAGGGGCTGGCGGCAAGGCCAGAGGGGCGCCCGGAGGAAAGAGCCGGAAGGCGTAAGCTGGAAGGGGAAGACCGAAGGGGGTTCTTTAGGAGGAGCCAAAGGTCACTTGGGGTCACTTTTTTGCATAGAAACCCCCGCGCATACCACCCCCTAAGCGCCGGAGGACCCCATCGGGACCAGCCCCCCCTACCCAACCCGGCGCCGGAGGACCCCATCGGGACCAGCCCGAACGGCCCGGCTATGACGCCCACGAATAGGCGCTTCCTGCCCGGGACAAGGCGCTCTATTCCGATGGCCACTCACGCATCACCCAAGGCTGTTGCCGATTTCTTTGCGTCCCGAGCCAGTAGACGGTTTCTTCCTGTTCATTACTCGAGCGAGGGCGCAAAGAACATCGCAACAGCCCTATCAGACCAGCTATCAAGCCTTGTTCCAGGGCAGAAGGCGCAGGTATTCGTGGAGGATCTCAGTGGCTGAGCTGGTCCCGATGCGGCTCGCTCCGGCGCGCAACATCTTCATCACCGCAGCCAGGTCGCGTATGCCCCCGCTGGCCTTGACCCCGAAGCCGGGGCCAACCACCTCACGCAGGAAAGCCACGTCGCCGGCGTCCGCGCCCGCGGGTCCGAAACCGGTAGACGTCTTCACGAAATCAGCGCCGGCGTCCCTGGCGATGAGGGCGCCCCGGCGCATATCCTCCCGGCTCAGGTAACAGGTCTCCAGGATGACCTTCACCACGATGTGGCCTTCGCCCCTGCCGGAATCGTAGCGCCTGGCCAAGCCGACCACGGCCGCGATGTCATCGCTCACCCTGGCGTAACGGCGGGAGCGCAAGGCTGTGATGTTGATGACCATATCCAGCTCCCCCGCTCCCTGCTGCAGGGCGAACACCGCCTCGGCCTTCTTGTCGTCACTGGAGACATATCCAAAAGGGAAACCGATGGGCGCCCCCAGGACGACGCCGCTGCCCTCCAGTTCCTGGCGGGCCATGGGGAGGTAATAAAGCGGTACGATGGCGCACCTGAAGCGGGCGTCCGCCACCTCGCGCAGGAACTCGAGGTATTCTTTCTCCGTGGCCTCGGGACGCAGCAGGGTGGCGTCCAGGATATGGGTGAGATGGCCCACGGTGGGGAACATCTCCAGGGCAGGCTCGCTCATCCCTCACTCCCGCCTTCAGATAAGGGCCGTGCCCACCAGGAAATACACCGCCAGGCCCAGGACGTCCATGGCCGTGGCCAGGAAGGGCTGGGAGGCCTTGGATGGGTCGCGGCCTATCGCTTTGAGGACAAGGGGCAGCAGGGACCCTACCAGCGCGGCGCATATCACCGTGCACGCCATGGCGACCCCCACCACCAGGCCGATCCTGGTGTCTCCGCTTATCGACCAGGCGAAGAGGGAAATCACCAGGCCGCTGAGAGCGGCAACGGCGATCCCGGTGAAGGTCTCGCCCGCTACACTCCTTAAGAACCTGCGTTTTTCCCCTCCCTCACCCAGGATGTCGAACGACATGCGCGTCGCGCTTTGCAATGAGATGGTCCCCCCCATGGCGAGGATGGCGGGGACGAAGAAGACCAGCGCTATGTGCTCCTGCATGGTGCGGGAAAAGGCGCGCAGTATCCCCCCGGCTACCAGGAGCTCCAAGGCCAGTGCGATAAGCACCCAGGGCAGCCGCCCCAGCACCGCGGCCGCGAAGGGGGCTCGTCCCCTGCTCTCCTCCGTCTCCCAGCTCCCCGCCAGGCTGTAGATGTCCTCCCTGGCCTCCTCCTCGATGACGTCCATGACATCGTCCACGGTGACGATGCCCAGCAGCCTGCCGTCCCCGTCCACCACGGGCAGCGCCAGGAGGTCATAGCGGTCGATGAGGGAGGCCACACGCTCCTGGTCCTCCTCGGGGCCCACGGTCTTGAGGTTGCGGTGCATGATCTCCCGCACCCGTTGCCCCGGGTCGGCCACGATCAGCTCGCGCAGTGAGCAGACGCCGGTAAGGCGGTTGGCCTGGTCGTGGAAGTAGAGGTAGTAGATCATCTCCACGTTCTCGGGGGCCTCGCGCAGCCTCTCCAGCACCTCCGCCACCGTCATATCCTCGCTCAGGCGCATGGCCTCCGGGGTCATCAGCCCGCCCGCGGTGTCCTCCCCGTGCGCGAGCAGGCGGCGCAGCTGCCCTGCCTTGACGGGGCTCAGCGCGGCGAGCAGCGACTGTGAGGTCTTCTCCGGAAGGTCCGCAAGCAGGTCCACGGCGTCGTCGGGCGGCATCTCGGCGATGATACGCGTCGCCAGGTCACGCGCCAAGCCCTGCATCACCTCAACCTGTCCGTCCTCGGACATCTCCAGCAGGGTCTCGGACGACCCTTCGATGTCCCAGACCGTGAAGATACGTAGCCTCTCTTCGTAAGGCAGGCCCTCCAGCACCTCGGCCGCGTCCGCGGGCTGCAGGCCGTCGAGCAGGGCGAGCGCCGCCTGCATCCTGCCCTGCTGCATGAGTTCGCCCAGGCTCTCTCCCAGCACGCGGTTGCGTTCGTCCATCCTCCGCTCCGCTCCTTTATGCGCCCCTCAGTAACCGAGCCTCTTGATCATCTCCGGCCTCTTCGCCCAGTCCTTCTCCACCGCCACCTGCAGCCTCAAGAACACCTTTTCGCCCAGCAGGGGCTCGATCTCCGCCCGCGCACGGGTGCCGATCTCCTTGAGCATCCTCCCGCCCTTACCGATGATGATGCCTTTCTGGGACTCCCGCTCCACGTAGATCACCGCGTCGATGTCCGTCAGCTCCTGGTCTTCCCTGCTCTCGATGCTCTCCACGACCACTGCCACGCTGTGGGGGACCTCCTCCCGGGTGAGCCGCAGTACCTTCTCGCGTATGAGCTCGGCGACGATGAAGGCCGCGGGTTGGTCGGTGAACACGTCCTCGGGATAGTACTTCGGACCCTCGGGCAGGGTCTCCACGATGCCCTCTATGACCGCGTGAACGTTCTCTCCCGTCTTGGCGGAAACGGGGATAATGTCCCTGTATGCGCCCATCTTCTCCACCACCGCCACCTGCGCCTCCACCTGTTCGGGGGTGAGACGGTCCATCTTGTTGAGCACCGCTATCACCGGGGTATCCAACTCCGCCAGCTCCAAGGCGATAAAGAGGTCTCCCCTGCCTATGGCCTTGGTGCCGTCGATGATGAACACGATGGTGTCCACCTCGGAAAAGGTCTCGCGCACCGCCTTGTTCAGGCGTTCTCCCAGTGCGTTCCTGGGCTTGTGGAACCCCGGGGTGTCCACGAAGATTATCTGGGCGTCATCGCGGGTCAGCACGCACCGTATCTTGTTCCTGGTGGTCTGCGGCTTATCGGAGATTATGGCCATCTTGCGGTGCATGAGATTGTTGAGGAGCGTGGACTTGCCGACGTTGGGCCGACCGACGATGCCCGCGAAGCCGGACCTGAACGCGCTTTCCGTATCCAAGCCATCCCCCTTCCCGATCCGCTGGCCCCCCGCATGCCGCCTTTCCAGGGTTTCTTGGCTCAACCTGAGCCGACCTGCATGCGCTGAGGAGCCCTTGACGCTGGTGTCGAAACCGACCGGCCTTCGGAATTTCTGTTAAGCGTTAACATTATATTCCTATATCTGGGAAAAGCGGCGCATGTATATGTTGGTGAGCAGCCCCACCGCCGCCAGGTTGACGATGAGGCTGTTGCCGCCGTAGCTGACGAAGGGGAGCGGGATGCCGGTGATGGGCATGATGCCCATGGTCATGCCGATGTTCACCACCACCTGGAAGCCCAACATGATGACGATGCCGAAGGCGATCATGCTGCCGTAGAAATCGCGCGCGCTGTTGGCGATGCGCACCCCCCTCCACAGCAGCAGGCAGAATACGCCTATGAGGATCAAAGCGCCGATAAGCCCCAGCTCCTCCCCGACCACAGCGAAGATGAAGTCGGTGTGGTGGGCGGGCAGGAAGTCGAGGTTGGTCTGCGTGCCCTGCATGAGGCCCTTGCCCACCAGTTGCCCGGAGCCTATGGCTATCTTCGACTGCAGGAGATGATAGCCCGCCTCCTGTATGTTCGAGCCCTGCCTGAGGAAAGCGGCGAAGCGCTCCACCTGGTAGGGCTTGAAGATGTGGAATAAGAATCCCATGGTGAAAGCCGCGGCCCCCGCGGCCACGAAGCCCACCCAGTAGCGCATGCGGCACCCCACCAGGAAGAGCATGCCCAGCAGGATGGCGGCCAGCACCAGGGTCGTGCCCAGGTCGGGCTGCAGGAACACCAGGAGCATGTAGGGCGCCGCCCAGGCCAGGGGGACGAGGAAACTGCGCAGGGAGTCCGGCTCGGATTTGTTGTCGGAGAAGAAGTTGGCCAGCACCAGGATGAGCACCAGCTTGCAGTACTCGGACGGCTGGAAATCGATGGGTCCCAGGGATATCCAGCGCGAAGAGCCCATGACCCTCTCGAAGAAAAACACTATCAGGAGCATGACAAGGAACGCCCCGTAGACGAAGGGGGAAGCCACTTTGAGCCTGCGGTAGTCGAAGCTGAGCATGACCCCCATGAGTATGATGCCGATGAGCAGGCTGATGAAGGTCCTGAGCACGTAATAGGTGGGGTTGCCCGGGGTATCGCCGCGGGTCGCGCTGTACTGCATGAGTATCCCGAAGCCGATGAGGAACACGGTCAGGCCTAGCAGGGTCCAGTCGACATGGCGCAGCGGCAGCCCGCTGAGGCGGCGTGCCACCTCGTCGGTCTGCCTTCGCTCCGTCACCTTGGGTGCGAGCACCCTTCCCAGCCGTTCCGGCATGTGCCCCCCTCAGTCTCCAGTGACGCCGGCCTGTCCCTGCCCCGGCGGTATGCCGAAGAGGTGTTCGAAGATGCGCCGTGCCACCGGCGCCGCCATGGTGCCGCCGAAGCCGCCCTCCTCTATCATCACCACCACCACGTACTGCGGGTCGTTGGCGGGGGCATAGGAAGCGAACCACGCGCAGGGCTGCTTGCCCTGCACCTCCGCCGTGCCCGTCTTGCCCGCCACCGGGAACTGCGCCAGGGGGAAGCCGTAGAAGGCTCCCGCCGCCGTGCCTCTGCCCGAGGTGACGCCGGCCAGCCCGGAGCGCACGATATCCAGGTTGGCGCGGTCCACGTGTATCCCGAGCTCGTTGTCCTTGCTGGTGATGTCGCCTATCTGCTGGGGCGCGATGACCTCGACCGACTCCCCCTGCCAGGTCAATATCTCCTTGCCCACGTGGGGCCGGAAAAAGGGCCCCCCGTTGGCGATGGCGGCGTAGGCGTTGGCCAGCTGCAGGGGCGTGACCAGGATGTCGCCCTGCCCCACCGCCATGTTCACCGTGTCCCCGGGATACCAGCGCTGGTAATCCGGGTTGCCCTGGTTGAACTCCCACTTCCACTGCGGCGTGGGCACCCGGCCCTCGAATTCGTTGGGAAGGTCCACTCCGGTCTGCGATCCCAGCCCCGCCAGCACCGAGTAGTCCTGCAAGCGCGTAACCCAACCGTCCTTTTCACGGTTCTCGTAGAAAGCGTACCCGAGGTCGTAGAAGACCACGTCGCAGGACTGCACGATGGCGTTGACGAAGTTTATGGAGCCGTGGGTGCCCCAGCAGGTCTTGGGGAAATCCTTGAACTCGCCGCGGTTAAAGACGTGGTTGCAGTAGAAAGGCGTTGACGCGGTGACTCCCAGGTCCTGCAGCGCCGCCATGCCAGTTATCACCTTGAAGGTGGAACCCGGGGGGTACTGACCCACGATGGCCCGGTTGTTCAAGGGGGCGTTGTTGGCGGGATCGTTCAGCTCCGCCCACTCCTGCTCGTCGATGCCCCCCACGAACATCTCCAGGTCAAAGGTGGGCTCGCTGGCCATGGCCAGTATCTCGCCGTTGCGGGGGTCGAGCACCACCGCCGCGCCGGCCGGAGCGGTGTAGTTCATCCCCCTTTCCTTGTCGAAGTAGGTGCGCGCCCGCGCCATGCCGTCGCGCAGGGCCTGCTCTACCACTTTCTGCAGTTCCTTGTCTATGGTCAGCACCAACGTCCTGCCGGGATTGCGCTCCTCCTCCCCCAGTTTCTGCAGGGGCATCCCCGAGGCGTCCACCTCCCAGATCTCCTTGCCGTCCACCCCGCGCAGGGTGTCCTCGTAGAAAGCCTCCACGCCGGAGGTGCCCACTATATCCCCCGCCTTGTACCCCTTCACCTTGAGGGTCTCCAGCTGCTCCTCCGTTATCTCGCCCAGGTAGCCGAGGATGTGCGCCGCCAGCTCCTCATCGCCCTCGGGATACTCGCGCACCGGCATCTCTACCGCCCGCAACCAGGGAAAATCCACCTGACGCTCCGCGATGAAATAATAGACCTCCGGCTTGACGTCTTTCTTGATCAGCACCGGCTTGTGGGGCTGCACCTCCGCTCCCTGCACCTTGTCCATGATCTCCTGCGCGTCCATTTCCAGCATCTCCGCCAGCCGGGCCACCTCACCCTCTTTGTCCTCCAGCCCTTCGAACTCGGTGGGAAGCACGTAGATGGAAAGCGCCTGGCGGTTGGTCACCAGGGGTTCCCTGATGTCCCCGTTGCGGTCAAGTATCTTGCCCCTCGACGCCTCCAGCGAGATCTCGCGTATGCGGTTGCCCTCGGCCATGGCGCTGTAGTGGTCGCCCTGCACCACCTGCAGGAACCACAGCCGCACCACCAGCACCGCCAGCAGAGCTCCCACGAACATCACGAACAGCGTGAAGCGGTGGACCATGGCCCCCTTCTGCTGCGGATTTATGGCCATACCGGTATCACCTCACCGTGCTCATTGGAACATCAACGACCTGTCGTCCTGACCGGCGAAATGCCTGACCAACGGGTAAACCACCAGGGTGATCAAGGCATTATAGAGGGCCAGGCTGGCGATGATGCCGAAGTTGAACGGGGGGCGCGGCTCCAGGCCCACCAGCGCCCAGGTGGCGAACTTCATCAACTCGTGCAGTATGGAGCCGAAGAAAACGATGAGCATGGGCCAGACGACGGACTTGGATATCACCCTCTGGCGCAGCTCCCCGGCGGCGTAGCCGACGATTATCTTGGCGAAAGCCGAGACGCCCAGGACAGCGGTGGAGAAGATGTCCTCCAGCAGACCGGCGAAGAACCCGAACAGTACCCCCTGGCCGGGACCCTCGAAAAGCGCCCAGCAGATGGTGGCCACCAGCAGGATGTCGGGTTTCACCGAGCCGATACCTATCTCCGGGGAGACCGTCAGCTGGATGAGCAGCGCCACCACCAGCACTACGAAGAAGGTGAGCCTGCGGTGCACCATACTGTCAGCCCCCTCCCGCGGCCTGTACGGGCGACGTGCTCGGAGCCGGAGAAAGCACCACCATCACCCGGTCCAGGCGGGTTAGAGACGCCCTGGGGTCGATGACGATACCTACCGAGAGGTCGGCCCGGCGTTCGCTTATCTCGGTCACCGTCCCGATGGGGATATCCGGCGGACAGGTCCCACCCAACCCGGACGTCACCACTATGTCCCCCGTCGCCACCTCCGCGTCCTGGTTGAGCAGCTCCAAGCGGACGCTCCCCCCGCCCTCGCCCTTCACCACGCCCATCTCCGCGCTCCCCTGCAGCTTGCCGCCGACCGAGCTCTGCTCGTCGGTGATCAGCTGGACTAGCGACGCCTCGGAGGTGCAGAGGATGATGCGCCCGACCAGGCTGCCGTCCTCTCCCAGCACGGCCATGTACTCCTGCAGCCCGTCCGAGTACCCCGCGCCTATCTGGATGGTCTGTTCCCACACGTCCGGGTTGGCGCCGATGACGTCCACCACCAGGAACTCGAGGTCGGGCCGGCTGTCCTTCACGGCGATCATGTTCCTGAGTTCCTCGTTCTGCAGCTTCAGCTCCTCTATCTCATCCACCTTTTCCTGCAGCTCTTCGACCCGTTCCCTCAGGCGGTCGCGCTCGCTCCTGGCATCCCCCAGGTCCACCAGGTAGCCGATACCGTCCTTCACCGGGCTCAGGACCTTGCTCATGCCTTTCTGCAGGGGGGAGACGATATCGAGCGAGAAACGCTGCAGGCGGTGAAAGATACCGTCCTTGCTCTCCCTGGCGTATACGGTGATGAGGAGCACGCAGATTATCACCAGGGATATGATCATGATGCGCTGTCTGCGGTTCTGCCGTTCGACCATGATATCTCAGCCCCGGTTCAATGCCGGGACGAGGAGATCAATACCTTCTTCATGATCTCGAACTCCTCGAGGCACTTCCCGGACCCGATAGCCACGTCCGAAAGCGGAGAACCGGTGACCTCCACCGGCATTGCGGTCTCGTGCCGCAGCCTCTCGTCCAGCCCGGTGAGCAGGGCCCCTCCTCCCGTCAGCATTATCCCCCGGTCCATGATGTCGGATGCCAGCTCCGGAGGAGTCTTGTCCAGCGTGGTCTTTACCGCGTCCACGATGGCGGAGATTGGCTCCTCTATCGCCTCGCGGATCTCCTCGGCCAGGACCACGATGGTCTTGGGAAGGCCGGTGACCAGGTCCCTCCCCCTGATCTCGGCGTTTATCTGGTCATCCATGGGAAAGGCCGACCCGATCTGTATCTTGAGCTCCTCGGACGTCCTCTCCCCTATCATCAGGTTGTACTCCCTCTTGATATAATTGATCACTGCGTCGTCCAGCTCGTCGCCACCGATGCGTATGGATTCGCTGGTCACGATCCCCCCCAGCGATATCACCGCCACCTCGGTGGTCCCGCCGCCGATATCGACGACCATGTTCCCGGTGGGCTCGTGTATGGGAAGCCCCGCCCCGATGGCCGCGGCCATAGGCTCCTCTATGATGTAAGCCGCCCGTGCCCCGGCCTGGATACACGCCTCCTCAACCGCCCGTTGCTCGACCCCGGTGGTCCCGGAGGGCACGCAGACCACGACGCGCGGCCGCGCGAACAGCCTTCTTTTATGCACCTTCTGGATGAAGTAGCGCAGCATCTTCTCGGTGACGTCGAAATCGGCGATGACCCCGTCCCGCAGGGGCCGAACCGCTACGATATGGCCGGGTGTGCGGCCGATCATCCGCTTGGCCTCCGCTCCCACCGCCAGTATGGCGCCGTTGGAGGTGTTGATGGCCACCACCGAGGGCTCGTTGAGGACTATACCCTTTCCGCGCACGTAAACGAGGGTATTCGCGGTACCCAGGTCTATGGCCATGTCCCTTCCGAGCATCTCCCACGAAGAGAACATGCGGTTCACCTTTCCATCATATATTTGACGGCCCTAGGGCCGTCTTTGCGCTTCAAATCATTTTATCATACAAGGCCGGGACGCCCTTTTGAGCTGCCACAATCTTCGCCGGCCTGCTCTACTTTACCTTGTTTTAGAGACCCGCCCCGGGGGATGACGGGCTTTACCCATAGACGGCCCTCGCCCGGACCTTGTTCCCTACCGAAGACCTACGCCTCACAAGTCGGGGAAGAACAACGCTACTTCCCGCGTAGCGCTCTCCGGCCCGTCCGACCCGTGCACGATGTTCTCGGTTATCACCAGGCCGTAGTCGCCCCTGATGGTTCCGGGGGGAGCATCCGCCGGGTCCGTGGGGCCCATGAGCTTTCTCACCGCTGCGATGGCCGATTCTCCCTCCAGCGCCATGGCCACCACCTCCCCGGAGGTGATGAAGGACACGAGCTCCGGGTAGAAGCTCTTGTCTTTGTGTTCCGCATAATGTCGGGATGCCAGCTCCTCGTCCACCTGCAGCATGCGCATGGCGATGATCCTTAGGCCCAGGCGCTCCAGGCGGGAGATGACCTCCCCCACCAGGCCCCTCCGCACCCCGTCCGGCTTGACCAGTACCAGTGTCCTCTCGCTTGACATGCTTACCTCCGTAGTGTTTTAAGTACCATCCCGACGTACACATGCCAGGCCTTAACGCTCAGAAGCGTTAAGGCGCTGGACACCGTTGCGCCGAAGACGTCGCAATCGCTTTCGCGCTACAATCTACCATACGATATTCTAACAGCTGAGAGCGTCTATTCCGGGTGCAGCCCCAGGGAATTACGGGCTTCTCCCACCGTGTACAGGGACCCGGTCACGCAGACCATGTCCGAGACCGCGGCGAGGGTGCGGGCGAACTTGACGGCCTCCGCGATATCCTCCACCACCACGCAGTCGTGCCCCATCTCCTTCACCATGGCCGCCAGCTTACGCACCGGCATGGCCCGTTCTTCCCTGCTCTGGGTCACCACCACCGTGGATGCCAGCGGCAAGAGCAACTCCAGCATGTGGCGCGCGTCCTTGTCCGCGAGTATACCCACCACCAGGATGAGGTGCTCGTAGTCAAGGTCGTTTACGATCACGTGCGCCAGCCTGCCCGCCCCATCAGGGTTGTGAGCTCCGTCCAGTACGACCAGGGGATCGAGCGAGACCACCTCCAGGCGCCCCGGGGACTTGACCCGCCCCAGTCCCGCTTCCACCTCGGTGGTGGAGAGGGACGAGAGCGAGCCCGCCCAGGCCTCGCACACCGCTATGGCGCAGGCGGCGTTGACCGCCTGATGCTCTCCCAGAAGCGGGATAAAAACCTCGGGATATTCCCTCAGCAGCCCTTTTACCCCCACGGCCTGGCCCACTCTGCCCGTCTCGATGCCGTAGGTGAGGTTGTAGAGCAGCTGGAAATCCCTGCCCAGGAGCTTGAGGCTGCTTCCCTTCTCCTCGCATGCCTCGGAGATGATCTCCAGGGCGCCCGGGTCGCTCACCGCCGAGATGACGTAGCTGCCCTCCTTGATGATGCCAGCCTTCTCGTAGGCGATCTTCTCCAGCGTGTCGCCCAGTTCCGCCACGTGGTCCAGGGCGATCCCGGTGATCAACTGCACGCGTGAGTCCACCAGGTTGGTGGCGTCCCACCTCCCCCCCAGCCCCACCTCGATGACCCCCACGTCCACCTTGCGCCTGGAGAAATGCACGAAGGCCATGGCCGTGGTGATCTCGAAATAGCTCAGCGGGTCGCCGTTCTCCCGGTCCGTCTCCTCCACCTGCGGGATGATCTCCTCCAGCAGGGCCGCGAAGTCCCGCTGCGATACCGGCCTGCCGTTGATGCACATGCGCTCGGTCACGGACTGCATGTGGGGGGAAGTGTAGCGTGCCACCCTTTTCCCGCCCACCTCGAGGATGGAGGATATCATGCGTGCCGTGGAGGTCTTGCCGTTGGTGCCCGTGATGTGGATGGAGGGGAAGGAGAGCTGGGGTTCGCCCAGCTTGGAGCAAAGCACGCGGATACGGTCCAGGCTGGGCTTGATGCCGTGCCGGGCCGCCTGGTCCAGGTACTCCTCCGCCGCCTTGAAATCCATCCTCAACCCTCACTTATGGGGTCAGGTCTTGGATTTTGGATACTCCGGTATGGTCGCTATTTATATGCATATGCTCGCCTCCATGCAGGCATTTTTCTATTGATACAATTTTATGGTATCCAAAATCCAAGACCTGACCCCTCATCCTCCCAGGAGCTTCAGCTGCTCCTGCAACTTCTCGATCTTGAGGCGGTTGTCGGCCAGCTTGCGGCGCTCTTTCTTCACGACCTCCGCCGGCGCCTTGGAGAGGAACTGGTCGTTGGAGAGCTTGGACTGGAAGCGTTCGGACTCCTCCTCCAGTTTGGCGATCTCCCGCCTGATCCTGGCGGTCTCCTCGGAGAAGCCCTCGCCCGACAGCGGTATGAAAACCTCCACCCCCGCCGCCAGGCCGCGGGCGTAGGAAGTCGGTTCCGCCACCTCCTCTGTTATCTCCAGGGAGGACAGGCGCGCCTGCGAGATGACGTACTCCTCGTGCTCCGCGAGCAGGCCGCTCCGCCCCTCCGCCAGCGGCACCGCCAGCGCGGCCAAGCGCGCGTCAGGGCGCACCCCCATCTCCGAGCGCAGGCGGCGCATGCAGGTGATGACCTCCCGCAGTGCTCCCATGTCCTCCTCCGCCCGGGCGTCGCGCGCATCAGGGCGCGGCCGGGGCCAGGGGGCGACGGTGATGGACTCCCCCTCGTGGGGCAGGCGCTGCCATATCTCCTCGGTGATGAAGGGCATGAAGGGGTGCAGCAGGCGCAGGGCCTGCTCGAGCACCGTCCACAGCACGTACTGGGCCGTGCGCTTTCCGGCCTCGTCATCGCCGTAGAGGCGGAGCTTGGAGAGCTCCACGTACCAGTCGCAGAAATCGCTCCAGAAGAACTCGTACAGGGCGCGGCATGCCTCGCTGAAATTATATGCCTCGCAATACTCGTCCACGGTGGCGATGAGGCCGCTCAAGGCCGAGAGTATCCAGCGGTCCGCGAGCGTGTATTCCAGCGCGCCCTCCTCCACGCTACCAGGCTCGAACCCCTCCAGGTTCATGAGGGCGAAGCGGGATGCATTCCATATCTTGTTGCAGAAGTTGCGGCTGCCCCCGATGCGCTCCTCGGAGAGGAAGACGTCGCGCCCGGGCACGGCGATGTGCCCCAGGGTGAAGCGTAGCGCATCTGCCCCGTACCTCTCGATGACATCCAGGGGGTCGATGACGTTGCCGGAGGACTTGCTCATCTTCTTGCCCGACTCGTCGCGGATGAGAGCGGTGACGAAGACGTCGCGGAAAGGCACGTCGCCCATGAAGTGGATGCCTAAAAACATCATGCGCGCGACCCAGAAGAAGATGATGTCGAAGGCGGTGACCAGCACCGAGGTGGGGTAGAAATAGCCGGTCTCGGGGACGTCGTCCGGCCATCCCAGGGTGGAGAAAGGCCACAGGCCGGAGGAGAACCAGGTGTCCAGCACGTCCGGGTCCTGCTCCAGCTCACCCCCGCAGGTGCATGCCGCGGGGTCCTCGCGCGAGACGACGACCTCGCCGCACTCCCTGCAATACCAGGCGGGGATACGGTGCCCGAACCACAGCTGGCGCGATATGCACCAGTCGCGTATGTTGTACATCCAGTCGAAGTAGATCTTCTCCCAGCGGGCGGGGACAAACTTGGTCTTCCCCTCTTCCACCGCCGCGATGGCCGGCGCGGCTAGCTCCTTCATGCTCACGAACCACTGCTTGGAGAGATAGGGCTCGATGACGGTATGGCAGCGGTAGCAGTGCCCGACGGCATGGAGGTGGGTTTCCACTTTCTGGATATAATGCATTTTCTCCAGGTCGCGCACCACGGCGTTGCGCGCCTCGTAGCGGTCCAGCCCCGCGTAGGGGCCGCCGTTCTCGTTCACCACCGCCTCGGGGGTGAGTACGTTTATCTCCTCCAGGCCGTGTCGCCTGCCCATCTCGAAGTCGTTGGGGTCGTGGGCAGGCGTGACCTTGACCATCCCCGTCCCGAACTCCGGGTCCACGAAGTCGTCGGCGATGACCGGCATCTCCCGCCCCAGCAGCGGTAGGACCACCGTCTTGCCCACCAGGTCGCGGTAGCGGTGGTCGCGCGGGTTCACCGCCACCGCGGTGTCGCCGAGCATGGTCTCGGGTCGCGTGGTCGCGACGTAGATAGGCTCGCCGCTGTCCTTTAGGTCGTAACGGATATACCACAGCTTACCCTCGGTGTCCTCGTGCTCGACCTCGATGTCGGAGATGGCGGTGAGGCAGCGCGGGCACCAGTTGACGATGTAGTAGCCCTGGTAGATGAGCCCCTCCTCGAACAGGCGCACGAAGACCTCGCGCACCGCGCGCGAGCACCCCTCGTCCATGGTGAAGCGCTCACGCTCCCAGTCGCAGGAGCAGCCCATGCGCTTCAGCTGGGTGATGATGGTGCCGCCGTACTTGTCCACCCACTGCCACACCCGCTCCAGGAAAGCCTCGCGCCCTATCTGCCAGCGGTCGGTTCCCTCCTCGGCGAGGTTGCGCTCCACCACCGCGTGGGTGGCGATGGCGGCGTGGTCGGTGCCCGGAAGCCACAGGGCCTCGTACCCCTGCATGCGCCGGCGGCGGATGATGAAGTCCTGCAGGGAGTTGTTGAGGGCATGCCCCAGGTGCAGTGACCCGGTCACGTTAGGCGGGGGTATGACGATGGTGAAGGGCTCTTTCTCCGGGTCGACCTCGGCGTGGAAGTACCTTTTCTCTTCCCAGAAGGCATACCATCTGCCCTCGACCTCGGCCGGCTCGTACGCTTTCGCTATATCCCGGCCGGGCGCCTCGCCGCCCCGGCCCGCTGGCCCTTTTCCCAAGTGAGTTTCTCCTCTTCTACCTGCTCTTTGATTAAACCTCTCGCTGCAATGCATGGTATGAAGCGGTAGCTCCTTTGTCAAACCCTGCGCCCTGCTCCCGCAGGCTGTCGTTATCGCTGCAGTAATTATAGACGTTTAGATCGGCTCCGGCTGCCGGGCTCATGGTAGAATAGTGCCCCGGGAGGTGGGCAAATACAATCCGGCACTTGGCGGTCGTTGTCTTGTGACAGGACAGAAGGGTGTGTGCCGATATGCCTTTGAACGCAAAAGACCACTACAACCGGGTGACCGACTCCTGGAAGGAGTTCATGGGGGACAACCTCCAT
>CAYPZH010000010.1:0-14350 GCA_964415205.1 uncultured Actinomycetota bacterium | reverse complement strand
AGGACATGGAGCTGGCGCGGGCCACCGAGGTGCTCATCGAGAAGATGCTGCAGCTCTGCAGCATGGACGGAAAAAGCCGGGTCCTTGACGTGGGGTGTGGTATCGGCGGACCGGCCTTCTTCATACATGAGAGGTTCGGGTGCGCCATTGACGGCATATCCACCAGTGAGCGCGGTATCCAGCTGGCCAGCGCTGCCGCCCGTGAGAAGGGCTACGGCCGCGTGCACTTCACGGTAGCGGACGGGCTCGCCAACGGTTTCCCTGACGACACCTTCGATATCGTGTGGGTCATGGAGGCATCTCATCTTTTCAAGGACAAACGGGCCCTCTTCCGGGAAAGCCTCCGCTCACTCAAACCAGGCGGCGTCTTCGTCCTCTGCGACGTGACCCAGCGGATGCTTCTTCCCGTGCACAAGGGAGTATGGCATTTTCTCCAACATCTTGGCGAATATTACCAACTGATGAAGACCTTCGGGCCGGCACAGGTGATGACGCTGGGTGATTACTGCAACCTCCTTATCGAGGCAGGTTTCAACCATGTCACCGCCATAGATATCTCCGACAAGACCCTCCCCACCATGACGCGCTGGAAAGAGAATGCACTTCGCTACGCCAGCAGCGGCGACAATAGCTTCAGGGAAAAGGACGTCGACATCTTTATCCGCGGATGCGAGATAGACGAAAGGTTCATGCAGCAGGGCATCTATGGGTACGGTATGGTGCGGGCGGAGAAAGAAGGCTAGAGTGGAGATATGGATATCATAGACACGACGGCACTGCTCCTGTTCCTGGGCTCCCTGGGCCTGGGGCTGGCGTGCCTGGTGTTGCTGGTGTATTCAGGCCTGCGTATCTACCGTACCGCCCGCTACGCGTACAAGGACTCCCAGCCCTGGGTGGCCCTGTTCAGGGAATATTCCGAGACCCTGGCGGGGACGGCGAAGATCATGGATGAACGAGTGCAGGGCATCACCGGAATCGCCCATGAGATGCGCGAGAGGGTGGACGATATCCAGGATGCCATGGAGGAGCTCCGTTCCCATCCCCTGCTGCGCACCGCCCGCTTGGCGGGCCGCTTTCGTGCCCGCAGCGCCCGCTAATAGGGCGCCCTTCCCTTGTCATCGCGAGCGCAGCGAAGCGATCCCTTTGAGGCACGTGGTATCAGGGAAGGTTCGGCATCGGCCGGGGTTGACCCCGGAAGTGCCAGGTTGGTTTGGCACCGGCCGGGGTTGACCCCGGTGGGGCCTCCTATCGTTGCAGATAAGATGACGAATGTTAAGGGCTGACCCCCTACTTCACGGTGAAGGACTTGCCGGCGGAGGTGCCTCCCGGGGTGGTCACCTTGACCTGCACGGAGCCGGCTGCCATGGAGGGCACCTTGACCTTGATGACCGTATTGGACCAGGAGACGTAGGCGGTGGCCTTCTTGCTGCCGAACTTCACGCAGGAGGTGCCGCGGGTCTTGCCGAAGCAGGTGCCGTTGATGGTCACCACCGTGCCGGGGGCGCCACTGGTGGGGGTGAGCTTGGTGATATTGGGCTTCACCTTGAAGGTTGCGGGCACCGAGCCTCCCCCGCTGGTCACCAGCACCAGGGAGGCGGCCCCCGAGGCCCCCGAGGGCACCTTCACCTTCACCTGGGTGTTGGACCAGGAGGGGTAGGAGGTGGCCTTCACCCCCCCGAAGTTCACGTAGGACACCCCCCGGGTGGAGCCGAAGCCGGTGCCGTTTACCGTCACCACCGTTCCGGCCACGGCCTGGGTGGGGGTGAAGGAGTTCACCGTGGGCTTCACCTTGAAGTAGACGATGTTGGATATCCCTCCGGCGGTGGTCACGGTGAGCGGCCCCTTGCGCGAGGCCGGGGCGGGC
Organism: uncultured Actinomycetota bacterium; assembly: GCA_964415205.1. Taxonomy (GTDB): domain Bacteria; phylum Actinomycetota; class Geothermincolia; order Geothermincolales; family RBG-13-55-18; genus SURF-21. The sequence continues at coordinate 12,486 of CAYPZH010000010.1, read as the reverse complement.
ACCACGACCACGATCTGGGTGTCCGACCAGGAGGTGTAGGAGGTGGCCTTGATGGTGCCGAACTTCACCAGCGAGGAGCCCCGCTCCGCCCCGAAGCCGGTGCCGTTTATGGTCACCTCCGTTCCCGCCGCCCCCTGGGCGGGGGTGAAGGTGGCGATGGCGGGAACCACCGGTGGGGTGCCGACGGTGAAGTCGTCCTCGTTTGACTCTCCCCAGTCCGTGGTCACCTTGACCTTGACCGGCCCTGACAAGCCTGCAGGAACCTTCACCTTGATCTGCGTGGCCGACCAGGAGGGGTACTCGGTGGCCTGCACGCCCCCGAAGGTGACGCAGGAGTCCCAACGGCTGGCGCCGAAGGCGGTGCCGAAGATGGTCACCTCCATGCCCGTGGCCCCGCTCGCGGGCGAGACGTCGCTGATGGCGGGTGCAGGTGAGGTGATAGTGAAGCCGCCTGGTATGGTCGCTTCCTGGTTGTCCTGGTTCTTGTAATACACGTTCCAGGTGCCCGGCTTGCGGTTGGCATAGAGGGGGAACTCACAGGTGATGGTGGTGTCGTCCAACAGTACCTTATTCGTGGCCAGGATGCCGCCCTGGCCCGGGTCGGGCCCGTAGACCGTTATGGTCGGCGTTCCCCAGAAGCCCGTCCCCTCCAGGGTGACGTTAACGGTGTCGCCAAGCACTCCCGTATCGGGGGTGACGCTGGCAAGAGTAGGGGCGGGAAGCCCTCCCGTCACCATGAAGCACCCCACCTTGGTCGCCTGCTGGCCGTCTGGGTTCTTGAGCGTTACGTCCCACAGCCCCGAATACGCGCCGGGGGGAAGGTCGAAAGTGTAGCTGATACTGTCCGCACCGTACATGGTGTAGAGCGTGCCCACGATGTCGGCCTCGCCGGCCCTGCTCAACCAGGCCGTGGGGTAGACGGGGAAGGCATGCCAGAAGCCGGTGCCGATTATCTTCACCCGCGCCTGCGTGCCCCTCAGCGCGAAGCCGGGGTCGGTGGAGGTGACGGCGGGCGGCGGCATGGGGTCCATGACCTTGAAGCCCCAGTATTGATAATCGTAGGTGTCGGGATTCAAGATCTATACGTCCCATGTATCCAACGCGGCGTCCGCCGGCAGGGGGAACTTGCAGCTGACATGGTAGAGGTCGTGAACCACGATATCGGTGGCGTCGATGGCCGTCTCCCCGTTTTTCAGCTGTAATATCAGCTCTGTCTCGGGCACATCCCAGAAGCCGTAGCCGTAGAGGTCGGCGTCCACGGTCGTCCCCCGCACGCCCCAACTGGGATCTATACTTGTGATCTTGGGGACGGGGTAGATGAGCATGAACTCCGAGAGCGAGGTCGCCTGCCCGGTGATGACGTTGTTCTCCGTGTCGATAGCGGTGGTGATATCCTCCCAGCCGCTGCCGGTCTTGTGGAACATGCGGTAGGCTCTCTCGTCCCATCCCATCTCGCCGTAGGGGAACTTCACCTCGACCGTCCCGGTGAAGGAGGCGCTGGTGGAGATGTCGACGCACTTGAGGGAGATGTGGTAGTCGAACTCCCCGCCGCTGGGGGCCGTTGCTGACGACTTTATGGTGTTCCCCGCCGAGGTCACGCTACCGAAGGTGGCGGTGTCGCCGCCCCCCAGGTCCACGGTGACGCCGCTGCCCACCCGGGTGTTGGCCTGCACCAGGCGCAGCACGGTTCCGTGCTCTCCCACCGCCCAGGCGTGGGTGGCGTCCACAGCGTAGACGCTGTTGAGGGACTCGCCGCTGGGGTTGTACATGCGTGTCCAGTTGTCGCCCCCGTCGCTGGTCTTGATGATCGCGCCGCTGGCGCCCACGGCGAAAGCGGTGTCGGCGTCGAGGGCGGTCACGTCCTTCAGGCCGCTGACCCCGCCGGGCGCGGTGAACGATTCCCAGTTGGCGCCCCCGTCCGTGGTCCTCAGTATCGTGCTGCCCCCCACCGCCCAGGCGGTATCTGCATCAACCGCCCAGCAGCCGTAGAGCACCGTGGGCACCGGGCTGGACGGCGTCTGGTCGTTCCAGCCCCCCGCGCCGTTATAGCGGTAGATCCAGCCGTGATAGCCCCCCTCGCCCACGGCCCAGGCTACTTCCGTGCTGTATGACTCGATGTCGTGGACCGCTGCCCCGTAGAGCTGTGGGGGCCAGTTCGCTCCCCCGTCGCCCGTGTAGCAGATGAATCCCGTGGGTGTACTGAACCCGCCCGCCCAGGCGCTGACGCTGCTCGTGGCCTCCAGGGAGTACATATAGGCCGGTCCTCCCGCGTACCCCCACATGCCGCCGCCGTTGGTGGTGATGGCCACTCCCAATCCCGGGCTGTGCGTGCTGCCCACCCAGACGGTCTGGTCGTCGACCACGGATATCTGGTTCGTCCAACCGAACCCCGATGCCAGGTCGATCACAGACCAGCTGTCGCCGTAATCGGTGGTCTTGAGCACCTTGCCCGGACTGTTGTCGATGATGGCATAGGCGGTGTTCTGGTTGGCCGCCTCGACCTCGGAAACACTCAAGGAGGAGATGCCGCCAGGGGCGCAGGGCTCCCATACCTCGTCCGGCACGGTGACATCACCGTATACGCCGTTCCTGGCGCCGATCGCCGCCGTAGTGCCTTCGACGCAAGCGGCCCCCGCCGTAACGGGCATCGCCATCAGGAGCAGCCCCGCGACAAGGACAACCCAGCGCAGCGCGCAGTGCTTCATTCTGAAAAGGATCATCATCTCGTCACCCCCGAACTCTGATCGGGAAGGCACCCCTGCCGGTTCTTTGCACCTTTAGACGGCCCCGGACGCCTTTCCGCACGATACCGGCAAACCCTGCATGGATGGATTTTGATTACACCTCAAATATAGTTCCGGGCAGGAAATGCGGTCAATATGGGTGAGACGAGAGGAAGAGGGAGGGGGCTTACGACCTGGTAAACCTTTCAGGATAGCGGGGACGCAGGTCGAAGCCTGGTTCAGGCGGTTGGGAAAACGGTCTGGCGCCCGGGTCAGGCGCTTTCTTCGTCCTTGTACTCGGCGCCCGAGGTGACCAGGGTGGGCTCGATGCCCTTATCCACGGTGTCCTTGGTGACTACGCAGCGGATGATGTCGTTGCGCGAGGGCAGCTCGTACATCACGTTGAGCAGGCTCTCCTCCATGATGGCGCGCAGGCCCCGCGCACCGGTGGTCCTCTGGGTGGCCTTGCGGGCGATGGCCTTGAGCGCCCCGTCGGTGAAGCGAAGCTCCACGCCGTCGAACTCGAAGAACTTCTTATACTGTTTCACCAGGGCGTTCTTGGGCTCGGTGAGGATGCACACCAGGTCCTCCTCCTTGAGGCCGTGGAAGGCGGCGATCACCGGCAGCCTGCCCACGAACTCGGGAATGAGCCCGTACTTTAGCAGGTCCTCGGGCATGACCTGCTCGAGGATCTCGCCGATCTCCTTGTCCTCCCTCTTGCGCACGTCCGCGCCAAAGCCCACGCCCTTTTTGCCGATGCGGTTCTCGACGATGCCCTCCAGCCCCGCGAAGGCGCCGCCGCAGATGAAGAGCACGTTGGTGGTGTCTATCTGGATGAACTCCTGGTGGGGGTGCTTGCGCCCGCCCTGGGGCGGCACGCTGGCCACCGTGCCCTCGAGGATCTTCAGCAGTGCCTGCTGCACGCCCTCGCCGGAGACGTCGCGGGTGATGGAGGGGTTCTCCGACTTGCGGGCTATCTTGTCCACCTCGTCGATGTAGATGATCCCGGTCTCCGCCCGCTTGACGTCGTAGTCCGCCGCCTGGATCAGCTTCAAGAGGATGTTCTCGACGTCCTCGCCAACGTAGCCGGCCTCGGTGAGGGTGGTGGCGTCGGCGATGCAGAAGGGCACGTTGAGCACGCGCGCCAGGGTCTGCGCCAGCAGGGTCTTGCCGCAGCCGGTGGGGCCGATGAGCACGATATTGCTCTTCTGCAGCTCCACGTCGTCGTCGGCGTAGGAGCCCACCTGGATGCGCTTGTAGTGATTATAGACGGCCACGGAGAGGATCTTCTTCGCCTTCTCCTGCCCGATGACGTAATCGTTGAGGAAGTCGTATATCTCGCTTGGCTTGGGCAGCTCCTCCAGCCGCAGTTCCGGGGTCTCGGAGAGCTCCTCCTCGATGATCTCGTTGCACAGGTCGATGCACTCGTCGCAGATATAGACTCCAGGTCCGGCGATGAGCTTCTTCACCTGCCGCTGGCTCTTGCCGCAGAACGAGCATTTGAGCAGGTCTCCGCCTTCTCCGAACTTAGCCATAAAACACTTCCTCCGTATCGCCTAACTGTATTATCGGCCCCGACCGCCTCTTCATTACAGGTATTATTCCTCCCGCTCCCGCGGCGCTGCCGCGATACGCCGTTTCTTACTTTAACTTCTCCTCTTCCTCGCGCTTCTTTTCTATAAGCGCGTCGATTACCCCGTACTCCATGGCCTCTTCCGCGGTCATGATGAAGTCGCGGTCGGTGTCGGCCCTTATCTTTTCCAGGGGCTGTCCGGTGTGTTCGGACAGGATCTCGTCCAGCAGGTCGCGCAGGCGCAGGATCTCGCGTGCGTGGATGTCGATGTCCACCGCCTGGCCGCTCGTCCCTCCCGCCGGCTGGTGCAGGAGCACCCGGGAGTGGGGAAGCGCGAAGCGCTTGCCCGGCGCGCCGGCACAGAGCAAAAGCGCCGCCCCCGACGCCGCCTGTCCGATGCAGATGGTGGAGACGTCCGAGTTCACGTACTGCATGGTGTCGTAGATGGCCAGGGTCGAGGTGACCACCCCGCCGGGACTGTTGATGTAGATGTGGATGTCCTTCCCAGGGTCCTCCGAATCCAGGTGCAGCAACTGCGCCATGACCACGTTGGCCACGTGGTCGTCTATCTCGGTGCCCAGGAAGATGATGCGGTCCTTGAGCAGCCGGGAGTAGATGTCGAACGACCTCTCGCCGCGGTTCGTCTGTTCGATCACTATGGGTATCAGGCTGTTCGTCATTTCAGATCACCTTTTTCCTCCACAGGTCAGCCTTTCGCTTAGATTATACCCGTGTGCCGACACCGGCCGACATGACGTTTACACATCTTCCTCCGGGCCCCTCTCCTCGGCGGTCTCGTCTGCGGGGGCCACTGCACCCCCCTCCGGCTCTCCCCCTCCCGAAGCGGTCTCATCCCCGGACGTCGCGGCGTCGGTGGCTGCTTTGCCTCCTTCACCGGCAAAAACGGCATTGTCCCCCAAAAACTTGAGCGCTTTCCTGCGCCGCAGGTCCTCCCGCATCTCCTCGATGCCGCCCCTTTCCTCCAACACCTTGCGGAATCTCTCCGGCGGCACGCCGAACATATCCGCCCTTTCCCCTATCTCCTCCTGCAGCTCTTCGTCGCTCACCTCCAGCTTCTCCGCGCGGATCACCGCGTCAAGGACCAGCTCGTTGCGGATGAGCCTCCGCGCCTCCTCCTCGAACTCCTCGTCCATGCGCTCGGGAGTATAATCGACCGCCTTGAGGTAGTCGTCCAGCGAGATGCCGCTGGAGGAAAGGCGCGCTTCCAGGTCTTGCCTGCGCTTTTGGGAATAATCCTCAACCATCTTCTCCGGTATCTCCACCTCAAGCCCTTCCGCGAGCTTTTCCAGCACCTGCATGCGCACCGATTCCCGCGCCTGTGATTTCTTCGCCTCGGCCAGCTTGCCGCGAATGTCCTCCTCCAGCTCGGCTATGGTGTCGAACTTGCTGGACTCCTTGGCGAAATCGTCATCGGCCTCGGGCAGCTTCTTGACCTTGACCTCCTTCACGATCACCTTGAAAGAGGCGATCTTGCCCGCCAGCTCCTCTTCGGGGAACTGCTCCGGCATCTTCACCTTGATGTCCAGGATGTCCCCCTTGCGCTTTCCCCTCAGTTCCTCATTGAACTCGGGCCAGATGTCCTCCGTACCCACCTCCAGCATGAAGTCCCTGGCGGATCCGCCCTCGAATGCGACGTCGTTCACCGTGCCGTCGAAGTCGATGAGGGCGAAGTCGCCGTCGGCGAGAACCTTGCCCGAGACCACTTCAAGCTGGGCGAACTTCTCGCGCATGTTGTCGATCACCCTCTGCACTTCCTCGCCGGTGACCTCCTCGTCCGGGCGCTCTACTTCCACGCCCTTGTAGTCGATCGATTCTACCCGGGGTTTTATCTCCACCGTGGCCTCGAAGGTCAGCGGCTTGCCCTCCTCGATCTCGATCTCGTCGAAGTCTATCTCGGGCTCGTCTATGGGCTCGATCCCCAGCTGCTCCAGGGCCTGGGCATAATAGTCCGGCAGGTTGGACTGCTTTACCTCGTCATAGATGGCATCCATGCCCAGCCTGGCCTGCAGTACGCGGCGCGGTGCCTTTCCCTTGCGGAATCCGGGGATCATGACCTCCCTGGCGATCTCGCGGAAGGCGCGATCCACCGCCTTGCCGATGTCCTCCGCGGGGACCTCGACCTTTATGTGCACCTTGTTCTTGTCCGTTTCCTCCATCTCAGCTTTTACGGCCACCTCACGTGCTCCTTCCCGTACACGGCATTCGTTCGCCCGGACCGGTCGAAAAAAATCCCACCCCCGTGCGGGTGCGGGAGCTCCTGGTGCGAGAGGGGGGACTCGAACCCCCACGGTTAAAAACCACTGGGTCCTAAACCCAGCGCGTCTACCATTCCGCCACTCTCGCCCGAAAATATGGGGTTCAGGAACGATAAATATACTACTACGGGCAACTTTAGGTGGCAATCTGAAGTATACCCAAGCCTTGAGGTGCCCGGGCCTCGTCTATATCCAGGCCAGCCCTCTGGGTAACGGTCTCGCTCCATGGATCAGCAGCAAATCGTGTACGTATGTATCAAACGAGCTTGCCACGCCGCTTTGCTTCTCGCAATACGGTTTCTCGTTCTGCGAGAAACCTAGCTATGACCGACCCAGCAGTCCCCGGGCAGGGGGTTGCGCAGAGAAAGCCTCGCCCGAACACCATGAAGTCCTGGGCAAAGGGGGGCCCTGCAGACGATGCCTGGACACATTGTCATATTGCTGGCCGGATATATACGCCCCTGTCATTCCATGGCTATTTGGCTATACAAAGGGCACGGAGCAGGCAGAGCCGCTCCGGTTTATAGGGATACGAGGGGGTGTTATACTTTTTCTTGCGGACCGTGCGCCTGTAGCTCAAAGGATAGAGCAGCGGACTTCTAATCCGCAGGTTGGAGGTTCGAGTCCTCCCAGGCGTGCCAGTATGAACATGGTGGGCGTAGCTCAGCCGGAAGAGCACTGGGTTGTGGCCCCAGAGGTCGCGGGTTCAAGTCCCGTCGCTCACCCCAAGCATAGCGAGCGGAGGCTTTCGCCTCCGCTGCTTCTTTTGGGGTCAGAGCTCAAAAGTTGCGTTCTCACTGTAAGCAGTGGCTTCGGAGCTGTAGAGTCGCGTTCTCACTGTAACAGCGTGGTCAGAGCTGATCGCTTGCGTCCTCACATGCAAAACGCAACTTTTTAGCTCTGACCCCAAGGGTTTTGTCTTATGAACGGGGACCTGTCGCTCTCCCTTTCGCGCCTGCGGCGCCGCAGGAGGGGCACCGTGGTCCCGATGGCGAAGAGGGCGGCGAACACGGCGCCGAGGTATTTTCCCATATCGGGGCTGGCATCGACCTCTCTTCCAGGGTAGATGACCGTAAGCGAAAAGGCGTGGATGTCGAAGTCGCCGCCGTGCTCCAGGCAGGTAGCGTTGAACACCCCGCGCACCTCCACGAAGTCCCCCACCGTCCCGAATCTTCCCAGCACCTCTATCTTCTCCGCCTCGGCGATGGGGAGCCACACGCCGATGCCGCTGTTCCCGCCCCGCAGCTTGCCGGCCTCCAGCCGCGCCTCCCGGCTGTAGAGATCGTCGTTAATGGTGACCCAGGCGTGGTCTCCCCTGCGCATGACGTCCCCTATGGCCTCCCCCCTGAAGATGACCTCGCTGCCGTCGAGCTTCTCCCAATCGTTTAAAAGGTCGGCCATGCTCACCTCGACCGCCGCATCCCTCTCCGCGGCAACGCAAACCGGCAGCGTCACCGGTAAGAGGAGGACGGAGACCGCCATGAGCATGCACGGTAGCGCCTTCCTCATACCCTCCCCCTCCTCAACATGCTCAGGAAATAGACGAACATCACCACCACCGCCATGACCTCCAGCCTCCCGGCCCACATCTCGAATATATAGACCAGCTTCAGCAGAACCGGCATGGTGTAATTGGTCACCCCTGTGGTCAGGCCCACGTTCCCCGCGGCGCTTACCGACTCGAAGGCGGAGGCGGTAAGACCATAGCCGTAGAAGAGGCCGACCACCGTGCCCAGCAGGTAGAGCAGCAGGTAGAGTGCTGTGGTGAGCATCGCCGCCCTCACCATCCCCTCCGTCATGGTCATATCCCTTATCTGATGGAAACGCTCGACCATTACCGCAGACGCCGGTGAAAGGGCCTGCCTTGCCTTCAGCTTTATATCTTTGGCCAAGAAGCCGATGCGGAAAGCTTTGATGGCCCCGGAGGTGGAACAGGCGCAGCCACCGATACCCATGGCCAGGATAAGGGCGAAGAGGGCGAGTTCTCCCCAACGCTCTCCTAGATGCAGGCCGTAAACGGTCATGAACCCCGTCCCGCTGTGTCCGGAGATGAGATGATAGAACCCGCGCCGCAGCTCCGCCCCGAACGACCCGAAGGTGCCCGCCAGGCTCAACCCTGCAAGGATCGCGCCCGTGAGCAGTAGAACGGTCGCCGCCAGTACCCGCGGCTCGATGTTTTTCACCAGCTCGCTGGGACGCCCCCTCCACACCTCGTACTGTACGGCGAAGTTGACCATGCCCAAGAGCATGAAGACCACGGTTATCAGCTCCACCGCCAGGCTGTGGTAATAGCCGACGCTCAAGGCCTGGGTCGTGAACCCCCCGGTGTCGAAACCCGCCATGAACAGGCACGAAGACTGGAAGAAGGACCGAACCGGAGCTACCCCCTCGAGCATCATGCATATCCCAAGGCCCAGCGTACCAACTGCGAGGTAGACCACGCTCACCTTCCAGATGAAGCGGGAGCTCTCGATGACGTTTGGCGCGACCCTCTCCCGCCCTTCGCCCATGTACATCTGCGCGGCCACGCTGGTGCCCGGCATGAAGTAGGTGACCACCAGCACAACGATGCCCTGCCCTCCCAGGAACATGATGAAGTGGCGCCAGAAGTTGATGCCGTAGGACATGTGGTCCAGGTCATGCACCAGGGTCAACCCCGTTGTGGCCAGTCCGGACATGGACTCGAAACACGCATCGATAAAGGAAGAGTATTGCCCACTGAGATAGAGGGGCAGGGCGGAGAAGACCATGGCGAAGAACCAGGTCATGGCCACGATAACCAGGCCCTGGTTCCAGGTGACCCTGCCCTGGGAGCGCAGGCAGAAATATAGGAGGTTCCCGACGCCTATGGTTATTCCGGCGGAGATCAAGAACTCCAGAACCGCCGACCACTCGCCCGCCACCATGCCTATGACCATGGGAACGAACATGCACAGCCCCAGTACGATGAGGACCATGCCCACGTAATGGAAGATATTCTCCACGTCTTTACGCGAAGGCTTGAACATGAAGCCGCTCCCCTTGTGCGTCTTAAGCGCCGGTATCCACGTTGGATGGTGCTTTTGCCGCAACAGGTTTCTCGCTTGCTCTAACATATAATGATATCCGGGCCGGTAGGCGGGGACAAACCGGGCTTGGGATGCCGCTGCGCACCTGCGCGGTTTGCGGCCGGTCCATTACGGCCGAGAGGCGCTGGAGGACCGGCGCTAACAATATATACCAGCCTCGTCTAGGGCGGCCGCTTCACTCCACTATGTAGGAGAGGTAGCTGACTGCAGGTTTGGATACCGGCCGGTAGTCACCCAGGTCGTGCTGGTAGCAGCAGTCGGTAAGGGGGCCGAGGTCGGCGCCGCCCCAGGTGCAGCGACCGCCGCTGACCAGATAGACCTTCTCCATGCGGAAGCGGCTCTTGCGCCCCAGCTCGGTGGACCCGGCCATCCTGGTATCGGGATCGGTTCCCATTATGGGCACCGCCAGCCTGGGCACCATCTTGCAGTAGAGGGGGTTGCGGACGATGACGTCCGGGATGAGGCGCAGTACGGGATTCATCAGTTTGAGCGCGAGGTTGTCCCCGTAATCAACCTCTATATGGAGCAATCCCTTCTCTCCCGTATCCAGCTCGATGGTCCAGCGGCCGTTCAGGCGGCGAGAGGCGATGTCGGTCACCACCTGCTCGTCGGAACGGTGGATGGTCGATAAGAGGTCCCTTCCCGCCTCGTTGGAGGCATAGAGGGTGCGGTGGTCATCGGGTGTGAAGTGCATCAGTGCGCTGTAGGGCCCCACCGGTGTCTCGTCCCAGTCCTCGAAGAAGAACACGTCGTCCGGCCCGAACTGCAGCGTGATGATGAACCAGCCCTTCTCCACTATCATCGTCTTTTCCTCCCGCTCTTATCGCATGCCGGTGCGCTCAATATTCCGTTTATTGAAGGCCAGAACCCCTCCCGTGCCCTGTCCATCCTCTCCGTTGGCCGTCTGGAGACAGACAGAAAGCGTATATCCGGCCCTTATCGCGCACAACCATTATATGCGCGACCGCGCCAGCTATCTATAAGGGCCGCGTCAAAGCCAGGGCCGCGTCAAAGCCGGATGCTATAATCTATACGTCGGGGTGTAGCGCAGCTTGGTTAGCGCGCATGCTTTGGGAGCATGAGGTCGGCGGTTCAAATCCGCCCACCCCGACCAGCTTTTACCACCCGATTCTTGTCCGGTGTCCGTCTGGGCTATGCTAGAATATAGCGGAAGCGAGCGGGAGTAGCTCAGTTGGAAGAGCGAGAGCCTTCCAAGCTCTAGGTCGCGGGTTCGAGGCCCGTCTCCCGCTCCATTTTTCACCCGGATTCCATCAGCTCTTTCAACTGCCGCACGGCTGTCTGCGAGTTCTTCACAAGCATGCGGTTGAAAAAGAGCTTGTCCAGGAACCCGAACCATCGTGGCAGGTAGAAGGTCATCTCCCTTTCCCAGAACGTGCCGACGTCTTCCGGTTTCAAGGTATAGGCGATCTTAACCTTCTGCCCGTGGCGCTGGCTTTTAGCGCGGATGACCCAGCGGTACGGCGCCTGGCGCTCCACCACCTTCCAGGCGAATATATCCCGCGTTATGCCGAACCTCACCTTCTCGACGATGGTCTCGCCCTCCAGGGCGGGGTGGTCTATGTCGCCGGAGACAAAGACTGTGGCCGGGTGCCACTGCACCCATTTCGAGGCGGTGGTGATGAGATCGAAGACCTCCTCGACGGGACGGTCGATATGGGTGGATACGGTGGCCACGGACCTGATAGTCTTGCCCATCTTACCTCCCCTGTCCCACCAAGAAGCCGGCTCATACTCCCTGCCGTCGAGAGCCCGGTGGGATCCTGCTTCTGATCTCCGATTCCGGGGTGCGACTTTCGAGCTCTGACCCCAAAGTGTTGCGCTAAGGGTTGAAGAACCAGGCGGGTTCGCCCGCTTCCAGCAGGGAACGCAGGCGGCGCAGGGCCTTACCGCGGTGGCTTACGGCGTTCTTCTCCTCCAGGGGCAGCTCGGCCATGGTCTTATCCTTTCCTTCCGGGACGAACACCGGGTCGTATCCGAAACCCAGCTCCCCCCGGGGAGCCGTGGCTATGATGCCCTCGCAGGTCTCCCTGATCTTTATGCTCTCACCCTCCGGCGAGGCCAGGACGAGGACGCAGACGAAACAGGCTTTTCTGCGCTCCTCCGGTATATCCCGCATCTCCCGCAGCAGGCGTGCGATATTGGCGGCGTCGTCCCCCTGCCTCCCAGCGTAGCGCGCGCTCAACACGCCGGGCCTCCTCTCGAGCGCCTCGACCTCAAGGCCGGAGTCGTCCGCCAGCGCCGGCATGGCGGCCCAGCGCGACAGAGTCAGCGCCTTGGACGAGGCGTTCTCCTCGAAAGTCTCTCCCGCTTCCTCCAGGACGGGCCACTCCTGGAAATCGTCACTGGTCAATACCTCGATGCCCAGGCCGGAAAGGAGGGCGCGCATCTCCCTGACCTTACCCTGGTTGCCCGTGGCCAGCGCAAGCCTTGCGGCTTTCAAGCGCCGTCCCCCAGCGCGGCCACTCCGTCCGCGGCGAAGAGGGCCTTGTTCTGCAACCAGGTCACCTTCTCGATGCCCCTGCCGGCGAGTTCCAGCATGGCGTCCAGCTCCTCGCGGCTGAAAGCCCTCTTTTCCGCCGTCCCCTGCAGCTCCACCAGGGCGCCGCTGCCGGTCATGACCACGTTCATGTCCACCTCCGCCCCCGAGTCCTCCTCGAAATCCAGGTCCAGGAGGGGCACTCCGCCGACCATGCCCACGCTCATGGCGGCCACCGACCCGGTGAGCGGCACCTCCGGAAGCCTCTTCTCCTCCACCATGCGGCGGAAAGCATCGTAGAGTGCCACGTAAGCGCCGTTGATAGCGGCGGTGCGCGTGCCGCCGTCGG
>CAYPZH010000009.1:6931-32148 GCA_964415205.1 uncultured Actinomycetota bacterium | reverse complement strand
AGCGGCCCGGCTCGCCTTGACCCCGCGCAGGACCCCCTGGGGATATTCCCTCCATGCCACGCTCGACCGGATCACGAACCCCCCCTCCACCTCCAGGAGGAGGCCGTAACGCACGACGGAGTTTGCGGGTATCGGACCCCGCGAGCCCCCGTCTTCATCTCCGTGCAGAAACCCCTGCCAGACGCGGGCCGCAGGGAAAAAACCCGCCGCCTCGGGCAGGAGACTTCTCCCCCCCTGCGCCCTCAGGTGCAGGGTCTCGCCGTCCCTGGGGTTCGAGAAGTGCAGCGTCTCCCCCATCCCCGGCCCGCGGTCCGCCATCATCAGCCGCAGACCCTGGCCGGACAGGAAGTCAAGGCGGGCGCGGTGGTCTCCGCCGACGTCCTCCAGCCACACCCTGCGCGTGGGCTCGAGGTGCGACCAGTCTATCCCCTCCGTAGGCAGGAGATCCAGCTGCCCCCTGGCCGTTCGCCTGTTCTTATCCCCCATAAGCCGCTCCGAGCATTACCCGCACTCCCTGACCGCTCACGCGATGCCCAGGAATATCATAAAGCCGATCCACGCCGCATACAGCGCGATAACGCCGCACACCGCTGATGCCCTGATCCCTTTGCCGCCCGAGAGCGACAGCGGGAAGGGCCTTCTCTCCGGCAGTAGCGGCAGCGAGAGCCCCACGTGGTGAACGCCGCCTCGGAAACCCTTCCACCTGTGGGTCCAGGCGGAGGCCACGAGCAACACCAGGCCCGCGCTTATGAGCACGGCCCAACCCAACGACGTCCACGCGGCAAAGGGGATGTCCAGGTGCAGTCCGTACTCGCGCATGACCAGGTCGATGATGGCACCGGGGTAAAGGCCCACGGCCGCGCAGCATGCGGCCAAAAGCACGGCGCAGGGACCCGCGAAGGCGAGAGCCCTCTCCCCCCCCTGCCCCCGCGGCATGAGGACGGCGACGGACCCGGAAACAAGAGCTCCCGTGAAGAGGAGGGGAACGGCCGCGAGGAAGATGACCGTCTCTCCGCCCGCGGACTTTCCCGCCAAGGCCTGGAGCCCCATCCACAGGCAGGCAAAACCGGCGAGCGGCGGCAATCCCATGAGCGAAGCGCTCCCGACCACCCCCGCCCATCTCAGTCCGGGCGAGTGTCCACTCCCCAGGGCTACCAGGGCAAGGGCGGGCACGGCCGCCCACAGGGTAAGCCGCGACGCCGCGGCGGCGGCCTGCCCCCCGGGTGCCGCGGTAAGGGCGATGGCGGCACCGCAGGAGGCGCAGAGAAGCCCCCAGGCCACGTCCCCGCCGCGCACGTGCAGGAGCTCGCGCCCGGTCTCCAGCAGCGACAACGCGGCGATGCCCAGGCATATCCATACCCACGGGCCGTCCCAGACGAAGAAGACACGGCTGACGCAATAGAGCAGCAAGGCCCCGAGGGTGAGGTCAACGGCCGCGATATGGAGCAGGCGCAGTTCCCTTCCCCCCCGGGATATCCCGCCCATCCACCCCTGTAGGGGGAAGCAACCCAGGCGCATCAGGGCTGCCGCCAGGAGAAGGGTGCATGAAGCGGCGAGCATGCCCGTGGGCTTGAGGGGTGACGGCGGGAAGAACAGCCCCCGCGTGCGGTCGGACATGTAGAACAAAAACAGGCCCAGCGCCAGGCAGAAGTCCGACGCCGCCAGGGGTAACACGCAGGGCAGCAGGCGTGCCGCCTTCCTTCCCTTGAGCACGGCTGTGCCCGCCAGGCTCCAGGAAGCCAGCGCGGACATGCAGGCCACGAAGTAAAGGTGCTGGCTCATGGCGGCGGCCATGGCGGCGCCGAGGCCCAGGGAGGCCAGGGCCGATACGGCGTTATCCCGTTTCCCCGCCGCCCCTTTCACCTGCACCGACCAGAGAAGGAGCGGAGACACCGCCGCCAGCGGCATGAGGAACGATAGGGCGGCGGGAGTGACGGCGAACTGCCAGAAGCAAAACTCCTCCGGACCGACGTGATGGTCCCAGAAGCGGTAAGCGAGGACGGCCAGGGCCGGGACGGACAGGGCGTAAAAGGCCAGCGCGGCCCATCTCATGCGGCGGAACCGCATGGCAACGAGGAAGAGCGTGCCCGCCGCCGCCGCGGCCAGAGGCAGGGTTGGAAGCACGTACGTGGCCTTCATGTCCCGCGGCCACACTCCTTCGGTCCCGTGCCGGATGAGCGCATTACCGGCCCCACGTCCCGTTTGTGATGACCGCCGAGAAAGCCATGGCCAAGGAGAACAGGGCGAGGAGCGGGGCCGCTTCCTGCAGCCTCCTGGCCAGGACGGTCCCGCGCCCCTCCAGCCATGCGCGCGCCAGGGTGACCACAGCCACCACACCGAGAGCGGCCGCCGACCACAGCAGCTTTCCCGTCCACCCTTCCCACGGATATCCCAGGAAGAGCACCACGCAGAGGATGAAGCCCGCGGCCCTTTGCGGTCCCTCGACCATGGCGGGATGAACTGCGCCCCGGCCCCCGGCTCCGCCCTCCCCCCGGCGGCTCGCAAGCGGGGGGCGGCCTAAGAGGAAGAGGAAATAGGCCAGGCCGGCGCATGCCAGGGAGGCGGTGATGAACGCGAATCCCGGGCCGCCCCACATCTGCGCCGCCCAGGGCGCTCCCTCACCCCGCAGGGTATCGAGCCCCGGGGAGAAGGCGGCGGGGAAACGGAGGGACAGGCTCAAAGCTATGCCCAGCAGGGCCGTCATCCTGCAAAGAGACGTGCGGAACAGGAGCGGGACGTACAGGGCCTGCTCGTCGCCCCGCGCCGCCACCAGGTAAAGGGAGAGCATCTCCGCCGCCGCGAAGAGGAGGAAGAGCACGAAGAGGTCTCCCCTGGCGCCGACCAGCAGTACCCCGGACAGCCCCATGGACGCCATTACCAAGACCGCCGCCGTGAGCTCGCCCGCGGAGGGAAGATGTTTCAGCGCCTCGCCCAGGGGCATGCCGCGCGGGCGCAGTCCCCTGACCCCGTAAAAGGCCGCCAGCAGGCGGCCTTCCGCGCGGAGGATGAGGAAACCGCACGCGGCCACGAAGAGGAGCCCCGGGAAGAACAGGAACTCGAGCATATCCGTGAGCAGCCGCATCGACACCACCCATCCCAAGTGCTTACACCGCTACTTATGATAGTTTAACGCCTGCCGTGATGCATCCTGAAAGGAGGACCGGGGTGGTCCACCCCCGGCCAGGGAACCGGAGGCCGGTCGCTGCGACCAGGAACCGGGCATACCGGCGGCTGAAGGGCAGGGTCACTTCCGAGTGTCGCCTGCATAAAAAGCGCTGCCCGGGCTCGCCTGCGCGGTCATGGACGGCTCCGTCTGCGCAACCCCCAGCCCGGGGAACTGCGGGTCGGTCGCAGCGAGCGCGCATTGCCAGGTTTTCTTTCGCAAGGCAGGGTGCGTAACCGAGCGAGACCCTTGCCTGGAGCCCCCGGGCCACAAGACCGTTGCCCGGCGGCCCGGGCTGCTATAATCCCTTTATGAGGATCATATGTGCAGCACCTTTCGACTTCCGGCTCTCGTGGCGCAACCTCACCACCTTTTCTGGCCGCAACGCCTCGCGTGAGGGCGCCTTCGCCATGTGGTGGGACGACAAGCCCACCTATATCTATATCAAGCAGACCGGTGAGGAACCCGCGGTGGTCGAGCTCATCGCTGACCCCATGCCCGGGCAGACACGTCCTTTTCAGCAGCGCATGCGCGACATGCTCAACGCCGATCTCCAGCTGGAGCCCTTCTACCGCCTCCTGCGCCGTGACAGGACGATGCGGCCCATCATCAACTCGCTCATCGGACTCAAGCCCTTCCGCCCCCCGGATTTTTTCCACATGCTGCTCATCGCCGTCACCGAACAGCAGATATCCATGCAGGCGGCGAGGGGGATCAGGGAACGCCTGCTCTCATCTTTCGGCGCCCCGGCCGGAAGGTTGACGGCCTTCCCCCGCCCCCGGGACATCGCCCCGCTGACTGTGGACGAGCTGCGTTCCTGCGGCCTCTCGCGGCGCAAGGCCGAAAGCCTGATCGAGCTGGCGGGGATGATAGCCGGGGGGGAGATCGATACCGGGTCATGGGAGGAGATGCCCGACGACGAGCTCATCGCGCTGCTGCGCTCCTACCGCGGCATCGGGGAGTGGACCGCCGAATACGTCATGGTGAGGGGCCTGGGGAGGATGGACGTCGTCCCGGCCTCAGACCTCGGCGTGCGCAGGGCCGTCGGCCATTACCTGGGGGGAGGGAAAGAGCTTTCGGCCCGGGACGTGAGGGAGGTCCTGGAGCCGTGGGCCCCCTGGCGGGGCCTCGCGGCCTTCTACCTTATCACCCACTACCGCATGACCCATACGGGGCTGGACCAGGCGCAGTGACCGTCCTCCTGCTCCACCCTCAAGTAATAGAAACCCTCTCCCCTCAGGTCTTCGTCCACGAAATCGAAGGCCGCCTCCGCCGCACCGCCCGCCGACCAGGCGATGGTGTAGCCGCGCTCGTCGTGGCGCAGAAGTTCCGCTGACCTAATGGGGGCGGTGCCGATGATGCTGCCGTGCAGGCGCGGGTGGCCGGGGCAGACATACTCGCTGCCCATGGGCATCCCGTCCGCGTACAGGCCGAGCACGATGCGCTTCCCGGTGGTGCCGTAGACCCGGCGGTTCCACAGGGACCTCCACAAAGCCTGCGGCGTCAACTCGTCGGCCTGGATGGCGGTCAGCCCGCGTGGATATATATCAATGGGGTGGTACCTCTCGTCCACGGCGTAGTCGTGTCGGTCGCTGCCGGCGATGATGCCCAGGCGCAGCCCCGCCGCCAGCGCCTCCTGCACGTAGTTGCAGCGCCCGGGGGCGCTGCGGTCGTCCCGCAGTGAGCGCGGGAACCATCCCCGCGGGTCGCCGTGGGTGATGGGGTAAGGGCCCCCGTAGCTCTCGGATGACCCGTGCATGCTGTATATCTCCACCAGCCGCTGCTGCTCGCTCTCCGGGCCCCACCAGGTATAGGATGCGGGTATCTTCATGTGCAGGAACTTCAACCAGTTGAGCAGGGGCATGAAGATGCGCCGCCATGCGGTAT
Organism: uncultured Actinomycetota bacterium; assembly: GCA_964415205.1. Taxonomy (GTDB): domain Bacteria; phylum Actinomycetota; class Geothermincolia; order Geothermincolales; family RBG-13-55-18; genus SURF-21. The sequence goes on along the minus strand of CAYPZH010000009.1, from coordinate 27,098 downwards.
GATGAGGTATGACCATTGCCTCGTGCTCGCGCAGCAGTGCCTCCAGCTTGCCCGCCGTATCGCTCTCGGGGCTCACGAAGCTGTAGAGCTGCGGGTCAGGTTCGTCGGGCGCGTAGAAAACACCGCGGTGCCCCTGCTTGTGGTCGGACCATTCGTATCCCAGGAAGGTCACGAACCGCCCGGGCTCGTTGTGTTCCCTCTGCAGGTCCTGCATCAGCTCCCATTCTTCCTCGCGCCCGGAGGGCTCGAGTTCGTCCATGGTGTCGTGGGTGGTGATGGCAGCGAAATCCAGCCCCAGCTCGTCGCGGGCCTCCAGGTAGAAACGGCCCGGTTCGAGGCATCCGTCGCACAGGGCGGTGTGCACGTGGATGTCGCCCCAGAAAATGCGTTCTCCCTCCCCGTATACCACGGCGTTGCTCTCCCCCGCGATGCCCTTGCCGGCGGCTCCCACGCGATACACACCGGGCTCCGTCACCCGGCAGGCCACGCGGACGATCCCCCCATCCCCGGGGCGGAACGAAACCCTATGGGGCAACTCCAGCCCCGGCGCCGGGATGATTTCGACATCGCCCGTGAAGGTGGGGTCAAGGTCGCCGCGCCCGTCCACCGCGCGCAACAGCAGCCATCCCTCACCCCGGGGCGAGAAAGAGGAGAGCAAGAGCTCAAGGCTTTTGGCCTCGCCCCCCACCGCGGCAAGGACCGGGCAGTCGGCTATGAGGCGGTAGCGCCCTGTCGCCCTTTCGTCAACCTCCACCGCGACATCGATACGCGAGGGATGGGAGGGCGAAGACCAGCCGCTGCTCCCGGCGCGGGTATCGCCAAAGGTGATGATGACCTCGTCCCCCTCCTGCAGGCGGTCACCCCTGACGCGGATGCGGACCTTCCTCAATTCCAGGTACAGGTAGAGGATGTCCAGGCGCTCCAGCTTAACCCCGCACTGGCGCAGGAATTCCCTGCCCAGGAAGCGCAGCGCTCCCCGCAGTGGGAAGAAGCCCTGGGGCGCCACCTCCAGGCGCGCGCTCCCGGCGGTCTTGAGTTCGCAGGAGTAATAATTCGGCAGGCGGGGGTGGCGGTTCTGCTTGGGCCCCCAACCATCGGCGTAAAGGTAAGCCTGGCGCCTCCCTTTGCTCCCGAAATCGATCAGGCGGCACAAGCCGACCTTTATCCCGCCGTCCTCCGATATCCCCCCCGGGCCGCAGCGGAAGAGTAAAGTGACCGTCTGCCTCCCTCCCCCGGAACGTACCAGCGTCGGGTTCAAACTCGCTTCGCCCGGCGCCGTCTCCGTGCTCGGCCGCGGCTTCTTGCCCGGGCGGAAGAACTCGGGCTCGTAAAGATAGTCCATTATGCCGAAGACCACCGTGCCCGCGGCGGCCGCGGCGGCGGCGAGCAGGGCCGCTGCGGCCCCTTTTATGGTCCTGGACAGGCGGGATGCTTTTTTCTTCATCGTCCTCCTCGGTCTTCACCCCCTCCAGCCAAAGAAATATTCTACCACCTGCACCAGCTTGCGGTTCCGTCGCACGCTCCACGCGGGGAACGGGATGCGGCGTTGTCGCCGCTTTAAGCGGCCGGGGTCGGGCACACGGGGGCTGCGGGAACAGGATATCTGGCACCTGGGGACGAAATACACGCATAATAAGGGATATAGCCGGAAGGGACGAAATAATCTATGTGAGCGGCCGGTTGGCCACAGCGCGTGGAGGGAACAGAGATGGCTGATATCGATCTGTGCGGGTCTTGCGGCGTGCCGAGGTTGATCAGCGGGGTTTTCACGTGGGAGGACAGCGGCGTAATCTCCATATCCTATTCTCCCGGCGCGCGCATGGTGTTCTACGAGTCGGGCAACATCGACAACGTCTTCCGCGGCGTGGAGGAACAGATAGGCGTGCCCATAGAGCATATAGTGACGGAAAGGAAGCGCCGGGACACCAGGAGGTTCATGGAGAGGGTCTTTGCGGAGGAGACAAAGAAGCTGGCGTCCATACGGGGCGGCAAGACCATCGACAAGGTATCATCGATCGAGCCGGGGAGGCGCCAGGAGATCCTCGAGCTGGGAGAAACCGTGAATGCCCAGGCCACCACCATCGGCATGGTCTACGGCTACGGGGATATCCGCTTCAGCGAGCTGTGGGACCTCTGGGACAGCTTCTCCTGGCGCACCCAGATCATCCGCAATCCCTATTCCATCATCTTCTTCGCGGCGGACATGCTTGCCACCGTGGAGGCATTCGAGCAGCGGGACATGCGGGTCAAGTATGAGCGGGTAGGCGGTGACGTTTACCTGCTGGCGGTCCATCCCGGAGAACACCCCATCGAGCTCAAGGAGCGCCTGAGGAGAAAGGTCTACGCAGTCAAGCCCGGTGACATCAAACATGAGGCCTGCCCCGGATGCGGTGTCCCCCTCAGCGTCGCCCGCTGCAGGTGGGACCTTGAAGAGGGCACCATCATCCAACCCATCTCGCGCAGAAGAATGGCTCTTTTCGACCCCGCGGCAATAGACACGGTGTTCGAAGACCTCGAGGAGGAGCTGGGAGAGTCGATCCCCGCGGCCATCATCGAGGCCCAGCGCCGCTACGGCAAATACAGCATGAGCGCGGAGAACTGGAAAAGGAGCGGCTACGACTTCAAGAGCTGGGCCGCGATACGCGGACTCGGCAACATCACCAGCTTCAAAGCGGATGAGAGGCGGCTGAACCTGACCCTGGAAAACCCCAGTATGCACCTGGCCCTGGTGGGGATGGCCCAGGCCCTGTACGAGCTGGCCTGGGGGGCGGAGAGCTCTTCCTACGAATGGCACCGCACCGACGACGGCGACCTTATTATTAATGTGACGTTGTAGTTTAGGGGTCAGGTCTTGTTTTTTGGATACCCGGGTATCTTTACCGAAACGCACGAATAACAAGCCACTTAAGCAGGGATAATAGAGCTTATGGCAGATTATGGTATCCAAAAAACAAGACCTGACCCCATTACCGGGCGAGGTTCATGCCGGAGACAGCGAAGTCGCCCAGCAGGGAAGCCCGGGTCACCACCCCTTCTCCGTAGCGGTCCCGCAGCGCGTCCAGGGCGGCGGTGAGTTTCTCCTCCCGTGGGTCCAGGGAGTCCCAGATGGTCACCTGTTTGCCCTCCACGCGCTGCCGCAGCTGCGACACCGAGACCCCCACCGTGGTCACGGGCTCCTTCCACAGCCCGGAGGCGGCCTCCCGCCGCAGCAGCCCCAGCGCCGCGGCGTAGATGGGGGAGGAAAGGTCGGTGTGTTCCTCCAGGGTCACGGAGCGGGCATAACCCAGGCTGTAGCCCACGCGCAGGCGCAGGGTGACCGTCCTGCCCAGGTAGCCGTCGCGGCGCATGCGGCGGGTCACGGCGTCCACCAGCCCCAGCAGGGTGTTCTCCAGATATGCGCGGTCGCTGCTGCCCCCGCGCATGGAGAGGCTGTGGCCGAAGGACTTGACCTCGTGGTGCTCGCCGCTCTTCACCACCGGGCTGTCGTCCTGGCCCCAGGCCGCCTTCCACAACAGCCGCCCCATGACCCCGAACTTGTATTCCATCACCTCCCGCGGCGTGCGTGCCAGGTCCCCTATGGTCTCGATGCCCATGGCCCGGAAGTTGCGGCGCATGCGCCTTCCCACCCCCACCAGCTTGTCCACGTCCAGGGGGGCCAGGACCTGCGGCAGCTGATCCGGCGTGACCAGGGTCAGCCCGTCGGGCTTCTGGAACTCCGAGGCCATCTTGGCCACCAACTTGTTGGGGCCGATGCCCACGGAGGCGGTGAGCCCGAGCTCGCGCCGGATGTCCTCTTTCAGCCCCCTTCCCACCTCCAGCGCCGCCTCCCAGCGCTCTCTTCCCGGGGAAAAGGACCGCAGGGAAGCGGTGAGGTCGGCGAAGGCCTCGTCGATGGAGAAGACCTCCACGCGGTGGGAGCGCCGTTCGCAGATGCGCAGTATGCGCCGGGTGTTGTCCAGGTACTTGGGGATGTCGGCGTGGACGAGGCAGGCCTGCGGGCAGCGCCTGCGCGCCTCCCAGACCGACATGCCCGCCTTTATCCCCCACTGGCGGGCCTCGTAGGAAGCGGTGGCCACCACGCCGTGGAAGCAGAAATCGCTGGAGGTGTGGCAGACGACGAGGGGGCGGCCGCGGTAGAGCGGGACGTCCCTCTGCTCCACGGAGGCGAAATAGGCATCCATGTCCAGGTGCAGCACGCAGCGCTCCCCCGCCGCCGGCCCTTCCTGGTCGGCGGGGCGCAGCAGGCCGTGCATCACGTACTGGGTCATCTCGCGCGCCTCCCCCGGCGGGCCGCTGCCGCATCCGCTACCCCTCGCCGTGCACCCTCACCAGGCTCCACTTCATGCCCTCGGTGGAGAAGCGCAGCTCGTACACCTCGGGGTTATCGCTCATCACCGAATAATAGAGCTCCAGGTAGCGCCCCTTGGGGGCGCGGTACGTCCCCAGCACCCGGCGTATGTCGTACCTGCGGCCGCGCCACAGGAAGGCGGTGGGGCGCAGCCTGCCGCCGCGGAAGACCGCCGACACGTCAACCGGCTCCTCTATGGTGGTGACCATAACGCTCGCCTTTCCCCGTCATCCCCGCGGAACGCGAGGAGGGCTCGCGCCCTCCTTTTCTCCGTTTATATGTTCTCACTCGCCCCGCGCCCCCACCGGCCGTCCTCGCCGCGGGGGCGGGAAGCTCAGACCCTGTCGCGCAGGAGGGAGACCACCTTCCCGGCCAGCCTCACCTCCGCCTCCCCCTTGCTCACCCGCAGGGTGGGATAGGCGGGGTTGGAAGCCTCCAGCTCCACCGTCCCCCGGCACCGCCGCAGGCGTTTCACGGTAGCCTCGCCGTCCACCAGCGCCACCACCACCTCGCCATCCCGCGCATCCGGGGCGGGATCCACCACCGCCAGGTCCCCGTCGCGGATGCCGTCACCGCTCATGCTGTCCCCCCGCACGCGCAAAAGGAACCGCCCCTCGCCGCCCCAGCGGGCGGGCACGGGCACCCATTCCTCCACTTCCTCCGAGGCGTGGCGCAGGGGGCCCGCGGGGACCTCCCCCACCAGGGGCAGGTAGGCGACGGCGCCGCGCAGTCCGTCCCGCACCTGTATGGCCCGCGCCCCGGAGGCGCGGGTGATAAAGCCTTTCTTCTCCAGGGCCTCCAGGTGGCGCAGGGCGCCCCGGGTCGAGGACAGCCCGAGGGCATCGCATATCTCCCGGATGCTGGGCGGGTAACCCCTCCGTTCCAGCGCCTCCAGGACGAGGTCGAGCACCTCCTCCTGCCTCGGCGTCAGACCCTCCATGTCCTTATCACCTCCACGCCCCCATTATAGTAAACATCTGTATAATAGTAAACACCCGTATACTAATGGGGTCACATGTCAGGGGGTGACCCCATCCCCATGTTTTAAAGCGCCGGGATGGGGGTAAATAGTCTTTGGACTGATAGGGTCCAGGGTGTCGACAATACCATTACGTACCTGGAGGTGAAAAATGACGCGGGGACCTCACGGCCATGAGAAGACGGGCATCGAAATACTGAGGGTTCTGTGTCCGAAGTGCAACAATCGCGTTACTATCGAGCCCGGGGAAGACAAGGCTAAATGCAGCAAGTGCGGCACGATAGTGAAGCGGCCGGTCCGGCCCGCGTAGGGGCCCCCGGTATATAGGGAGTATGAGCCTGTTTCACGGTGGATCTATGATGGATGACGGAGAACGCGAGGGCGCGGAACTCGACGTCACCCTGGAGGAACTGGGTGGCTACTCGCTTATCGGTTTATCCGGTGAGGTCGACGTCTACAGTGCCCCGAAACTGCGCGAGGTCATCAAGGACCTGGTGGACGAGGGGAAATACAGCCTCGTCGTGGACCTGGGAAAGGTGGCTTTCCTGGACAGCACGGGCCTGGGCGTGCTGGTCGGCGGTTTGAAGCGGGTGAAACACCACGACGGGGAGCTGGGCATAATATGCGGACAGGAGAAGATACTCCGCATCTTCCGCATCACCGGGCTCACCAAGGTATTCCCCATCTACCGCTCCCGGGATGAACTGCTCGCGCAAGCCGAGGAGGCATGAACTTGCCCGCCGACGACGGTACCGCTTTCGAGTTGGAGATGCCCGCAAAAGCCAAGTACGTGGGGCTGGCAAGATTGATGGTTGGCTCCATAGCCCGGCGTATGCGTTTCCCCGAGGAGAGCATCGACGATCTCAAGGTCGCCGTCTCCGAGATGTGCACCAACGCTATCGTCCATACCGCCAACGGTAAAGAGGGCAAAACGCCCATCCTCGTCCGTTTCCTCGCCGGAGACGGTTTCCTCACCATCGAGGTAAGAGACGAGGGGCCGGGCTTCGACACCGGGATCATCGACAGGGAAAGCCCAGAACTGCTGGGCAAGGGGTTCGGCATCCCGCTCATCAGGAGCCTGGTGGATGAGTTCAGGTGCGACTCGCATCCCCAGAGCGGCACCGTCGTCAGCGTGACCAAGTACCTCGACGGGATGGACGCGGGGGACTGAACCCTCTCTCCCCCGACCGTCGTGCGACGAAACCAGGTTTATGGAAGAGGACCGCTACAAGCGACTGCGGAACGACATGGTCAGGCACCAGATAGCGGCGCGGGGAGTGAAGGACCCGCGCGTCCTGGAGGCCATGTCCCGCGTACCAAGGCACCTTTTCGTACCGCCCGGTCTCGCCGAAAGGGCATACGACGACTCGCCCCTCCCCATCGGCGAGGGACAGACCATCAGCCAGCCCTACATGGTGGCCTGGATGACCGAGCTGCTCCAGGTGAGGGAGGACAGCAGGGTGCTGGAGATCGGGACCGGCTCGGGATACCAGGCCGCCGTCCTGTGCGAACTCGCGGCCGAGGTGGTCTCCGTCGAGAAATACCCCGACCTGGCCCGCCAGGCCGGGGAAAGGCTGCTCTCCCTGGGCTACGACAACATAACCGTCCACACCGGCGACGGCACCCTGGGGTGGCCGCAGGGAGCCCCCTATGACGGCATCATTGTCACTGCCGGCGCTCCCTCCGTCCCCCAGCCCCTCCTGGAGCAACTGGGCGACGGCGGGAGGCTGGTGATACCCGTGGGATCGTCCGGTATGCAGATGCTCAACCTCATCAGGCGCAGCGGAAACGACTATGAGGGGACAACGGGGGCGCCGGCGGCGGTCGCCTGGTACGCCACCTGGTGGTTCTGGCCCATGGTTGTAAAACTGGGGGGAAGCGCGGCAGGCCTTTTTAAGGTGCTATAATCTTCGCATGCGTGGATTAACCGTAGTATTGCCGACGTACAACGAACGCGAGAACATCGAGCGTATCCTGGAGAGCATCCTCAACCAACCCCTTGACCTCGGCGTCCTGGTCGTGGACGACAACTCGCCGGACGGCACCGGCGAGATAGCCGACCGCATCGCCGCCGCGGACGAGCGCGTGGAGGTGCTCCACCGCCAGGGGAAGGAGGGCCTGGGCACCGCCTACCGTGCCGGCTTCCGCTATGCACTGGAGCGCGGCGCCCAGTACTGTTTCGAGATCGACGCCGATTTCTCCCATAACCCCGACGACCTGCCCCGCCTCTACGAGGCGGCTCTCGGCGCGGACGCCGCGGTCGGCTCCCGCTACGTCAAGGGAGGGGGCGCCCCCGATTGGAGCCTCTTGCGCTGGATGATCAGCCGCGGGGGCAACCTCTACACCAAGATGGTGGCACGCACGAAGACCGTGGACACCACCTCAGGTTTCCGCTGCTACTCCCGGCGCGTGCTCGAGGCCATCCCCCTGGACCGCGTCACCTCCCAGGGATACGCCTTCCAGATAGAGATGACCTTCGTGGCCGAGTCCCTCGGTTTCCGCGTGGTCGAGGTGCCCATCATCTTCGTGGACCGCAAGGGGGGAGAATCGAAGATGGACTCGGCGATATTCTGGGAAGGCCTGCGCGTGGTCTGGGGCCTGCGCAGCAAGTACGCGGACCTTCGCCGCGTTTAGGTGGCCCCGGGGGTATGAACGGCCTACTCGCCTAGGTTTTCCGAGAAGAGTCGCACGTTGTTGGGCCCCGCGGTCCTGGCGGCGGTGAGCGCGGACATGGCCATGTTCAAGAGATCCTGGTCGTTATCGGCGTTGGTGGGGAAGGAAGACACGCCGACGCACACGGTCAGCTTCTCCACCTCTTTCTTCTCGCGGGAGGGGAAGGGGTATTCCTCGATGACCTTGCGGATGCGATCCGCAAGGCGCATCGCTCCCAGGCGCCTGGTCTCGGGGAGCAGCACCGCGAAGAGGTTCTCCCCGTAGCGGGCTGGGGTGTCCACCTCTCGGGTGTTGCGCAGGACGATGTTTCCCAGGTCGGAGAGGATAAAGTCCCCCATGTACCGGCCGTTGCGCTCGACGTACCCGTCGTAATCGTCCAGCGCGAAGAAGAGCAGGCAGACGTTTAGGCTGTAGCGCCTTGCCCGGCTCACCTCCTGCTTCAGCTGGTGCTGGAAATAGTGCAGGTTGAAGAGGCCGCTGGCGGCATCCCGCACCACACTGGTCTCCAGCTCGGAATAGAGGCGGGCGATGAGCAGGGCCAACCCGGCCTGGTCCGCGAGGAGGCTGAGTATGGGCATCCTGAGCATGTCGAACGGGTCTTCCCTCCCCAGCATGAAGACCCCGATGACCCTTCCCTCCGCCCGCATGGGCATGGCCAGCAGCCTGGTGATTCCGTCCGCAGCCAGGTAGGTGTGCTCCTGCATGCCCTCGTCGAGCACGGCCTCCTGCACCTCGCCGCTATCGAACGCCTTGCCGCTGAGCGAACCGGTGGCGCTGAGCCCGCGTCCCACGAACCCCTGCGCTCCCCTGCCCCGTGCCAGCACGACGTCAAGTTCGTCCATTACGTCTCCGGGCAGAAGGATCACGCCCAGCTCGGCGCCGCACACGGCCATCGCCCGGTCCAGCAGCTGCGCCAGCTTGGGCATGGGGTCGGAGTAGGCCTCCACGATGTTGACGCTCGCGCATATGGACGTTATCTCCCGCATGTCCTCCTCGTCCGCCGCCCCTGTCTGCACCGGGGCGGGGAGCGCCTCAAGCAGCCATGCCACGGGCGAACCCTCCTGGGCGTAGATGACCTTACACTTGGAGTTAAGGCCCTTGATCTCGTTTTTCTCCTCGGCGACCACCAGGAGGTCCGGATCGGCGATGCGGAGCAGGTCCTTGCGGGCCGCGAACAGCGTGGGGAGCGGCAGCGCGGTCGGCCAGTCGGGAGGGGCCTCCCTTGCCAGGATGCCGGTGAACTCCATCCTCGGGGAGGATGAGAGCACGTTGACCAGCCGGGCGCAGGCGCGGTTGAACCCGATGAAAGCGATGCGCGCGCCTTTCTTCATCTCTCCCCCGCAGCCGTCGCAATACCCGGAAAGACCCTTAGGGATATTCTAAGGTATAGGCCGCCCGGTTGGAAAGAAATGCTTCCCACAGCGGCTTTTCACTTAGGCGCAGCGGCCTCGCGGTGCTCGCGGTCGACCATGTCGATGGGGAAGGGCAGTTCCGCCCCCTCCGGTATCTTGTGGACGTATTTGCGCCTGAACTCCGGATCCTGCATGCGGCAGGTCATGGTCTTACGGTCGTATTCGGGATGCACCTTCATGCGGTGCCAGATATCCCACAGGGGCTCCTCCTTGACGTTGCCGAAGTGCAGGGGGTTGAAGTCGCAGGGGGTGACGAAGCCGTTATGGGTGATGTGTATCTGCCATTTGACGCCGAAACAGCCCATGATATGGGGGTCGTTCACGTGGCACATCAGGCAGACGCGGGGCCCCTTTAAATCCTTCCACTGCTCCTCCTGGATGACGCGGAAGACCTCTCTCTCCGCGTCGCTCAGGATCAGTTCGTCCTGCTTTATGCACCTGCCCGTGGGGACCAGGTCGAACACGGTCAGCTCTCCCACCCCCAGTTCACGGCACAAGGCCAGGAACTTATGGTGATAGCCCTTGGCTATGTTCTCGCGGTTCATATAGGTGGAGATGCCCACCGCCATGCCCCGCGACACCGCCCTCTTTATGCCCTCGATGGCGCGTGCGTGCAGTCCGGGCACGCCTCTCAGCCGGTCATGCTCCTCGGGGAAAGGGCTGTCCAGGCTGACGAAGAGGGTGTCGCATCCGGCAGCCCGCAGCTTGTCCAGGTTCTCCTCGCTCAACAGGGATCCGTTGGTGAAGACGTCGGCAACGCAGTCGTTCTCCACTATCCTGCGGATGAGCACGTCCAGGTCCGGGCGCAGCAGGGGCTCCCCGCCGGTGATGATGATATCGGTGATGCCCAGCTCGGCGCACTGGTCGATTACATCGCACCACTGCCCCGTGGTCAAGGTGCCCTCGCTGCTGCGCCGGAAGGCGCTGCAGTGGACGCAGTGGGCGTTGCATTCGTGGGTCACGGCGATGGTCACAGCGTGCGGCCCCCACTCCCTGCCCAGGCCGCGATCAATGATATTGCGGTAGAACCTCTCGTAGGCGTGCGACTTCACCGGCGGCAGGTGGTAGGAGAACCTGTCCGGGCGCGCGAACTTGATGAAGGGCATGTGGGGCCCGATGCTCTTTAGTATCCACCCGCCCGCCACCATGAAGATGGGAAAGGTCGGGGGGCCGAGCGCCTGGTAGAACTCGCGGCGCGCCCTGCGGGTCAGCTTGGCTTCGCCGTTACCGCGACTGTGCTGCGACATCTTCTTCATCACACCTCTTTTACGTATCCTGCTGCGTTTCTTCCGCCTTCACGGTCAAGCTGGTCTCATATCCCCATTCGTCATCTGCCTCTATGTCCATTAACGGTTAGCTTTATTATACTATATAGTCATTATATATACTTGTTATCTCCGCTCCGGTTCTCCTTTAGGCTACCATCAAGTTGCCTGGTAGGCCATGACTTGCATGCGTTGCGCGAAAGTCACTGGCCCCGCCTTCGCGCGGTCGTCAAACCTCGTCCGACTACTCTTCCCTTTCAAGTTCCCTGCCGCCGATGACGATGCGCAGCAGGGTGGTGGCGATGAAGGCCAGCATCCCGACGGCGAGAAGGACGAGCACGACCGTCTTGGACTCCACGAACTCCAGGGAGAGGGCAATGCCGGTGAGCAGCGCCGTCCATAGGTATATCACCAGGACCGCCTGGCGCTGGGTGTGGCCGATATAGAGCAGGCGGTGATGTATATGCTCTTTGTCCGCGTGGTGGAACGGCTTTCCTTTCCTCGCCCTCCTCAGTATGGCCAGGCCGGTGTCGAGGATGGGCACGGCCAGGATGATGATGGGGGTGAACATGGTGGCCACCGCGGTGCGCTTCAGTATGCCCTGTATGCTTATGGCCCCCATGATGAATCCGAGGAACTGCGCTCCCGAATCTCCCATGAAGATGCTGGCGGGGTGGAAATTATAACGCAGGAAGCCCAGGCAGGCCCCCCCGACGGCGGCCGATATCACCATGGCCTGCAGGGTGTTGGGGTCCCCGCCAACGCGGGAGCCGTAGAAGAAGAAGGCGACGGAAGAGATGAAGGCTATGCCCGCCGCCAGCCCGTCCAGGCCGTCGATGAGGTTGATGATGTTGGTAAACGCCACCATCCACACTATGGTGATCAGGATGGAGAGTATAGGGCTGGCAGTCAGGTCGATGACGTTCCCCCGCGGCAGCGCTATACTGCTCACCTCGACGCCGAAGGATACCAGCACCAGGGCCCCCATCACCTGGCATGCCAGCTTCGTCCAGGGAGAGAGGTGGCGCATGTCGTCCACGGCTCCCATCACCGCGATAAAGGTGGCGGCGAGGATGATCCCCAGCAGCTGGTACGATGACAACGCGTCCGTCATGCCCTTGGGGTTGGCCATGGCGGAGGAGTAGCTGACCAGGACCTTGCACAGGAGCAGGGAGATGATGACCGAGAGCAGGATGGCCGCGCCGCCCAGGGTCGGCGTGGGCTTATCGTGCACCTTGCGGTCGTGCGGCATGTCCACCGCGCCAAGCCAGAGCGCGAGGCGCCTTGCCAACGGGGTGAAGACCAACACCAGCACCAGGGAGACCGCGAAGGCCACTACATAGATCAAGACACGGCCTCCCCGCCGCCCAGCTGAAAGAGCTGCAGACCCGCCTCGCACGCCATCGCGTCAGCCATCTCGTCCTCGTAGCCCTGCGCGTAGTAGACGCGGAGCACGCCCGCGTTGATGAGCATCTTGGTACACAGTATGCACGGTTTATGGGTGCAGAACATGCTGCCACCCCTCACCGCGGTCCCGTGCATCGCCGCCTGGATGATGGCGTTCTGCTCGGCGTGCAGCCCGCGGCACAGTTCATGCCTCTCTCCCGAGGCTACCCCCCGCGTCTCGCGCACGCAGCCGACCTCCGCGCAATGCGGCAACCCGGACGGCGCGCCGTTGTATCCCGTGGAGACGATCCTCTTCTCGAGGACGATGATGCAGCCTACCTGGCGACGCAGGCAGGTCGAGCGCGTGGAGACCTGCCTGGCTATGGACATGAAATATTCTTCCCAACTGGGCCTGGTCATGACATATCTCCCCGGACCGCCGAGTATCGGGCCTGCTAAAGGTCGGGGTAGAGGGGAAAGCCCGCCAGGAGTTCCTCCACCCTCCCCCGCACCTCGTCCATGACTTCCCGCGATCCCATGTTCTTCACCACCAGTGCGATGAGGTCCGCTATCTCCGTCATCTCATCTTCCCGCATACCCCGCGTGGTGACCGCGGGGGTGCCGAAGCGCACGCCGCTGGTCACGGCGGGGGGCTTGTCATCGAAGGGGATGACGTTCTTGTTGGCGGTTATCTTCACCGCGTCCAGGGCCTTCTCGACCTCTTCGCCGGTGAGTCCGAGGGGCCTCAGGTCGACCAGCAGCAGGTGGGTATCCGTGCCGCCGGATACCAGTCGCAGGCCGCGTTCCTGCAGGCCCGCCGCCAGCGCCCGGGAGTTGCTGACTATCTGCCGCGCATAGGCGGCGAACTCGTGCCGGGAGGCCTCCAGGAGCGCCACCGCCTTCGCCGCGATGATGTGCATGAGCGGGCCGCCCTGCGTGCCGGGGAAGACGGCGTGGTCGATATCCCGGGCGAAACGCTCCCGGCAGAGTATCATCCCCCCGCGCGGCCCGCGCAGGGTCTTGTGGGTGGTGGTGGTGACGAACTCGGCGTGGGGGACCGGGTCGGAATGGACCTTTCCCGCCACCAGCCCCGCGAAATGCGCCATGTCCACCATGAGCATGGCCCCCACCTCGTCCGCCACGGCGCGGAAGGACGCGAAATCTATATCGCGCGGATAGGAACTCCCACCCGCGATGATCAGCCTGGGACGGCACTTTTTCGCCACCTCGGCTATCTCCTCGTAGTCCAGCATCTCCGTCTCGCGGTTGAGGCCGTAGAAATGTGCGTCGTAGAGGGCCCCGCTGATGTTGGCGGAGGTGCCGTGCGTCAGGTGGCCCCCCGCGCTCTTGTCCATCCCCAGGATGGCGTCACCGGGCTTGAGGACACAGAAGTAAACGGCCGTGTTCGCCTGGGCCCCGGCATGCGGCTGCACGTTGGCGTGCTCCGCCCCGAAGAGCGCCCTGGCGCGGGCGACGGCCAGTTCCTCGGCGACGTCGACGTATTCGCAGCCTCCGTACCACCTGTTCCCGGGGTATCCCTCCGCGTACTTATTGGTGAGCACGGTGCCCGCGGCCTCGAGTACAGCGCGCGATGGGAAGTTCTCGGAGGCGATGAGCTCTATCTTACGGCGCAGCCGCTGCAGCTCGTTACGCACCACCTGCGCTATCTCGGGATCCACCTTGGCGATCTCGTCAAGCCCGCTCATGCGCCCTTCCCTCCATTTTGCCTCTCTATCTCCGCCAGCTTCTCCAGCCTGCGGGAGTGACGCCCTCCCTCGAACGGCGTCTCCATCCAGGTGCGCACTATCTCCCCCGCCAGGCCGGGCCCGATGACCCTCGCGCCCATGGCCAGGACGTTGGCATCGTTGTGCAGGCGGCTGTAACGGGCGGTGAAGAGATCGTTACACAGGGCCGCCCTAACCCCAGGGAGCTTGTTTGCGGCCATGGACATGCCGATACCGGTGGCGCAGATGGCGATGCCTCTCTCGGCCTCCCCGGCGGACACGCGCCGAGCCACCTTTGCCGCGAATTCGGGCCAGTCGCAGGAGGCATCCGAATCGGTGCCTTCGTCCAACACCTCGTGTCCCTCCTGCGCCAGGTATGAAGCGACCACTTCCTTGAGCACGAAGCCGGCATGGTCGCATCCGAGGGCTACTCTCATCTTTTTTACCTACTTCCTTGCAGACTTCCTCGCAGGTCCGTCTCGCACGGCCTTGCCCCGTCCGCCGTCATTCCCGGCCCGCCTCCGGGCGCCCGAAAAAAGCCGTCAGGACGGCGGCCAGGGAACTCTCGATGTCCTCCGCGACTCCCAGGTAGACCCGCAGGGAACCACCGATGGGGTCAATTATATCAGAGCCCGGCGCTTGGATATCGACCATGAAACCGTCTGCCCGGTCCGCTCCTCTCAGCACATCGAAGACCTTCCTTATGCGGGAGCGCGCCTCGTGCTCGCCCCGTACCGGCTCCGTCCCCAACCGCTCGCCGACCAGGGCGGACATGGCCGCGAGGTGCTTAAAGGTCGTGCTCCACTGCAAGGCCTGTGGCTCCAGGCGACCGATATTGAGCAGGTGCTCCCGGGCCATGGTCAGGACCGCGTCCGCCTTGAGCAGCATGGCCGGGGTGAGCTCGGTGGCGCGGTGAGGATCCAGGTCGATACCCCAGAGGTCCATGGCCTGCACGGCCGTGGAAGTGGCGGGGTTGCCCTCGATGGCGGAGGTGCCCGCCGAATGCACGAGAATATGCGCCGCCAGATCGGGGTAATCGGCGATGAGCCTGGCTTGGAGCAGAGCCTCCGCCATGGGGCTGCGGCAGAGGTTGCCCGTGCAGACGATGAGTATGTCTATCAGCGGAATCCCCTTCCTTTCATCGCGAAAAAGAGCGCGGCGTCGGCCTCGCTTCCCCGCCACGCGTCAGGGACTGCACCAGCTCTTCCTCCGTTATCTCCCCCTGCCGCAGGACGGCGACCGTATCCCCCCGTATCTCCGCCACCGTGGATGCCCTGCCCGAACCTCGGCTGCCGCCGTCCACCGCAAGGCCCGCCGCATCGAGCAGGCCCGCCGCTATCTCGGAGAAAGCGGTGGGTGAAGACCCGCCGGCGGTATTGGCGCTGGTCACCGCCAGGGGGGAAACCACCGTGAGCAGGCGCAGCAGGAAGGGGTCGTCGGGGACGCGCAGCCCCAGGGATGGCGAAGCGGGAGAAACGTGCTGTATCCAGGGGGCATCCACCGGCCTGACCACCAGGGTAAGCGGACCGGGCCAGAAAACGGCGAGTAGCCTCAGCGGCTCCCGTTGTTCCGGCACCGCCAGCGCCAGAGCTTCCTCGACACCCGGCACCATCACCACCAGCGGCTTAGCCGTGTTTCTGCCCTTGACCGCAAAGACGGCGCCCACCGCCCTCCGGTCGTCCGCACGGGCGACCAGCCCGTAGACGGTATCGGTGGGCAGGATGAGCAGCTCTCCCGCGGCCAGGACGGCCCGGCACCTTTGCAGCAGCGTGGGCGTATCCGCGCTGGATAGACGTATTATCTCGGCCATAGGTTTATTATAGCTGGGTCAACGATGTAACGTTGGCCCTTGAAGTTGGGACCTGCCATGCCGATGCGGGAAGCATAGACCCGGCACCGGTCTAAGGTAATGGCGACTGGGGCCAGTATAAATGCTGGCCCCAGCGCTTCGCATCGCTGGCTGTCGGACGCTGGTCTGGAAGACGAGACCTGCTATACCGATGCGGGATACATATACCCGGCGCAGGCCTCATGTGGCGGCGACCGGGGCCAGTATAAATGCTGGCCCCGGCGCTACGCATCGCTTGCCACGAGAGGCGAGTGTGGGCTCAATCTTGACGTTTCGCGCCACAGGCGCGGAACGCAACACGTGAGCCCTATCGGAAGGTTAAAGGGCGAGCGGAGGCGTGCAGATGGAGGAGTTGACGGGGCGGGTGTGAAATAATCTAATGTCGGTGTCGGCCAATGTCGATAATTATAAGTTAGAGAGGCTATCTAAACACCCGGGTGATCCGAGATATGGACGATGAAAAGGAAAGCCGCGGCGAAGGGGCTGCGGAAGGCGGGGCCGAGGAGGAGATCGCGCGCAGGGCGGTGGAGCTGCTCATCGCGCTCAACGCCGCCACCATAAACATCCACATGTACCCCCCCACCAGCGACATGATCGCCGCCTCCGTGGAGACCGCCTTCGCCCGCATGGACCCCCTCCTGACCGAGACCGGCAAGCTCACCCTCGGCGAAGCGGACAACCTGCTCCTGGTGAACGGGGAAAAGCTGCACGACCGCGACCAGATACGGCCTCCCGTGCTCTCCTTCCTGGACAGCCTGCGCCGCCGTGATATCTACAGCATCACCTTTTCGGTGGGCATGGACCAGGAGGAGTTCCTCAAGTTCCTCTACATCATGGCCAAGGAGCCCGAGGAGCTGCGCAGCCTGGAGGGTGTGGCCGCGGAGATGGAGAGACAGGGTTGTTACCATATACTGGTAAATGAGAAGCGCTTCGTCTCGGTATCCGAGGACGAGGTCGTGACGACCGAGGCGGTCGAGGTGGAGAGGGAGCTGGAGACGCGCTTCAAGGAGGAGGAGCTGCTCCGCCTGAACGAAAAGCTCAAGGACGAGCGCTTCGTCAACTTCATCACCGGGAAAGAGACCCGGGAGAACACGGGCGAGGACACCATAAGGGACATCACGGGCAATCCTCCCCGCCTGGGCCTGCTGCTGCGCCAGGCGGTGCGTGAGATAGTGGTGGAGGAGGAGGACCCGGAGCTGGCGCTGGACAGCGTGTGCGCAACCCTGGAGAGGACGGCGGTCCTGCTCAAGGAGATCGAGGACGAGGACCTGCGCGGCATGGACGCAGAGGAGATCGCCAGGGCGGCCGCCTTCCTGGAGCCGTCCGAGCTCAAGGGTTTTCTGCTGCTCGAGAAGCCCGAGTCCCTGCGTGAGCTGGAGCTGCGTAGAAAGGTCCTGGACATCCTACGGGAGAACAAGGTCCTCGACCTCCTGGAGAGCACCATCCGCGAACACGAGTCTCTGCACAGGCTGATGGATGACCCTGAGGCCGCGCTCTCACCGGAGCAGGAGAAGCGCCTAGGAGACCTCTCCGACCTCATCGACGAGATCTACCATTCCTCCATAGGCAAGCCCTGGGAATCGCGCGTCAGCGACCGCATCTTCCAGGCGGACATGTGGAAGAAGATAGCCAACGGCGCCAGTGAGAAAGACGCCGGGTCCAGCACCCTCGTCTACCAGATCAGCAACATGCTGGTCAACGAGGGCTTGACCCTAGACATCGACGAGTTGACCGCCGATCTTACCATCGACGAGACCATCCCCCGCCTGTTGCAGAAACTGTACCGGGCCAGGCGCCACGACACGGTATTGAAGCTGGTGGAGAACCTCCTTGACAACCTGGCGGACATGAGCCCGGAGATCAGGCTGAAGACGGCCGAGACCCTGCGTAACATCCCCGCCGCCCTGGAGATGAGCCGGCGCCTGAAGGAGTTCCCGGTGGCCTACGAGATGAAGGACCGCCTGCTGGAACGCCTGGAGCGCGAAAGGGAGCTCAACGACGTCTACACCACCCTCTCCGCCTGCCTGGCCAGCCTGGCCTCCACCTTCATCCTCTCACAGGAGTATGACTCCGCCCTGGAGATAATCAACACCTTCTGGCGGCATAACAGCGCCGAGGACACGCGCAAGCCCGAGCAGCGCCGCATCGCCCTGGAGGCCGTGGCCACGGTGGCGGACGAAGAGGTGCTGGAGAGCCTCTCCTCCATACTGCGCGAGGGCGATATCCAGACCATCACGGAAGTGGCCGAGATCCTCATCAAGTTCGAGGACAAATCTGTGCAGCCCCTAATCCAGGTGCTCAAGGACAGCGAGGACCTCCTGGTGAAGCGCGTGACCTTCGAGGCCCTGGAGAACATCGGGAAAGACGCCATACTCAGCCTCATCAACGACCTGGAAAAGCACAGCCCCTGGAACATGTACCGCAACATCATCTCCATCCTGGCCGAGATTGGGAACCGTTCCATCGTTCAGTCCCTGGCCCGCTTCATCAAGCACCAGAACCCCGAAGTGCGCCGGGAGACCATCAAGGCGCTGGCTAAGATCCGCACCCCCGAGACCGTCTCCCTGCTGGTGGACGCGCTGAACGACCGCGACGAACTGGTGCAGAAGGAGGCCTGCATAGGTCTGGGACGCATGAAAGACGTCTCCACCGCCCCCATCCTCATGGACATAGTCAAGCCGCCCCGCAGCTTCAGGAGAGAGCGGCACCGTTCCATGGCGGTCAAGACGTCGGCGCTGTGGGCGCTGGGGGAGATCGGCGACAACTCAGCCATCCCCTACTGCAAGAACATCCTGCAGAAGAGAGCCCTGCTGCCTTTCCTGGCGAAGAAGAGGGACGAGATGCGCGCCGCCGCTGCCCTGGCCCTGGGGAGGATAGGTACGGAAGAGTGCGCCGAGGCCCTGGAGCAGTACAGGAACGACAAGAGCGACGCTGTACGGCTTGCGGTCATGGAAGCGCGCCGGGACATCCAGAAGAAAAAGGCCAGCGCCGCCGCCGAGCAGGTAAGCCAAGCTAAGGAAGAGGCCGCAGTCCAGTAGCAGCGGGGCCAAGCGGGATTATCATGTCATGCGTCGCGGCTTGCGCGCGCCAGGGCTTTTCGTCGCCCCTACTCGTCCCGGTCGCCGTACGCCGTCGCAAAGCCCCGCCGCCATGTTCTTCGACTATATCGTGGAGTCCAATCGAGCTTGCCGCGTCGGCTTCGCCTCTTCGCAATACGGCTTTCTGCTGCGCTAATAACCTAGCTTGCGCGATGCAATCTAGAGCAGCTGGATTAGAAGGCGGTTCACGCTGGCTTTAACGCCGGTATGGAGCCAGCCGTTGCGCTTGACCGCGAGGGTCCCCTCAACGTCGTTCCAGTACCCCGGGGTCACGGCGGGGCCCCTGATAGCCAGTTCGCCCTCTCCGCCATGTCTTAGCCGCCGGCCATCGCCGTCGAAAACGGCGGCGCGGTTCGGCGGGATAACCAGGCCGGGCCAACGCTCCGGCCAGGCGAAAAAAGGGAGGTCCGTTTTAAGGGCGAGCACCGTCGCCCTTCCCCCAGCGCCGTAGGCCTCGACGAAGACGGCCTTCCGCCAGCGCGACGGCCGTCGGAACGCCTCCGGCACCTCACGCCTCAGAGGCTCCCCAGCCGCGAGCCATAAACGGACAGAGGATAGTTCGTACTCTCCTGCGCCCGCCCGCAACAGCCCGTCGTATGTGCCGGACTCCGCCATGAACGCCGCCGGCCTGGCCGCCTCCAGGGCGGTTAGGATACGGACGGGGTCCGTCGATGCCTCGAAGCGCATGCGCAGCCCCATGCACAAACCCAGCACGGCGGAGCTGAAACCGCTCACTGACCACGGATCCAAGGCGTGTAAGCAGAGTCCGCCGGGACGTGACGGCAGAAGCACGGCCGCCAGCAACTGCGGGCCCAGCAGCCCCTGGTTGGTGACCATGACCGCCTTGAGAGAACCGTCTTCCATCCGGGTGTGGAACAAGCCCACCACGTTGCTCGGCTTGAGGGTGTAAGGAAGGAAAAAGCCGGAAGATGAGTCCATGCACTCGTCAAGGGACGGCACGTCCCCGGGCACGTCGTAACGCGTTCCCGAGGCGACGACACGCTCGACCCCGGGCACGCTGAGCGCGACCTCTGGACGCTGCGAGAGGAGCTTCCCGTCCACCACGGCCATGGTCGCCCCGCAGCTGGCGGCGCGCACGCGCACCTCGCTCGCGGACAGCGTATGGTCCACGGGCACCACGATCCCACCCGCCTTGATGAGAGCCGCGGCGATGAGCAGCGCCTCGCCCCGGTCAGGGACGAGCAAGATGACCCGCTCTCCCTTCTTGAGGTCCTGGCCCCTTATAAAGGCCTCGGCCGCTAGTTTGGTGAATTGGAGGCAGTCGCGGCAGGTGAGCGCCGCCGGCGGGAAAAGGCGGTAGCGCCGCGGCTCCGCCAGGTCCAGCACCTCGCGGTCGCCGTAGATATCGTTCAGGTTCTCAAAGAGGTTGGCCATGGTCAGCAGGCGCCGAGCGGCCAACCGGGCTCTCTCCA
>CAYPZH010000009.1:517-6921 GCA_964415205.1 uncultured Actinomycetota bacterium | reverse complement strand
TTTTTATGGTTTAAAAATTTTTTGGCCTTGTTTCAGTGGGGGGTGGGGCCAACCGGGATAATACCAAAAAACCCTTATTAACGTGCCAGGGGCGTTCAGGTGTCAAACGCCGCGGGCGCGACCGCCGGCAAAACGGGCGCGGTCGCTCTCTACCCTGCGCGAGGGGTCTTCGTCCCCTTCCCGCGCAGCATTTAAAAATCACGGGGCCGGGAATAATCAATAAAGACCGTGACGGAGAAAATCGCTGACGCCGAGGAGGTATGAGAGATGCGTTCCATGCTGGAAGGGATCAGGGTCGTCGAATTAGCCAGCACCGTGGCCGGGCCGGGGTGCACTTTCTTCCTGGCGGACATGGGGGCGGAAGTGATCAAGGTGGAGCGGCCCGGGATCGGGGACGAGGCCCGCCTTTTCCCGCCCTACAAGGACGGCATCTCGGCCTCCTTCGCGGTGCTCAACCGCGGCAAGCGCGGCGTGGTCATGGACCTCAAGGACCCGCGCGCCGTGGAGCTCTTCAAGGAACTTGTGGCAGTATCCGACGTGCTGGTGGAGAACTACCGTCCCGGCGTGTTGAAGAAGCTCGGCCTCGACTACGATGTGCTGAGGCAGGTGAATCCGGGGCTGGTCATGTGCTCCATATCGGGATACGGGCAGTACGGCCCCCTCTCCCACCTTCCCGCCTACGACGCCGTCATCCAGGCCGTGAGCGGGCTGATGAGCACCACCGGCTTCCCGGGCGGTCCCCCCACCCGCGCCGGCACCCTTATAGTGGACATCTCCTGCGCTTTCTTCGCGGCCTACGGCATCTGCGCCGCCCTCTTCGCGCGCGAGCGCAGCGGGGAGGGCGAGTACCTGGATATCTCCATGTACGACGTGGCCATCAACCTGCTGGAGGCCAAGTTCGTGGACTACACGGTGACCGGCAACGTCGCGCAGCGCACCGGCAACCGCTATCCCTATGTCACCCCGTTCGACGCCTTCGCCACCAGGGACGGCTACGTCATGCTCATCTGCATCGGCGACCAGCCCTTCCACGACCTGTGTAAGGCCATGGGCATGCCGGAACTGGCCGAGGACGAGCGTTTCTCCGACCTCATGGCCCGCAACACCAACGAGGCCGAGCTGAAGAAGATCATCGAGGAGTGGGCCTCCCACTACAGCAACGCCGAGATCTGGGAACTGCTGCTGGAGCACGGCGTCCCGGGGGCGCCGGTAAACGACGTCAAGTCCGTGGTCGAGAACCCCCACACCGTGGCGCGGGGGATGCTGGTGGACCTCGAGCAGCCCGGTGCCGGCACCATACCCATCTTCGGCTCGGCCATGAAGGCGCTGGGCAGCGAGATCAGGCCGCGCGGGCCCGCCCCCGCCCTGGGACAGGACAACCGCTGGCTGCTGGAAACGGTGCTGGAAAAGGGCGCCGCGCAAGTTGACGATATGCTCGCGTCAGGTATCATGGGTTAATGGGGTCAGGTCTTGTATTTTGCATACCACGGAATCTACGTGAGCTATGGGTCAGAATACCCTTGATATACTGGCCTTTTGCATTACCTACCATATTCTGGCATGCAAAATACAAGACCTGACCCCTAAAACGGAGGTGCGTGTTGCAGCGGCTGGTGTTCTACGGCGACGACATCGTGCGGGTGGAGCTGCCCGACCGTACCCGGGTGATCGAGCCGCCGCCACCCATGGAACCCTTGGTCGATTACCGTGGCGCGGTCAAGGCCTCGCTGCGCGAGCCCCTGGGGTGCCCTCCCCTGGCGGAGCTGGTGGGTCCGGAGTCGCGTGTGACCATCGCCTTCGACGACCCCTGCCTCCCCCTGCCCCCGGTGCTGCATGACCCGCGCGGGCTGGCGGTCGAGGCCGTGCTGGAGGAGCTCTTCGCGCTGGGAGTGAAGCGGGAGAGGGTGTCCCTGGTCTGTGCCGTGGGACTGCACCGCAAGTGGACGGAACATGAGCTCCGGCGCGTGCTGGGCAAGCGGGTATGGGCGGTGATGGGGCCGTCCCACATCCGCAACCACGACGCCGAGGACCCGGTGGGCAGCGTGGACCTTGGAAGCACCGCGGAGGGCTACCCGGTGGAGGTCAACCGCGCCCTGCTGGAGCCCGACCTCACGGTATACGTCAACGTCAACTGGACGAGCATGAACGGCGGCTGGAAGAGCTACCTGGTGGGGCTGGGGACTTACCGCTCCATACGTGCTCATCACAACCCCTCCGTGCTCATCGACGGCGGCACCATCATGGACCCGGCAAGCCGGTTCCACGAAATCCTGCGCTCCCAGGGCAGGCACCTGGCCCGGCACGCGAGACTGATGAGTGTGGAGACGGTGCTCAACAACCGCGTATGGCCGGGGTCCCTGGATTCCTACCTCTCATTGAAGAGGGAGAAGGTGCCTCTGCCCTTCAAGGTCTCCCGTTATCTGCCCCAGGCGGTGAAGTCCGCCGTCTCCTCCGGCCTGAGGAGCGCCTACGCGCCCATCGCCGTGCACGCGGGCGACCCGGACGCGGTGCATGCGAAGACCCTGGAGGCGCTGTTCCGGCAGCAGAACGTGCGCGTGCAAGGCCGGAGCGATGCCCTCTTCCTGTCCCTGCCCAACATCTGCCCCTACGCGGCTTTCTCGCGTATGAACCCCCTGCTGGCCATGAATTCCGCCCTTGGCTACGTCTTCAACCTGCACCTGGGCAAGCCAGCGGTGCGCAAGGGAGGGGTGCTGGTGCTCATGCAGCCCTTCCAGCCCGGCTTTCACCACCGCCACCACCTGCCCTATATCGAGTTCTACCACCGCGTGCTGGCCGAGACCCGCGACCCGAGGGAGATGGAGGTCCGCTTCGAGGAGGACTTCGCCGATCGCAAGCAGTATATAGATGCCTACCGCCACCACTATGCCTACCACGGCGTGCACCCTTTCTACGTATGGTACTGGGGAGGACTGGCCATGGAACACCTGGACAGGGTGATAGTGGTGGGCGCGAAGAAGCGCGAGGTGGTGGAACACCTGGGCTTCGAGTTCGCGGGTTCACTGCAGCGGGCGTGGGAGATGGCGGGGGAGTCCCTGGGAAGCGGTTACTCCATCACCCACCTCTCCATCCCGCCCATCTTCGCCACCGATGTCGCCTGACCCCGGCATCCGCAAGTGAAGGCCTGCGCGGACACACGTTAGATTGACTGCAAGATCTTAGCCGTGCTCAGCGACCCGAGCCCCTCATCCGCTTGCCGTGCCGCAAACCGACATTGCGTCGAATAATGTCCACGTGTTAATATCCATACATCAAAGCGAGGCTGTGTCGGAAAACAGGGGGGTCCACTATGTTGATCAGGCACAAGGGCCGGGGCAAACGGAGCTTCGATTTCATCCTCAGCTTGTACAAATACAAGGACCTCGTGGCCAAGCTCAGCAACGTCCCCGTCCTCAAGAAGCTGGGCTGGTGGCACCTGGACATGGACAACACCGTCCTCACCTACGTCCCCATCTACGAGAAGCTTGAGCTGCCCGAGGGCACGGCCGCCCCGGTTTCCGTCATCGAGCACTTCATCCGCCAGGCCAGCGACCACCTCATCCTCTCGCGCTGCCCCTGCCGCAGCGGCAACCACTGCCAGGACTACGACCCCGAGTTCGGCTGCACCTTCATAGGCCCCGCGGTGCGCTATGTCGACCCCCGGGTGGGCAGGCGGGTGAGCATGGAGGAGGCGCTCGAGCACCTGCACCAGGCCACGGAGATGGGCCTCATCTCCTGCCTGGGGAAGTTCAAGTTCGATTCCATCATGCTCGGCGTGCAGAGAGACCACCATGACCTCATGACCATCTGCCACTGCTGCCCGTGCTGCTGCCTCTCAACCGCCATACCTTACGCCTCCCGGGAGACGCGCGACACCGTGGTGAAGATGGATGGCCTGTCCGTGGTGGTGGACGAGGAGAAATGCAACGGCTGCGGCAAGTGCGTCAAGAACTGCACCTTCCAGCAGATCACGATAGTCGGCAAGAAGGCGGTCATCGGCGAGGAGTGCAAGGGTTGCGGCCGCTGCGCCATGGTGTGCAAGCAGGACGCCATCAGCATCCGCATCGACGACCCGAGCTACATCGAATCCTGCGTGGAGCGCATCAGCGCCAAGGTCAACCTGTAAGGGATCTCGGTATTCGATACCCACTCCTACGGAGGGCTCCACGCTCCCAGGTCCAGGAAAGCCCTTGCGTCCTCCGAGGCAAGGTAGTCGACGAGCTCCAGGGCCCCTTCCAGGTCGGTATCGGGATAGGTGAGGTCGCTCACCGCCGCCGCGTAGTAAGTGACGGCGAGGGTTTCGTCGTCCTGTACCAAGACCTCCAGTTCAAGCTCGCCCGCCAACCTCTCGTAGGTGCTGCGGTCTGCGAGGGTGTAAGCCCCCTCCCGTGAAGCCTCTCGCAACGCGTCCTCGGCATCGGCCTCCGTGGGCAACAGCCACCTGCCGGTGGTCCCCGCTCCGGACGTGCTCCACATGAGGTTCTGCCGGTTGGCGGTGCCGGAACCGTCGAAGCGCAGGATGAATGTCTGCACGGTCTCGGCTATCTTCGTGAAAGCTTCCACGGCGCCGTCCACCCCTTTTATGCCGGCCGGGTCGTCGGGCGGTCCAAGCAGGACGTAGTCTCCGGACATCACCCTCTGGCCGCCCTCCAGGTAACCGTACCTCTCCAAGTCCTGCACCTCGCCGGAGTACGCGGTGAGGGTGAGGTCGCACTCGCCGCGCCGTGCCATGGCAAAGGCCTCTTCGTCGGGGACCACTGCCAGCTCAACGGGCCGCCCCGTTCTGGACTGGAAGTCCTCCGACCAGGCCCGCAGGATCCCGCTGCCCTCCAGATCGTTAGACGCCGCGAACACCAGCGGGGTACCGCCCCCCCCGCAACCCAAAAACAGGGTGGGCAAGAGAAGTAGGGCGGCGAGGGCAGCCGCCGCCAGGTATGGCTGAATACACCTGTGCTTCATGTTCATGGGCCTATTTTATACGTACCATCCATCCCTGTGTATATATCAGAACCTGCTTGCCCGGGAACCGGAGGCCGGACTAACGGAGAAACGGAAGATTGTTGACGAAACGTGCGTTGTCGGTGGCAAAGAGGGAAAAGACTCGCCCGGGCGTCGCGGCGTCCGGCCCCCCATCTGCGCTCCCAACAGCCCGAGAACCACAGGGTCGGTCGCAGCGAGGCTCTGCGAGCGAGACCGTTACCCTGAGGCTCGGGCCGCCAGAAGCAACTGGGCCCGGGCGCCTCACGCCCCGGGCCCCACATAAGGCATGACATGTATAGCCGTCGCCTTGATCACCGCCGTCATCCCGATGCCGGGCTCTATGCCCATCTCCTCCCGCGAGGCCCGGGTGATGTAGGCGATGAGGGGGAACCCGCAGTGCAGGTCCACCTTCACCAGCGCCCCCAGGTCCCTCACGCCGGTCACCCGGGCGGGAAGGCGGTTGCGCGCGGAACCGGCATCGCCGGAACCGGACAGCAGCACCACTTCCTCGGGATGGATGAGCACCTTGACGCGGGAGCCCGGCGGCTCTTCGCACAGCGCCTCCACCTTCACTCCCGCTATTTCGAGGTCGGCCACGCCCTCCCGGCAGGCCGCCACCACGCCCTCGAGCAGGTTCTCGGCGCCCAGGAACTCCGCCACCTTTTCGCTCACCGGAAGCCCGAAGACCTCCGTGGGCTTTCCCACCTGCTGCAGCTTGCCCTCGAGCAGCACCGCCAGCTTATCTGCTATCTCCAGCACCTCGTGGTAATCGTGGGTCACGTAGACGGCGGTGACGCCCATCTCCTTCACCAGGCGGGATATGTCCGCGCGCAGCGATTTGCGTGCGGGGACGTCGAGGGAGGCCAGGGGCTCGTCCATGAACAGCAGGCGGGGCTCGAGCACCAGCGCCCGCCCCAGGGTCACCTTCTGCGCCTCACCACCCGAGAGGGTCATGGCATCCCGCTCCGCCAGCTCTTCGATGTTCAGCCTCTCCAGCATCTCCTGCACCTTCCTCTTTATCTTTTCCTTCGGCGTGCGGTGCATCTTGAGCCCATAGGCGATGTTAGCGCTCACCGTGCGTTTGAAGAGCAGGGCTTCCTGGAATATCATGGCCATCTGCCCCATTAGTTCCCTCTTCTCCTGTCGGCTCATGGTGGAGAGGCTTACGCCGTTCCAGTAGGTCAGCTCACCCGCGGTGGGCTTCTCCAGCAGGTTTAGGATGCGCAGCAGGGTGCTCTTGCCGGAACCGTTGGGCCCGACGACCGCGAGTATCTCTCCCTGGACGAGTTCCAGGCTTTCCACGTCCAGGACCTGCCTGCCCTCGTATACGTGCCTCAATCCCTGCACGCTGAGAAAAGCGCTCAAGGCGTTGCCCCCTTGCGGTCACGGGAGAAGATGTTGCGCGCTACCCGCGCCGGTTCGCTGAG
>CAYPZH010000009.1:0-507 GCA_964415205.1 uncultured Actinomycetota bacterium | reverse complement strand
AAATAAAATAAAAACCAAATCCCGGGGTAAGGGTTTGGGTTTCCAACCGGGGTATTTTTTTTTTTTTTAAAAAACAATACATTATAAAACACTCAGGTAATCGGGCTTGCGCGTCAATCCCTGATATACCAGTGAAAAGATCATACAGAGCAGGAACATGATAATGGCTACCGCGGAGCCGTAACCCAACTGGAACCTCACAAAACCGAAGCGGTACATATAGGTTGCCATGGTCTAGCTGGCGTTGACCGGTCCGCCGCGGGTCATCACCCACACCAGGAGGACGGTTATGCCCAGCAGGATGATGCCCAATGCGATGGCCGAGGTGCTGTTACCCTTGTTGACCTCGAGGACGATCGCCGTGGTCAGGGTACGGGTGTATGGTTCGCCGCCCAGCAGGAGGTTACCCCCCACCATCATCGCCGCTCCCACTTCCGAGATGATCCCCCCGAAGCCGGCGATGACCGCCGCCACCCGCTCGAGCCCCATCCCGGTGTAGATCGAGGG
>CAYPZH010000008.1:7313-32626 GCA_964415205.1 uncultured Actinomycetota bacterium | reverse complement strand
CCAGAGATCTCGGGCGGGGGATTGCCCAGATGAAGGCCTTGCCCGGACACCGGCAGGTTCCGGGCTGTGGGTTGTTATTCAGGCGACATCAGGACGGTTCAACCGTGGGCGCCGGCTGTACGGGCAGGAAGAAGGATAATGGCCGGGAAAGCATAAGTATCTTGTAAGATACTGGGTTTCGCCAGTGAGTATGGAGAGTGATCATCATGGGTGAGAGCGGCGAATCACGGAAGATGAGGGGGAAGAGGTCCAGGATACTCTACGAGATAACCGGGCTGGTGGTAGTCCTGGTGATCGCCTCCGGCCTGCTGACCTTTTTCTTCGTCAACGCGGCCTTCAACCGCCTGGTAGACGAGAGCATCGACAAGGTGGTCGAGGAGCAGGCGGCCACCATCGACTCGGGCTTGAAATACGTGGGGGAGAAAGAGGCGCGGGAGACGCTGGGCGACTATTCGCAATTCACCATGGAAGAACTGCTGGAGACGACCAGGACAGCGATGGAGACGGGGGAACCGTCCGAGGTTATCAAAAAAGCCGTAGGACGGCTGCAGAAGCTGGTCGATGACGGCGTGCTGGGCCTGGA
The DNA here is from genome assembly GCA_964415205.1 of uncultured Actinomycetota bacterium. GTDB lineage: Bacteria > Actinomycetota > Geothermincolia > Geothermincolales > RBG-13-55-18 > SURF-21. Next base: position 32,043 of record CAYPZH010000008.1, on the reverse strand, counting down.
ACTAATCTTCGAGATAAGCCTGGAGAATCCGCCAGTGATCCCGGAAGATCTCATTATCGTCTCCAGTGATGAAGAGCTTTTTCTGCAAAGACCACCCGATGAGGTGCTGGCGGCCATCGATGAGGTAAAGGCCGGTGGCGAGACGTACAAATACCTCGAGGAAGGGCTGCCGGAGCTCGGACTGGAGGGGGAGTACCTCCTCTCCCTTTACGACATGTCGGAGTTGAATCCCCTCTTCTCCGGGCAATGGGGCGCGCACTTCGTGCCCATGGGGGACGTGATCGCGGAGATAAAGGACTTCTATAACAGCGAGAAGAACAGGGCCACCCTGATAATCGGCCTGATCATCCTGGGCACCGTCCTGCTGGTCATCCTCATCACCTTCTTCGTGTTGAGGCACCTCATCCGCAGGCGCATCACCGAGCCCGTAGACGCCCTGTCGGCGGCGGCGGGGGAGGTCATGGAGGGCAACCTCGACGTGGAGGTAGAGGTGCACGAGGGGGGAGACTTCCAGGGGCTCGAGGAGGCCTTCAAGGAGATGGTGGAGAGCATCAGGAAGTACATCGCCCGCTCCGTAGGCGAAGAGTGACGGCCCTTGCCCCTGGGCACCGGTCCTCGCTTCCGGTGATTAACCGGCCCGAGCCTCCAGGTAACGGTCTCGCTTCGCGCGCACTCCATCTCTTAAGGTAAAGAAGCAGGCTGCTTGCGCGCTAGCTGCGACCGATCCCAGAGATCTCGGGCGGGGGATTGCCCAGATGAAGGCCTTGCCCGGACACCGGCACGGCCCGGCCTGTGGGGTTCTGTTCAGGCGACACCCGGGCGGGCCACCTTTCCCTTTAGCCGCTTTTATGCCCGTTTTTTCATACTGGGGCCTGGTTTTTTCTCGATCATGTGGTCTGTGTGGTGGCCGCCGGGAATAATTTGAACGTGAGTATTGACAGCCTGATGAAACCGCTATAACATATATTTACTGACCGTTAAGTAAACAATATTCCGGCGATTGTCTGGCCCGCTAAGCGCATAGATGCCCGACTCCGTTGCAGGGAGCTCGTAAACACGTAATTGGAGGCTTCTTAGATACCGAAGGAGGAAGCGCCATGGCAGCAGGCAGCCTGTTTTTCACCCAGGAGCACGACATGCTCAGGCAGAGCGTACGGGAATATGTCGACCGGGAGCTGGTGCCTTACGCCGACGCCTGGGAGGAGGAAGGCTTTTTCCCGGATTCCGTGTTCAAGCGTATGGGTGAGCTCGGCTTCCTGGGCTTGCATTTCCCAGAGGAGTACGGCGGTGGCGGCGGGGATTACTTCACCAACATCGTGCTCATGGAGGAGCTGTCCAAGTGCGGGTCCTTCGGCGTGAGCACCGGCATCGGTGTGCAGATCGGAATGGCCACGCCGCCCATCCTCAAGTTCGGCAGCGAGGAGCAGAAGCAGGGCTACCTGGTCCCCGCAATCCAGGGAGAGAAGATAGCCTGCCTCGGCATAACCGAGCCGGAGGCCGGCTCGGACGTCGCGGGCGTCAAGACCTATGCGGAGAAAGTCCCCGGGGGCTGGAAGGTCAACGGCAACAAGATATTCATCACCAACGGCTGGAGGGCCGACTTCATGACCCTGCTCGCGCGCACGGATAAATCGCACAAAGGCTTCAAGGGGATGAGCCTCTTCCTCGTGGATACAGGCACGCCGGGCTTCGTGAAGTCCCGCAAGCTCGATAAGGTGGGGCAGCGGTCCAGTGACACCGCGGAGATATTCTTCGAGGACATGCTCATACCCGATGACGCCTTGCTGGGCGAGGAGGGGAAAGGCTTCTATAACATCATGTGGGAACTGCAGGGGGAACGCCTGGTCGTCGCGGTGGGGATGATCGCCTCCGCCGAGCTCACCCTGCAGCAGGCCATCGATTACGGCAAGGAGAGGGTGCAGTTCGGCAAGCCCATCATCAAGAACCAGGCCATCGCCCACCGCATCGCCGACCTGGCCACGGAGCTCGAGGCGGTAAAAGCCCTCACCTACCTCACCGCGTGGAAGTACGACCACGGCGATTACCCGGTGAAGGAGATCTCCATGGCCAAGCTCATGAGCACCATAGTGGCCTTCAAGGTCGCGGACGAGGCCATGCAGTTCATGGGGGGATATGGCTACATGATGGAGTACCCGGTGCAGAAAGCGTGGCGGGACGTGCGCATCGCGCGCATCGGCGGCGGCACCGACGAGATCATGCGGGAGATCATAGCCAACACCATGGGCCTGTATTGATGGCGGGGGCGCATATGAATAAATCGCGCTGGAACGAGATCCTGGAGGTTTCCGCCCGCCTCTTCCGTGCCAAGGGCTACCGGGCGACCACCATGGACGACATCGCCTCCGAACTCAACGTGACCAAGCCGGCCCTCTATTATTACATCAAGACCAAGCACGACCTGCTCTACGCCATCTGCGAGTCGGCCATCGAGAAGCTCATGGAAGGGGTCAGGGAGATCATGTCCGGGCCCGGCGATACAAAGGAAAAGCTGCGCCGTCTCGTGCGCTGGCACGTGAACATGTTCTCGGAGCACGGTGACGTCACCACCGTCTACCTGGCCGAGGAGAGCGAGCTGCAGGAGGACAAGAGGAAGTTCATCCGCTCCCTCAGCCGCGAGTTCGAGGCCTCGTACCGGGAACTGCTGGAACGGGGCATCGAGGAGGGCAGGTTCCGGGACATGGACGTGCACATGGTGGTGCGGGCCATCTCCGGCATGTGCAACTGGCTCTTCGACTGGTACCGCCAGGACGGGCAGGCAACCGCCGACGAGATAGCGGATATTTTCTACGACCTCATCCTCAAGGGCTGCGAGAAGAGATGAGGAGGAGGCCCTGAAGACCGATACGACCCGTGTCTCAGGTCTTTGAAGAAGGGGAGGTTGAGCAATATGGACGATTGGAGAAAGGACCAGGAACTGCTGGTGATGGAAGGGCGCATAAAGGTGCCCTACCGCTGGTTCGCCGGGGAAGTGGGCACGCGCTACCTTGAATCGCTGCGCGACGACGGCGTGTTCCTGGGCACGCGCTGCCCCCGGTGCGACAAGGTGTACCATATCCCGCGGCGCAATTGCCCCGAGTGCTTCGAGGAATGTTCCGAGTGGGTGGAACTGGGGCCGCTAGGAACGCTGGAGTCGTACACCATCGTCAGGAAGCAACACCCCCAGCTGTGCCCCCTGCCCCTGCCCTACGGCTACGGCATCATCAGGCTCGAGGGGGCGGATACGGGGTTCCTGCACCTCCTGGGCGAGTTCGAAGACGCGGACCTGGCGGTGGGGGCCGCGGTGGAGGCGGTCTTCTCGGACGCGCGCACGGGAAACATCCTCGACGTGAAGTACTTCCGCCCGGCCAAGGGGGTGAAGTAGATGGACGCGGTAGCCATAGTCGGCGTGGGGATGACCAAAATGGCGCGGGAGAGGAAGGCGGACGGCTATCCGGACCTCGTTTTCGACGCCACGCGTGCGGCCCTGGAAGACGCGGGGATGACCATCGACAAGGTGGACAACGTGGTCACCGTGTCCAACGATTTCTTCGACGGGCGCACCATCTCGTCCATGGCGGTCATGGACGCATGCGGTTCCTACGACAAGAACGTCACCACCGTGGAGGGGGACGGGGTTTTCGGGGCCTTCTTCGGCCTCATGCGCATCCTCTCCGGCAGCTACGGCACCACCCTGGTGTGCGCGCACCACAAGGGCTCGGAGAGCGAGATGCCGCTGATCACCAACGCCATGTTCGATCCCATCTACGCCAGGTCCCTGGGCATCGAGGCCATAACCTCCTCGGCTCTCCAGGCCAGGGCATATATGGAAAAATATGGAGTGACGGAGGAGCAGTGCGCCCTGGTCTCGGTGAAGAACCACGGCAATGCGTTCAAGAACCCGGTCGCGCAGCTCCCCCTGGAGCTGACGGTGGAGAAGGTCATGGCCTCCCCCTACATCGCGGATCCCCTCAAGCTCCTGGACTGCTGCCCCATCTCCGACGGGGCTTCCGCGGTCATCCTGGCCTCGCAGGAGAGGGCGAAGAAGATAACCGGCAAGCCGGTATGGGTGAGAGGGGCGGCGCACTGCAGCGGTCCCTATCACCTGGGGGACATGGACCTCTGCGACGTGAGCGCCCTTACACAGGCTGCCAGGAAGGCCTACTCCTTGGCGGGCATCGGCGACCCCCGCGGCGAAATAGACCTGGTGGAGCTGTACGACGCCTTCACCTACATGGAGCCCCTGTGGCTGGAAGGGCTGGGCTTCTGCGACCGGGGAGAGGGCGGCAAGCTCACGGAATCGGGCAAGACGGCCATGGAAGGCGAGCTTCCGGTCAACGCATCGGGAGGCTGCCTGTCCGGCAACCCGGTGCTGGTCGCGGGGCTCAACCGCGTCATCGAGGCCGCCCTGCAGATCAGGGGAGACGCGGGCGAGCACCAGGTAAACGGGGTGAAGACCGCGCTGGCCCACGGCATCAACGGCCCCTGCGGGCAATCGCATTGCGTCATGGTACTGGGGGGTGAGAAGTGATGGGCAAGAGAGTGGCCGTGACCGGCGTGGGCATGACCCGTCAGCGCTCGGCGCGGCCGGACGTCACCGGGCAGGAACTCATAAACGAGGCGGTGCGTATGGCGCTGGACGACGCCGGCATGACGCGCAAGGATGTCGATGCCGTGGTCATCGGAAACATGGACCACTTCGAGGGCATAAACTACGTGGACACCTGGTCGGTGGACGGCAGCGGCGCGCTCATGAAGCCGATCATGAAACTGACCACCGGCGGCACCACCGGCTCCACCATCGCCATGGCCGCTTACTACCACGTGGCCTCGGGGCTTTTCGACCGCGTGCTGGCCATCGGGTGGGAGAAGAACTCCGAGTCCGACACCACCGGCGCCATTATCACCGCCTTCGACCCCTTCTGGGACCGCCCCATATTCGCGGGCGCGGTGGCCGGCCTGGCCATGGAGGCCACGGCGTACATGGCGGCCACCGGCGCCACCGAGGAGGACGCGGCCTACGTGGCGGTGCGCGAGCGCACCCATGCGCTCAACAATCCCTACGCCCACCTGCACATCAATATGACCATCCAGGACGTCATGAACTCCCCCTACCTCTCCTGGCCGGTGAAGATGGGGGATATGTGCCCGCGCACCGACGGGGCTTGCGCCCTTATCTTCGCCTCGGAGGACGTGGCGGACGACTTTCCCCAGAAGCCGGTATGGATACTGGGCGTGGCGGACCGCCACCTCTGGGCCTACACCAGCGATCCCTACCTGGACTTCAAGACCGGCGAAGGCTGGTTCCCGGCCATGCAGAAGTCATCGCGGGACGTCTACGACCGCGTGGGCATCACCGATCCCCTGGAGCAGTTCGACGTGGCCGAGCTGTACCTGCCCTATTCCTTCGCCGGGCTGCGCTACATGGAGTCACTGGGGTTCTGCGACAAGGGCGAAGCGCCCGCGCTCACCAGGGCCGGCGCCTTCGACATGGGGGGAAAGTGCCCTGTTAACCCCTCGGGCGGGGTGATGTCCTCCAACGCTATCGGGGCCACCGGCCTCATCAGGGTGGCGGAGGCAGCCTGGCAGATCCAGGGGCGGGCCGGCGACCGACAGGTGCCGGACGCAAAGCTGGCCCTGGCCACCGGGTTCGGGGGATGTTTCTGGTCGGACGTGCTCGTGCTGGGCAAGGAAAAACCCGAGAAGGCCAGGGGGTGAGGGACGTGAGCGAGGAGAAAAAAGACCTCATCACGCTGGAGAGCGGTGAGATGGCCCAGCCGTTTCGCTGGGCTGCCGGGACATACGGCTCCAAGTTCCTCACCGAGCTCAGGGACAACAAGCAGTTCGTGGGGGTGAAGTGCCCCAGGTGCGGCAAGGTTTACGTGCCGCCGCGTCGGGTGTGCGGCCCGTGCTTCGAGGAACTGACGGAGCTGGTACCGGTCTCGGACGAGGGAGAGATAGTCACCTTCACCGTGGTCAGCTTCGGTTTCGTGGACCCGGCCACCGGGAAGCAGAAGCCGGTGCCTTACTGTTACGCGGCCATCATGCTGGACGGGTCGGACACGGTGCTGCTGCATTACGTGGACGAGACCGACGTGGAGAAGATAAAGATCGGGGCGCGGGTGAAGGCGGTCTTCGAGGAGGAACGCACCGGCAGCCTGCTGGATATAAAGCACTTTGAACTGCAAGACCGTTCGTAAGGTGGTTTGCCCGGCGCCGTCCGCCGTGGTCGCGGTTTATATCGTGGTAAGGGTCGTGGCTTTAACGAGCCAGAGAGGCAGCACCTTTCACATCAGATGGAAGAAGGAAAATCTGCGTGTGTGGAAGGGAGGAGATCCGCATGGTCATCTCGGAGATGGACATCGGCGAGAACATGATGCGCCGCTTGAACCTGGGGGACTGCCTGCGGCGCAGTGCGAGAAGATACGCAAACAAGGAAGCCATCGTATACAAGGACGAGAGGACGACCTACGGGGAGTTCAACGAGCGGGTCAACCGTTTCGGCCGGGCGATGATGGATCTCGGATACGCCAGGGGGACCAAGATTGCCTTTATCGGGCTGAACTGCGGCGAGTTCCTGGTGGCCTTGTTCGCTGCCGCCAAGACGGGGATGATCATGGTACCGCTCAACCCCCTGCTGCGCCCCAATGAGGTTGAGTTCGCCATTGACCACGCGGACGCCCAGTGGTACAACCGGGGGTAAGGTTATAACCCCCTTAACACGTTGATTAACCCGAGCGGGGGAAAGGTGGAGCGGCTCATCAACATCGACCGGGGGGGAGGGTCCCGGGAGGGGATGGATGATTTCCGGGAGCTGGTGTCAAAGGGAGCTCCTGAAGAGATAGAGGTATTCGTCGATGACCGCGACCCGGTGGAGATACTGTATACCGGCGGCACTACCGCCTTCCCCCGCGCGGCAACGCTGACCCACCTCAGCCTCATCATGAGCTGCTGCTCGACCATCATGGACTTCAAGCTCGACCACCACGAGGTCAACCTGAACATCATGCCCCTGTTCCACGTAGGCCAGCTGTGCTCCACGGTGAGCACGATCATCGCGGGCGGGAAGAACGTGATCATCCCCTGGGTGGACTTCACGGCCATCCTCGAGAACATCCACAACGAGAAGGTAACCCTCATGGTCCTCCTCTCTCCCCTGTGGAGAGGGCTGCTCGACCACCCCGACTTCGACAAGTACGATATGTCGTCGCTGCGCTTCGTGCTCTATTTCGGGGCGGTGATGCCGGAGAACCTCCTGCGTGAGGTAATGGAGAAGGTATGCCCGAACCTGGGCCTGGAGTTCGGGCAGACGGAGATGTCTCCCTGCGCGACCACCTTCAAGCCCGAGGACCAGATACGCAAGATGAAATCACTGGGCAACTCCGGGACCTTCGTGGAGATCGGCGTCATGGACGAAGACGGCAACCTGCTCCCGCCCGGGCAGCTGGGCGAGTTCGTCTACCGCAGCCCCCACGTGATGGCCGGTTACTACAACGACCCGGAGTCGAACCAGGAGGCGTTCAAGTACGGGTGGTTCCATTCCGGCGACCTCGGCTACCTGGACGAGGAGGACTTCGTCTATTTCGTGGACCGCAAGAAAGACGTGATCAAGACCGGGGGCGAGAACGTAGCCTCCATCGAGGTGGAGAAGGCCATCTATATGGACGAGCGCGTGCAGGAGGTGCACGTGATCGGGCTGCCCCACGAGAAGTGGGGGGAGGCCATCACCGCGGTGGTGGTGCCCAGGCCGGGCGCTGAGATCACCGCGGAGGAGATCATCGCCCGCTGCAAGGAGGGGCTCGCCTATTACAAGGTCCCCAAGAAGGTCGTCTTCGTTGAAGAGCTGCCCCGGTCCGCCACCGGCAAGGCCCTTAAGTTCGTCCTGCGCCAGCAGTTGCAGGAACAATACGGTGGAGAAGGATAACGATACAGGAAGCAAGCGATGAACTGGACGCCGTAGACCAGGCTTTAAAGAAACAGGGAGGTTGGCATGGAATCGGAGAACTTCAGGATCGAGATAGAGGACGGGGTAGCGCGCTGCACCATGAAGGGACCCAACATGAACTCCCTGAGCAACGTGTTGCTGCCTGCCTTGATGCAGGGGCTGAGGGAGGTCCTCGACGACGAAGAGGTCAAGGTCATCGTGTTGCGGGGGGATGAGGGGAATTTCTGCACCGGAGCGGACCTCACCACCATGGGGGACAAGATGGACCCGAGCATGCTCTGCGAAGGCATGCGCGCGATGGGCGCCTACATCTACGAGATACACGAAGGGCCCAAGCCGGTTATCGCCGAGGTGGACGGCTGGGCGGTGGGGGGAGGGTTCGGCATAGCCATGGCCGCAGATATCACCTACGCCACGGAGAGAGCGCGCTTCTTCCTCAGCTGGACACGGCTCTCCATCCTCCCCGATTTCGGCTCCGCCTACTTCCTCACCAGGAGAGTCGGGTTGTCCATCGCCAAGGAGCTGGCCCTCACGGCGGCGATCATCGAGGCCGAGGACGCCCTGCGCATCGGGCTTATAAACCGCGTCGTCCCGCACGAGGAGAGATCGGATGAGGTCATGAAGCTGGCCCACAAGCTGGCGCGACGCCCCGCTAATATCCTCGCCATGACCAAGCGCTGGCTCAACACCGGCCACCAGGTGGACCTTCAGACCTTCCTGGACCTGGAGGCTTACGCACAGTCCCTGGCAGTGATCACGCCTGAGCACAAGGAGGCCGTAGACAAATTCTTCGAAACACGCTCCGGAGGAAAGAAATAGGTACGACAGTATGCATCGCGAAAGCGACAGCGACGCCCGGAGGGCGGCGCGGCGGTGTCCAGCGCCAGTCCTGGCGAAGTCAGGCCTGGCCTGGCACGGGTACGTAACAAAAAGGGAGAGGCGTCACGGTGCTTAAAACCCGCATAACGGAACTCTTCGGCATCGAGCACCCCGTGCTCGGAGGGTGCATGCAGTGGATAACCGGGCCCGAGTTCACCGCGGCGGTATCCAACGCCGGCGCCCTGGGCATCATGTCTTCCGCCATGTTCCCCGACCAGGAAAATTTCCGGGCAGCCCTGCGCAGGCTGAAGGAACTCACTGCCAGGCCCTTCGCGGTCAACCTCAACCTCTTCCCGGCCCTGCGGCCCATCGACAACGACCTCTACGTGGACGTCATCCTCGAAGAGGGGGGGGTGGGTATCGTGGAGACCAGCGGCTCCCGCCCCCCGCAGGCGTTGCTGGCGAGGTTGAAGGGACGGGGTATCCTGCTCGTGCATAAGTGCACCACAGTGCATCATGCCGTTATCGCGGAGGAGATGGGCTACGACGCGGTGACCGTCTTCGGCAGCGAGGGAGGGGGGCACATCGGCGACGCCGGCCTGACCTTCCTCTCCATGGTCCCCCGCTGCGCTGACCTGTTAAAGGTCCCGGTAATCGCGGCGGGAGGCATCGCCGACGGCAGGGGGCTGGCGGCAGCCCTGGCCCTGGGGGCGCAGGGCGCGCTCATCGGCACCAGGCTATTGCTCTCGGAGGAAAGCCCCATCCACGCGGACCTCAAGCGCGCCATGCTCGCGGCCTGCGAGACCGACACCGTGACCGTGCTGGGGTCGGTCCACAACAACCTGCGGGTGTGGAGGAACCGGGCGGCGGAAAAAGCGGCGGAGCTGGAGGCGGCCGGGGCTCCCTTCGAGGAGATAATCAAGGTGGTGGCCGGTTCCCTTACCCACGGCATGTTCGAGACGGGGGACCCCGACGCGGGGATCGTCGTCTGCAGTCAGGACATCGGGATCATCCATGACATAAAAGCGGTAAGCGAGATCATAACCGGCATGGTGCGGGAGGCGGAAAGCGTCGCGGACCTGCTGGCCACGGGAGATTTAACGGCAAAATAGAGGAGGGTGAAGTGATGAAGGATTACGACGTCGTGGTCATCGGGGCGGGCCTGGGAGGGTTGTCATCGGCGGCCAACCTGGCCAAGGAGGGCAAGAAAGTGCTGCTGCTGGAGCGCCACTACGTGCCCGGCGGGTACGCCTCTTCATTCCTGAGGGGGCGCTTCGAGTTCGAGATCTCCCTGCACGAGCTCTCGGGCCTGGGGGACGAGGAGAACCCGGGGCCGCTGTGGAAGCTGCTCGACGCGGTGGATGTCACCCGCAGGGTGGAGTTCCTGCGCATCCCGGAGTTCTACCGCTGCGTGCTGCCGGATGTGGATTTCGTGGTGCCCATAGGCAGGGAGAACTTCGAGAACTCCATGGCCGAGTACTTCCCGGCGGACGCCGATGGCATAAGGGACTTCACGGACGTGATGTTCAAGTTCGCCCAGGAGGCGCTGCGCGCCAACCGCGTGGGCATGAAGATGGTCATGGAACACCAGGAGGAGTTCCCCATCCTGCTCGCCTACTTCGGCAAGAGCCTGCAGGAAGTCATGGGGCAGTTCATCAAGGACGAGCGGGCGCGCACCGTGCTCAACGTCATCTGCGGCTACTACTGCAACCCCCCCTCCACGCTCTCGTTCATGACCTACGCCCTGGGTACGGTGAGTTACCTGCGTTTCGGCCCCTGGCACGTCAAGGGCAAGAGCCAGGCCCTCTCCCAGGCCTTCGTGGACTCCATCGAGGACATGGGCGGCGAGGTGTGGCTGCGCAACGGGGCTGCGCGCATCCTGGTCGAGGGCGGCAAGGTAAGGGGAGTGGTGGCCCACGACGGCACGGAGATACTCTGCCCCATCGTGGTCAGCAACGCCAACCCCTACGCTACCTGCCTGGAGCTCATCGGGCGCGAGAACACCCCCGAGTGGTACCTCAGGCGCTTGGGCGCATGGTCCGGCGGGGCCTCCACCGTAAACCTCTACCTTGGGGTGGACTGCGATTACAGAGACCTGGGACTGGGACACCACGAGACCTTCTACAGCGACGGCTACGACGTGGACGGCAACTGGAAGAGGATGAAGGCGGGGATATCGCTGGAGCCCTCGGACATCGCGGTGACCGCCTATAACTCCGTTGACCCGGATTTCTCGCCGCCCGGCACCTCGAACCTGGTGTGTACCTTCATCGCCTTTTCGGAGCCCTGGATGAAGCTCGCTCCCTCTGAGTACGCGGACGCCAAGCACCGCGTGGCGTCGCGGGCGCTTGACCTGGCGGAGAACGTGGCCCGCGGTCTGCGCGACCACATCGAGGTCATCGAGGTGGCCACCCCACTCACTAACATACGTTACTCGCGCAACGTGGGCGGGAGCATCATCGGTTTCGACGAGACCTTTGCCGGCACCGGCCTGGTACGCATGCCCGCCACCGGGCCGCTGCAGGGGCTTTATTTCTCCGGCGCCTGGGTGAACATCGGCGGCGGATACGAGCCGTCCCTTTACTCCGGCTTCCTCACCGCGCGCAAGGTGCTGGAGGACATGGAGGCCGGCGGCCCCAAGCCCGGAGCCATGGAAAGACTCCAGGCGGACCTGGAGAAGCAGGTCGAGGGCATGCAGCTGCCGGACAGCCCCACCACCCGGGTGGAGCAGGCGCTGGCGGGGCTGCACCCAGACCGCGTGCAGCTCGAGGTGTCAGAGGTCGTGGAGGAGACGGCGAGCACCAGGACCCTGCGCATGCGGGCGGCGGAGGGGGAGCTGCCGTGGTTCCGGGCGGGGCAGTACGTCAACCTCTTCTGCGAGGTCGGCGGGGTGCTGACCTCGCGGCCTTATTCCATCGCCTCCGCCCCGGGAGCTGGTTACTGGGACATCACCGTGCGCCGCATGGCGGAGGGCTTCGTCTCCAGCTTTCTCCTGGACGAGGTGAAGGCAGGCGACAGGTTCGAGTCCACGGGTCCCTTCGGCAGCTTCTACTACGAGCCCCTCATGGACACAGACGACCTGGTCTTCCTGGCCGGGGGCTCGGGCATCACCCCCTTCGCCTCCATCATACGCGAGGCGGCGGAAAAGGGCTCAGGCCCGAAGATGCACCTGATATACGGCAGCAAGGACCCCGCGGACATCATCTTCGGGGAGGAGATGAAGAGGCTGGAGGAGAAGCTCCCGCAACTGAAAGTGGATTACGTCATCTCCGAGGCGGTCGAGGGCTGGTCAGGCGCCTGCGGCCTGCTGGACGCGGAGATGATCTCCAAGCTGGTGGGCAAGGTGGAGGGCAAGACCTTCTATATCTGCGGCCCCGCCCAGATGTACGTGCTCTGCGAGGGGGCACTGGAGTCACTCGGCGTCCCCAGGCGCAGGATACGCCGCGAGGCCTACGGGCCGCCCCAGGACATAACCAGCGAGCCGGGATGGCCGGGAGCGGACCCGGGTGCGGTCTTCCAGGTGGTCGAGGAGCGCACGGGGAAGACCATCGAGGCCAAAGCGGGCGAGCCGCTCATGAACTCCCTGGAGAGGGCGGGCATCGTGGTGGAGGCCGTGTGCCGGGCCGGCGAGTGCAGCGTGTGCCGCACCCGCCTCATCGAGGGCAAGGTCTTCGTGCCCGAGAGGGTGCTCAAGCGCCAGGTGGACGCCGTGGCCGGCTACATCCACCCATGCATGAGCTACCCCCTCTCCGACTTACGCATCCGGATATAAGGGGTCAGGTCTTGTTTTTTGGATACCCCGGTATGTATGAAGATGGCATGCTGGATTATTAACTGATAATGGGGGTTACAGGAGAACAAGCAAAATATAAAGAATGCAAAAACCAAGACCTGACCCCATAACAAGGAGGAGGGACCATGGCCGATTATGACGTCATCGTGATCGGGGCGGGCCTCGGCGGCATGACCACGGGAGCTATTCTGGCTAGGGACGGGCGCAAGACGCTGATTCTGGAACAGGCAGACAAGATAGGCGGTTGCTGCTCCACCTACGAGCACGGCGGTTACCGCTTCGACGTGGGCGCTACCCTGCTGGAGATAATCGGCCCCTTCACAACCGCTTTTGAGAGGCTGGGCACGACCTTCCAGGACGAGGTAAACCTCATTCCATGCGACCCCGTGTTCAACATCATATTTCCCGACGGGTCGCGCATGACCTATCCCGCGTCCATAGAGGAGAAGGCGGAGATCATCTCGCGCATCTCACCCGAGGACGGCAAGGCCTGGCTGGAATTTGCACGCTATATCGGCGAATTCATGGACGCGGCCGTGGGAGGTTTTCTGGTCAGCCCGTCAAACACCATGATGGAAATGAACAAGGCGCTGCTCAAGGACAAGCGGATGCTCAAGTTCCTGCCGCTATTCGGCAAGTCATTCGAGGACGTGATACGCAAGTATTTCAAGAACGAAAAGATACAGGATTCCCTTTCTTACCAGGTTAAATTCATCGGGCAGCCCCCCGCCCTGGCTTCGGGCATCTTCGCTTTCCTCTCCTATGCGGAACACGAGGGGATCTACTATCCCGAGGGCGGCATGATCGCCATCCCCGAGGCTCTGCGCAGGTGCGGGGAGAAGTACGGGCTGGAGGTCCGCCTCAACCAGGAAGTGGACAGGGTCATGGTGCGCGACCGCGGGGTCGAGGGAGTGACGCTCGCGGACGGGACGGAGATAACCGCCAAGGTGGTGGTCTCGAACATCAACGCCAAGACCCTGTACCTGGAGAAGATAGGCGAGGAGCAACTGCCCTGGCTGGCCAGGTACGGCATAAAGAGCTACAGCCTGTCCACTTCCTCCCCCATGATCAACCTGGGACTAGATTACAGGCCTCCGCTGGATGCCCACCATACCCTGGTCACGTCCTCCATGGAGAAGATAAACGATTACTGGTTCGTGGGCAGGAAGCGGGGCATGCTGCCCAAAGAGGCATTAGGCCTGGTCTGCTTTCCCACCTACTCGGACCCCTCCGTGGCCCCAGAAGGCCGCCACGTCCTAAACCTTGTCTTGGCCGGTCCCTATCACGTCAAGGAGATAGACTGGGACAGGGACAAGAAGGCTTACGGGGAGCGGCAGCTGGAGCTGTTCAGCGAGAAGGCCATACCGGGACTGGCCGACCACGTGGAGGTGATGGATGTCCTGACGCCCAAGGATTACGAGCGGCGGCTGCTTTCTCCGGAGGGCGCCAACCTGGGGCTGGACATGGGCCTCGCGTCCGCTTCCGCCTTCAGGCCGGCCGCCAGGTCCAAGAGCATCAGGGGGCTTTATCTCACCGGCGCCTCCACCCATCCCGGCGGCGGGCTGCCCTCGGTGATGGCCTCGGGCGTCATCGCCGCCGACCTGGTAACGAAGTATGAATAACGTCTCGACAGTAAGTAAAGGGGGTCAGGTCTTGTTTTTTGCATACCCCGGCATTTTGGCCGGATCGCTAAAAAATAGCGGGTTTGAGCAGGTATTACAGAAAGGCTTCCATAATATGGGATGCAAATCCCAAGACCTGACCCCATTGATTGCCGGAGGAGGGGTGATGGCTGATGGCCGATTATGACGTCATCGTGATCGGAGCGGGGCTGGGCGGATTGACCGCCGGGGCCCTGCTTGCAAAGCAGGGACGGAAGACGCTGGTGCTGGAGCAGGCCGACAAGATAGGCGGTTGCTGCTCCACCTACGAGCACGGCGGTTACCGCTTCGACGTCGGCGCCACCATACTGGAGATCATCTCCCCCTTCGAGCGCGCTTTCGAGCGCCTGGGGACCACCCTTCAGAAAGAGCTGGAGCTGGAACCCTGCGACCCCGTGTACAATGTCATCTTCCCGGACGGGTCGCGCATGACCTACCTCGCGTCCATAGAGGAGAAGGCGGAGATCATCTCGCGTATCTCCCCCGAGGACGGCAAGGCATGGCTGGAATATGCGGACTACATCGGCGATTTCATGCGCACCGCCCTGAAAGTGTTCTTCCTCAGCCCTGTGAACAACATGGCGGACATGGCGAAGGTCTTTATCAAGGACCCCCACCTGCTCAAGTTCTTCCCCCTCTTCAGCGGGTCCTTCGAGGACATCATGCGCAGGTACTTCAAGAACGAGCGGGTGCAGGATTCCCTCTCCTACCCGGGCAAGTTCTGCGGCCAGCCTCCCGCCCTGGCCCCCGGCATCTTCGCCTTCCTCTCCTACGCCGAGCACGAGGGAACGTGGTTTCCCAAGGGGGGCATGATCGCCGTTCCCGAGGCCATGCGCCGGTGCGGCGAGAGGTACGGGCTGGAGGTGCGCACAAGGCAGCAGGTGGGCAGGGTCATGGTGCGGGATCGCAGGGTCGAGGGAGTGATGCTCGCGGACGGGACGGAGATTACCTCCAGGGTGGTGATCTCGAACATCAACGCCAAGGTGCTCTACCTGGAGATGATAGGCGAAAAAAACCTGCCCTGGCTGGCCAGGTACGGCATAAAGAGCTATCATGTCTCTACTTCCGCTCCCATGATCAACGTTGGTCTAGATTGGCGGCCGCCCCTGGACGCCCACCACACCCTGATCACGGAGTCCATGGACAAGATGAACGAGTACTGGTTCGGGGACATGCGCAAGGGCCTGCTGCCCAGGGAGACCTTCGGCCTGGTATGTTTCCCGACCTTCTCGGACGCCTCCATGGCCCCCGAGGGGCACCACGTGCTCAACATCGTGCAGTCCGGCCCCTATCATATAAAGGAGATAGACTGGGACCGCGACAAGCGGGCCTACGGGGAGCGGCAGATCGAACGGTTGAGCGAGAAGGCCATACCGGGACTGGCGGACCACGTAAAGGTAATGGACGTCCTCACCCCCCGGGATTACGAGCGGTGGCTGCTCACCCCGGAAGGGGCCATCCTGGGGCTGGACATGGACCTCCCGTCCTCGACCGTGTTCAGGCCGGCGGCCAGGTCCAAGAGCATCAGGGGCCTTTATCTAGCCGGCGCCTCCACCCATCCCGGGGGAGGGCTGCCCTCGGTGGTAGCCTCGGGCATCATCGCCGCCGACCTGGTCGACAAATACGAGCAGCAATAGGAGGTAAGACACATGGCAGATTACGACGTCATCGTCATCGGCGCTGGAGGAGGCGGGGTCTCGGCCGGAGCCATCCTGGCCAGGGACGGGCGCAAGGTCCTGGTGCTGGAGCAGAGCGACCTCATCGGGGGCTGCTGTTCTACCTTCGAGAGGAACGGTTTCCTCTTCGACGTGGGCGCGTCCATCGTGGAGGTCATCGGCTCCATCGAGAACGCCTTCGAGAGGTTGGGAACCACTTTCCAGGAGGAGGTGGACCTCGTCCCCTGCGACCCCGTGTACAGCTGCGTACTGCGCAATGGCACCAGGGTGACCGTCCCCCATTCTATAGACGGCACGGTGGAGGCCCTGTCCCGCGTATCCGAGCAGGACGGGATAAACTACCGGCAGTTCGCCGAACGCATGGGCGGGTTCCTCGCCGAGACCCAGAAGGGATTCTTTTCCAGCGCCCTCAACGGCTTCGGGGACATGGCCAGGATATTCCGCGCCAGCCCCGGGCTGCTCAACTATCAGGACCTCTTCACCAGCTCCTACCAGGATATAATGCGCAAATTCTTCAAGAGCAGCGAGGTCCAGGAGACCATGTCCTTCCAGTCCTGGTACGTCGGAATGCCCCCGGAGCTCGCGCCTGGCGTCTTTTCCATCCTCGGGTATGCGGAACACGAAGGAGTCTGGTACCCGCGTGGAGGCATGGTCGCCATCCCAACTGGCCTGGCGGAATGCGGGAAGAGAAACGGCATGGAACTGCGCACAGGCCAGCGCGTAAACAAGGTCATCGTGCGCGACAAACGGGTGCAGGGGGTCGTGCTGTCGGACGGCACCGAGATCACCGCGCCGGTGGTCATCTCCAACATAAACGCCAAGACCCTCTACCTGGACCTCGTCGGCGAGGAAAACCTGCACCCCCTGGCCCGCTTCGGCATTAAGAGCTACGAGCCCTCGGTTTCGGTCATCATGATCTGCCTGGGCGTGGATTACGAGCCTCCCCTGGAAGCACACCACACCATCATCACCGCACCCTATGAGGAGATGAACGACTACTGGCATAGCCGTTACCGCAAGGGCCTGCTGCCCAAGGAGCAGTTCGGGCTGGTCTGCTGGGCGTCTAAGTCCGACCCGTCCCTGGCGCCCAAGGGATGCCATACCCTCAACGTCATCCTCATGGGTCCCCATACCCTGAGCGGCACGGACTGGGACCGGGAGAAGCAGCGCTTCCTCGAGGATTCCATCGAATACCTGACTCGAAAGGCGGTGCCGGGCCTCGCTGACCATGTCAAGGAAGCGGAGGTCATCACCCCTCTGGACTACGAGCGGCGGCTGCTGCATCCGGGGGGGGCCATATACGGACTGCAACAGGACCTGGCGGCCCAGGTGGTTTTCCGCCCCAGGTCCAAGTCAAAAAGCATAAAGGGTCTGTACCTGGCAGGGGCTTCTACCCATCCCGGCGGCGGAGTACCTACTACCATCGGCTCGGGCATCGTCGCCACCGACCTGGTGGAAAAATACGAGTAAAAGGAGCAGAAGATGTCTGAAATGGAAAGCACCAAGGAAAAGGACGGTGGGCTCATGAAGAAGCTCAAGCCGTTGGTCCTGCTGGCAGTGGTGGCCGGAGCGGCCATCAAGTTCACGCAACTGGACGAATCAAAGAAGCGCTTCCTCATCCACCTGGCAAAGCAAGCCCCTTACCTGCCCGGCCGCTATTACGCTTAAGGGTCAGGTCTTGTTTTTTGCATGCTAGGAAATCGTTGTCGATGCAAAGCCGCAGTTCGCAACTGGGCTCTTGTGAGAACCGCGGTATGGATACCGGAGTATGCAAAAAACAAGACCTGGCCCCATGGATCATGACTGCGCCTTCTTTATCTCCTGGTCGCGCAGCTCGCGGCGGAGGATCTTACCCACCACGCTCTTGGGCAGCTCGCTCACGAACTCGATGGTCTTGGGGATCTTGTAGGGGGCCAGGGTCTCGCGGCAGTAGGAGATGACCTCCTCCTCGGTCAGCGTCTCTCCCTCCTTGGTGACGACGAAGGCCTTGAGGGTCTCGCCGCGGTATTCGTCCGGCACGCCCACCGCGCAAGCCTCCAGGATCTTGGGGTGGTCGAAGAGCACGTTGTCGATCTCCACCGGGTAGATGTTGTATCCGCCGGCGATGATCATGTCCTTCTTGCGGTCCACCACGGAGAGGTAGCCGTCCTCGTCGAAGAAACCGATGTCCCCGGTGTAGACCCAGCCGTCCCGCAGCGCCTCCGCGGTCTCCGCGGGCTTCTTGTAATAGCCCATCATATTCTGGGGTCCCATGATGGCGATCTCCCCCACCTCGCCCTGGGGAAGCTCTTTCTCCCCCGTATCCAGGTCCATTATCCTGATGTCGGTGTCGGGGACGGGGATGCCCACAGTGCCGGGCTTGATCACGCCGCCCCACGGGGTGACGGTGGCGATGGGCGTGGTCTCGGTCTGCCCGTAGACCTCCAGGATGGTGGCGCCGGTGAGCTCCTTGAGGTCGCGGATGGTGTCCGCCGCCAGGGGGGCCGCGCCGGAGAAGAAGCCCTTGATGAAGGAGAGGTCCATCTTGCGGAACTCCGGCTCGGCCAGCAGTCCCACGAATATGGTGGGCACGCCGGGGAGGTAGTCGGGCTTGTCCCGCTTGAGGATCTCCAGGACGCCCTTGGGGTCGGGCCGCGGGATCATGCAGTGCTCCCAGGCCTGCCAGCAGAAGAAGTTCTGGCAGGCGGTGAAGCCGGCGGCGTGGAAGACGGGGAAAGTCCCCACCAGCGATATGCCGCCCCGGTCCAGGTCCGGGAACCAGGCCGCGAACTGCTGCACGTTGACGCTGATGTTCTTGTGGCTGAGCATCACGCCCTTGCTCACCCCGGTGGTGCCGCCGGTGTAGATGATGGTCGAGAGCCCCTCCCACTCGCCTTTCTCCTCCACGGGGTCAGCGGGGTATTTCGCGATGAGGTCCTCGAAGCGCAGCACCTTGTCGGTGGGCTCGATCTTGCGGTACATCTCCTTGCGCACGTAGGGGAAGAGCTGCTTCTTAGGGAAGCCGAGATAGGTATTTATCTGGCAGCCGATGACCTTCTCCACCTTGGTCTCGGGCATGATCTTCTCGATGCGGGGGACGAGTACGGTAAGGGTGATGGCGATCTTGGAGTCGGAGTCGTCCAGCTGGTACTGCAACTCCCTCTCGGTGTAGAGGGGGTTGTTGAGCACCACCACCGCGCCGATGCGGAATACCGCCATGTTGGCGATGATCATCTGGGGGATGTTGGGCATGATGGTGGCGACCTTGTCGCCCGGTTTGACCCCCAGGTCCACGAGGGCCCTGGCGAAGCGGTTGACCAGGGCGTCAAGCTGCGGGTAAGTCATTTTCTTGCCCATGTAGTTCAGGGCCACCTGGCCTGGAAAGTCCCTGGCGGACCTGGCCAGTCCCCCCGATACGGTCAACTGCTCGTAGTCGATGCTCCACGGGACACCCTCGGCGTAGGACTTGTGCCAGAGCTTCTCTTCCATGGTTCTCCTCCTCACCCCGTAAACGGCGGACTTACTCTGCGACGTCCCCAGGCCCGACGGGGAGATGGAAAGGCCGGGCCCGCGTATCCGGTTCTGAGTTCAGAGCTGAAGCGAAAAGTGAGATAGTTGATGCGACCCCTCCTGTCTTTTTATATAGGAAGCCCGACGCTTACTTCAAGTCGGTTTTGAAGCTCATACGACCTGCCGCTCACATGTCTGCATGCGCATCATCCCGGAGCATGCGGCCCCAGCCCCCGTTCCTCACGGATGACGGCAGGCCACCCTTGTCTTCGCCGCCGCGGGAGAGCGTCCCCGCCCTGAAATGCGGCCGGATTTGAGGCGTTTTACCTGGAGGGGGAAGCTGTCGAGATATTAGCAGGAGTCGCTCGAGAAGAAAGGTAAAGCCATGTGCTGCAGGAGGTGCTCTCTCGCGTTCGTCCTTGTCCTGGTCCTGGCCGCGGCGGCCTTTTTCGTGTCCGCGGCGCCGCCGCACTGCGCGGCCCCAGTTGCAGCCGCGGACCCCGCCGGAAGCGTCACCATCGCGGCGGACGACCCCAACCCGCCCGCGAGCACGGTGAAGCTCGTCTTCATCCACCATTCCTGCGGCCAGAACTGGCTCGAGGACGGCAACGGCGGCCTGGGCGTCGCCCTGCGGGACAACAACTATTTCGTCAGCGATACCAACTACGGCTGGGGGCCCGACAGCATCGGCTCCAGCACCGACATCGGCCACTGGTGGTCGTGGTTCCGGGGCCCGTCCAGCGGTACCTACACCTCCGCCCTGTATGCCGAGAGCGGGCAGAACAGCTCCTATTCCCGCTTCGCCTCGGACCCCGGGGGAGAGAACGAGGTGGTGATGTTCAAGTCCTGTTACCCCAACTCCGCCATCGGCGGGAGCCCTTCCGACCCCGTCCCCCCCATCGCGAGCAACCCGCTGGCGGGCGACTCCTCCCCCCTCACCGTGGGCAACGCCAAGGGAATCTACATCGACATCCTCGAGTACTTCGAGACCAGGCCGGACAAGCTCTTCGTGGTCATCACCGCCCCACCGCTGCGCAGCGGCACCTACGCCGCCAATGCCCGCGCCTTCAACGACTGGCTGGTGAACGACTGGCTTGACGGCTACCCCCTGAGCAACGTCTTCGTCTTCGACTTCTTCAACGTGCTCACCTCCAACGGGGGCAGCTCCACCGCAAGCGACCTGGGCTGGGAGAGCGGGAACCACCACCGCTGGTGGAACGGCGCCGTCCAGCACAAGACCGACGGGGGAGGGAACACCCTGGCTTACCCGAGCGGCGACGACCACCCCAACTCCGTGGGCAACCAGAAAGCCACGGCCGAGTTCGTCACCCTGCTCAACGTGGCCTACAACCGCTTCAGGGGCAGCGCGAACGCGCCCTCCATCGACGCCGTGGACCCTTCCTCCGGTGTGGCCGGGACGTTGGTCACCATCACCGGTTCCAAGTTCGGGTCCAGCCGGGGTTCTTCCTGCGTATCTTTCGCGGGCACACAGGCCACCGACTACCTGGAGTGGACGGATACCCGCATCCGCTGCCGGGTTCCGGCGGGCGCCCTCTCGGGTATGCTGACCGTCACCACCGCCGAGGGCACCTCGAACGGCGTGAACTTCGTGGTGAGCCTGCCCGCGGTCGAGAGCTCATTCTATTTCGCCGAAGGGTACACGGGGGCCGGGTTCGAGGAATGGCTGTGCCTGCTCAACCGGGCGGCCAGCGCGTCCACGGCCCAGGTCACCTACCTGTACGCTGACGGCAGCTCCCCGTACACGGTGGATTACCCGCTGCCCGCGAACAGCCGCACCACCGTCAGCGTCAACGTGGAGGCGGGCGCGGGCAGGGACGTCTCCGTGAAGGTGGAGTCCGACGGCGAGATCCTCGCCGAGCGACCTATCTACTTTGACTACGCCGGCAAATGGGACGGCGGCCGCGACGTCATCGGTGCCCCGGCCCCGGCGACCGCATGGTATTTCGCGGAGGGGTACACCGGGAGCGGTTTCGACGAGTACATATGCGTACTCAATCCCGGCGATGCGGACGCCGCCCTCACCTTCCGCTTTCAGACCGCTAAGGACGGCGAGCAGCTCAGGGAGGGCTTCGTCGTACCGGCCCGCTCGCGCCGTACCTTCTGCGCGAATGATGTCCTGGGCCGAGGCCACGAGACGTCGCTGGCCGTGACATCGAGCCGACCCGTGGTGGCGGAGCGCCCCATGTACTTCGACTACCTGAGCACGGGGTCGCAGCACTGGGAAGGCGGCCACTGCGTGATGGGCGCCACGCAGCTCTCCACGGAGTTCTATTTCGCCGAGGGGACCACCCTGCCAGGTTTCGAATCCTGGATCACCCTGCAGAACCCGCACGGATACGATATAAGCGTGGACGCCGTCTATCAGCTCGGACAGGGGCAGGGCGTCCCCGTCGAACGCTCGTACGAAGTCCCGGCGGGCTCGCGCAAGACCGTGTTCGTGCGCGATGCAGTGGGGCCGGACAGGGACGCGTCGGTGGCGTTGACCTCCGATGACGGCTTTCTGGCCGAGCGCCCCATGTATTTCTCATATCGCTACGGGGAGCTGGCGGCGGAAGGCGGCCACTGCGTCATCGGCGCGTCCGCGACCGCGCAGGAATGGCTGCTGGCGGAGGGATGCACAGGACCTGGATTCCAGCAGTGGCTCTGCCTGCAGAACCCGGGGGATGAGAAGGCCACGGTGGAGGTGACCTACTATACCCAGGAGGCGGGAGAGCTGCCGGTGAAGACGGTAGACGTCCCGGCCAGCACCAGGGTCACCCTCATGGTCAACCAGCACGCCGGCACCGGCTACCAGCTCTCCACCCGCGTCCTGGTCGCTTCCGGGCCGGGCATCGTGGTGGAGAGGCCGATGTATTTCCTATACGGGGGCGCCTGGGACGGGGGGCATGACGTAGTGGGGTATGTTCCCGAGACCGGGGGGTAACGGTCTTCGCATCTGGTTTATTACGGCCCGAGCCTCCGGGTAGCGGTCTCGCTTAGCGCGCTTCCATTCTCTGGGGTACTAGAAACCAAAGATTAGCGCGCACGCTGCGCCCGACCCGGTAGTTCTCGGGCAAGTGTCAGCACAGACGAGGTCGCTTTGGAATTACCCCCAGGTCTCGGGAAGTGGTTTTTGTATAGGTGACACCCGGGCGGTGTTCCTGCTCATTAGCCACTTCAATGCCCGATTAGGCGCACGCTGCGACCGACCCGGTAGTTCTCGGGCAAGTGGCAGCGCAGACGGAGGCTCTGCCCGAACGCCACAGCGGCTCGGGAAGGGGTTTATTTATAGGCGACACCCGGGCGAGATTCCCTCCCTTTATCCACTTCTATGCCCGGTTTCTGTCTGCGCTGGGAACGGATTGGCGGTCGGGGAGCGGTTGCATTAATATAGGCTTTGTGCCCGCCTTATGCTCCCGGAACAGAGGAAAGAGCGATATGGGGGAAAACGAAAGAGACGGCCGCATCCGCAGCATCTCGGACCTCGGGCCAGGCGACCACCTGTGCTGCATCTACGAATCGGAGGAGGAGCACCGGGCCCTGATCACCCCCTACCTCGAGCAGGGCCTCGAGCGGGGAGAAAAAATCATCTACATAGTCGACGCCCACACCGCCGAGGAGGTGCTCGGTTACCTGGAGAGCGGACAGGTTGACGTCCAGACCCATCTGGACAGCGGCCAGCTGAACATGCTGACCGTCGATGACGCCTACATGAAGGACGGGTCTTTCGATCCGAACGGCATGATCGGGTTGTTGCGGGAGGAGACGGAAAAAGCCCAGGCGGAGGGTTACGCAGCCTTGAGGGTCACGGGCGAGATGAGCTGGGCCCTGCGCGGGCTTCCTGGTTCGGAGAGGCTCATTGAATACGAGGCCAAGCTCAACCGCTTCCTTCCCGGCAGCAGGTGCCTGGCCATCTGCCAGTACGACCGTCGGCGCTTCGACCCCGCGATCCTCCTGGATGTCCTCACCACCCACCCCATAGCCGTCATCGGCACCGAGATATTCCAGAATTTCTATTACGTCCCGCCGGAGGAGTTCCTCAGCGAGGACCCCTACATGGCTGTGCTCGATAACAGGCTCTCCAACCTCGCAGCCCGGCATGCCTCCGTGGCCGCCCTGGAGGAGAGCGAGAGGAAATACCGCACCATAGTCGACAGCGCCCAGGAAGGCATCTGGGTGATAGACGGCGACATGAAGACCACCTTCGTCAACCAGCGCATGGCCGCGATGCTCGACTACGAGGCTCAAGAGATGCTGGGCCGCCACCTCTTCGACTTCATGGACGAGGAAGGCAGGAAGGCTGCCGTGCGCAATATGGAACGCCGCAGGCAGGGCATAAGCGAGCAGCATGACTTCGCGTTCCTGCGCAGGGACGGGTCGCGCATATATACCAGCTTGCAGACATCTCCCCTCGCTGACCAGGAGGGCGGGTTCGCAGGCGCGCTGGCCATGATATCCGACATCACCGAGCGCAGGCAGATGGAAGAGGCGTTGCGCGAGAGCGAGGAAAAATTCCGCAGCCTCGTCGAGCAGTCGACCGACGGCATCCTGCTCACGGACAGCAGGGGGGTCGTCATCGAGTGGAACAGCGCCATGGAGGACATCATGGGGCTGCGGCGGGAGCAGGCCCTGGGAAATGCCCTCTGGGACGTACAATATCTCGTTGCCCTCCCCGAACAACAGAACGCGGAGGATTATGAGGAACTCAAGAACACGGTCCTCGGGTCCCTCCAGGGGGGCTACGCGTCGTGGTTCGGCGAGACCAGCGAAAGGGAATTGCTGTCCCCGGACGGAGAAAGGCGCATAATCCAGACCGTGTCCTTTCCCATCCGCTCCCGCGAAGGCATGATGGTGGGAAGCATCGCGCGGGACATAACCAGGCGCGTGCAGGTCGAGAGCGAGCTGGCGTACGAGGTGGAGACGAACAGGACGGTAGCGGAGCTCTCCTCCGCGCTGCTCGCGCGGGCCTCCTTGGACGAGATCTCCTGCGCGCTGCTGGAGAACGCAAAGCGCCTGACGGGCAGCCGGTTCGGTTATGTAGGCTACATCGAGGCCGGCACCGGCAACCTGGTCGTCCCCACGCTGACCCGGGACATCTGGGACCAGTGCCGGGTCGAGGGCAAGAAGAGTGTTTTCTCGGAGTTCACGGGGCTATGGGGATGGGTGCTCGAGAACAAAGAGCCGCTGCTCACCAACACTCCTCACGACGACCCCAGGTCGACCGGCGTGCCCGCGGGGCACATCCCCATAGAGCGCCTGATCTCGGTCCCGGCACTCGAGGGAGGAGCGCTGTTAGGGCAGATAACGCTTGCCAACCCCGACCGCGATTATACCCAGAGGGACCTCATAC
>CAYPZH010000008.1:3419-7303 GCA_964415205.1 uncultured Actinomycetota bacterium | reverse complement strand
CGAACTGGCAGAGTACCGCGAGCACCTCGAGGAGCTGGTGAAAAAACGCACCATGGAGCTGGAGGAAGCCAACCGCCGCCTACAGGAGGAGATAGCGGAGCGCAGGAGGAATCAGGAAGAACTGCGGGCTACGGCGGCGCAGCTGCGCGCGCTTTCGGCGCGCGTGGAGTCGGTACGCGAGGAGGAGAGACGTCACGTGGCACGCGAAGTGCACGACACCCTGGGGCAGGCCCTGACGGCGGCGAAGATAAACCTGTCTCTCCTGGGCAAGAAGCTCGCCGGCGACGCGGAAGCGGAAAGCAGGATAGCCTCCATATCAGATCTGTTGGATGCAACCATCAAGTCGGTACGCGAGATTTCCACCCAGCTGCGGCCAGGGGTACTGGATGACCTGGGGCTCTCCGCGGCGCTCGACTGGCAGTTGAAGAGCTTCGAGGAGATGACCGGACTCGAATGCAACTTCGTGTCGCGGGCGGAGGAGGACTCGATAGACAAGGGGCTTGCCGTCACCCTGTTCCGTATCGCCCAGGAAGCCCTGACCAATATAGCGAGACACGCCGGCGCCAGCCGCGTGAACGTGACGCTGTTGCACGACCAGGACTGCATCCTCCTGGAGATAAGGGATGACGGCAGGGGGATCAAAAAGGAAAGTATCGAGGCCCGGGAGTCCCTGGGCATCCTGGGTATGCGGGAGCGCGCCCACCTTCACGGCGGAGAGGTAGAGATCGTGGGAGAGGAAGGCATCGGGACCACCCTGAGGGTGAGGATACCGGCGGCAGGCGAAGATGAAGGAGCGGACCGAAAGGAGGCCGGTGCTTGATCAGGGTATTGATCGTTGACGACCATCCCGTGGTCAGGAGGGGGCTGCAGCAGATACTGGCGCAGGAGCCCGACGTTGCCGAGGCGGTTGAAGCGGAAGACGCCGCCAAGATGATGGAGCTGGTGGAGAAGGAGCGGTGGGACATAGTGGTCCTGGACATAACCCTGCCCGGCCGCAGCGGCCTGGAAGCGCTCAAGGACCTCAAGGCGGTCAGGCCCGCGCTGCCTGTGCTCGTCCTCTCCATGCACCCCGAGGAGCAATACGCGCTCAGGGTACTCAAGGCCGGTGCCGCTGGATACATGAACAAGGACAGCGCTTCTGAAGAGCTGGTGAACGCGGTGAGGAAAGTAGTGGGCGGGGGAAGATACGTGAGCCCCTTCATGGCGGAAAGGCTGGCTTTTTTGGTGGGTAGTGACTATGAAAGGCCCGCGCACGAGAACCTCTCAGACCGCGAGTTCCAGGTGATGTGCATGATCGCCTCGGGAAAGCGCCTTAAGGAAGTAGCCGAGGAGCTCGGCATCAGCGTCAAGACGGTAAGCACCTACCGCGCGCGTGTCCTGGAGAAGATGGGCATGGAGAACAATGCCGAGCTGACCATTTACGCCGTAAAGAACAGGCTCGTCTATTGAGCCTGGTGTAGGAAAAGACCGACAAGCGGTAACCGATAAATCCCACGCCCCAAAGGGAACAGCGCCGATACCCCCTTGTGACTGCCCTGATCTATCCTTTCATCCTGGGAGAATGTACATGCGCAAGGGGACTTCGAGCCGACATCCGGGAAGCAAGAACTGCAAAGGCGACGCGGGACGCTGCCTCGCATAAGGCCGGGAAGGAGAGGGGGAGAGATGGAGAGGAAGGGCTTGACCGCGACCGAGATCGACCTGCTGGAACGCATCAGAGAGGACGACGCGGAAGCGATAGAGAGCTTCTTCGACCGTTACCAGGACCTGCTGCACCGTTTCGCCCACAAGTACCACTCCGACCGCCTGCCTTACGAGGACGCCTATCAGCTGGCGGCCCTGGGGCTGATGAAAGCGCTGAGGAGGTTCGATCCCGGCAGGGGAGTCTCCTTCATCACCTTCGCCTACCCGACCATAGAGGGGGAACTGAAGAAACACTACCGCGACCACCTCGAGATCATACGCTTGCCCCGGCCCCTGCGCGACCTGCGCAAACGCATCAACGACGAGACGCGCCGCTTCATGGAAGAGGAGGGCCGGGAGCCCGACATCAAGAGACTGGCGAAGCGCTTGAAGGTAGGAGAAGAGGAGATCATCGAAGCCCTGGCCGCACAGCACAACACCAGCGTCTTTTCCCTGGACGCCACGCTCAGGGACGGCCGCGACGAAGCCCCGCTGAGCCTCTTTATCGGGGCATGCGACCCCGCTTTCGAGGAGGTGGAGAAGGAGCTGGACATGGGGAACGCCCTGGCCGGCCTGCCCCCGCGCCATCACCGCGTCATGGACCTGCGCCTGAACGAGGGATGGACGCAGACGAAGATCGCCCGCGAACTCAAGATATCCCAGATGCACGTCTCCCGCATCATCCGGGAGTCAGTGAACATGCTGCGCTGCCGCTGTTCCCTGCAGGAGGAGCCGGCCTAGCCGGGGCCTTCAGCGCGAGGCCCGGCTATTCGTTGGTGATCATTCCTACCCAGGCGGTCTCCTTGTCCACCTCGTAATAGGCGAAGTCGATCTCGTTCCCGTCCTCGTCCAACTCGTAGAGGCGGATGACCCAACGGTCGCTTTCCTCGCTGATATCGTATTGCGGGTAATCCGTCTCCATGTACCAGTCCCACACATCCTCTTCCTCTAAGATGACCGTCAGGACCTCGTCCTCTGTATCCACGGGGAGGTCGACCAGTTCCTCTATGTCCATGTCCGTATCGCTGGTGCCGTCCTCGTGGTCCATGTCATCGTAGCCCCCGATGTCGCTGAAATCGAAGCCCATATCGATGAGAGTGTCCTCGGCCAGGTACCACTTGCCGTCCACCTTGACCAGCTCGAAGGCGTCCATGTCTAATTCGGAGGCGTCTCCCGTGACCTCGTCGCCGTATTTGTCGGTATAGCTCATGGTGCCCTTTTTGATGGTGACCTCTGCACCATCGCCGTCTATCTCGCTCTCCATCTTCTCGATGTCGAACTCCAGGTCCTCGGGGAAAGCGGTGAAGAAGTACTCCTCCATCAGCGCGAGATAGTCGCTGCCCAGGGCGTCCTCTATCTCTTCCACGAAATCGGGCTCCATGGTCCCCAGGAGCATCCTGGCGTCCTGCTTTTCCAGGGACTCGAAGAAGGCCTCGACGGTCGCCTCCGGGTTCTCGCCCACCAAGCCGTTTCCGCCGTCGTCGCCTGCGAACCACTTCGGGCCCACCGCGAAGCCGAGCAGCAGCACCACCACAATGGCTCCTCCTGCCAGGACCCCCAGGACGGCCAGTATCCAGGGCAGGGCGGACTTCTTAGCCGCAGGTGGACCGTACGGTACCGTCGATATCGCGCCCGTGGGGGGCGCGGCCGCGCCGGGCGGAGGCGGCGGGGGCGGCGCATAAGCGGGAGGGGCCGGTGGGGCCTGCGGCGGTCCTTGCGGCGCGGCCGCCGCCGCGCCGGTGCTCGCCCCGCAGAAGGCGCAGAACTCGCTGTCGTCCGGGATCTCTTTTCCGCATGATGCGCAATTCATATGGCCGCTCCTTTGATCGATGGCCGTTTAGTCCCTCCGTGGGGGCACGCGTATCCTCTGCCCGTATACCTGTACCCGTATACCTATATATTCTTCCCGCTGGGAAGAGATAATCCTTTGCAGTAACCTTACACGGACGAGTAGGTGCGGAAGCCTCTTTGCCAGTTCCTTTACCGGTTCAAGTATAGGATGTGTCCACCGTGTTTCTGGACCTGCGCAGGCGGTTATGCTGTTTGTGACGCGGCCCCGGAAGTAGTAGAGTATGCGTATAGGCGGCTCTCGCTCGGCACGTGTTCAAAGGGAGATGACCGTGGGTATCGCGGAGGAGACGGCCTGGCTGGACGCAACGGCCCTGGCGGGGATGGTGCGCGGCGGTGAGGTGAAACCGGTC
>CAYPZH010000008.1:0-3409 GCA_964415205.1 uncultured Actinomycetota bacterium | reverse complement strand
CGCATCGAGAGATTGAACCCGGAGCTGAACGCGGTGATCACGCCCATGTACGAACAGGCGCGCGAGGCGGCCTCGGGCGACCTGCCGCAGGGGCCATTCACCGGAGTGCCTTTTCTGCTCAAGGACCTCATGGCGGCGTGCAGCGGCGTGCGCATGTGCTGGGGCACCGCTTTCGCCCGCGACCTCGTCCCCGGATTCGACAGCGAGCTGGTGGTGCGGCAGAAGAAAGCGGGCCTGGTCATCCTGGGCAAGACCAACGCTCCCGAGTTCGGCATCCTCCCCACCACCGAGCCACATTTCTTCGGCCCCACCCGCAACCCCTGGGACAACGGCGTCACCTCGGGCGGGTCCAGCGGCGGCTCCGCGGCGGCGGTCGCTTCCGGGATGGTCCCCATGGCCCATGCCAACGACGGGGGAGGCTCTATCCGCATCCCAGCTTCCTGCTGCGGCGTATTCGGGCTGAAGCCCACCCGGGCGCGCAATCCCATGGGGCCCGCGCTGGGCGACGCGCTGAGCGGTCTCGTGGTCGAGCATGCCGTCACCCGCTCGGTGCGGGACAGCGCCGCCCTGCTCGACGCCACCTCCGGCCCCGACCTGGGCGACCCCTACTGGGCACCGCCTGCGGCGCGTCCGTTCTTGCAGGAGGTCGGGGCGGACCCGGGCAGGCTGCGCATCGCCTATACGAGCGAAGCCCAGGGGAAGGCAGCGCACGAGGACTGCGTCAAGGCGGTGGAGGACGCGGCCAGGCTCTGCTCCGAGCTGGGGCACGAGGTGGAGGAGAAGCCGCTGCAGGTCGACGTGGAAGCCCTGACGCCGCTGTTTATGACCCTCTGGTCGTCGGCCCAGACCTGGACCGCGGACACCCTGGCCGCGCTCACGGGGAAGACCCCGACCCCGGACGATTTCGAGCCGCTCACCTGGGCCCTGATAGAGATGGGGCGGGGCATGACCGCCGCCGACTACCTCAGGGCGCTGACCGGCCTGCAGGCGATGACGCGCGATATCGCCAGGCAGATGGACCCCTACGACCTATGGCTCACGCCTACCCTTGCCGAACCGCCCGTCCCCCTGGGGACGTTCGAGTCGCCGCCGGACAACCCTCTCTACGGCATAATCCGCGCGGCTGATTTTGTCCCTTTCACCCCCATCTGTAACATCACCGGGCAGCCGGCTGCGAGCATGCCGCTGTACTGGAACTCGCACGGACTGCCCGTAGGGGTGCAGTTCGTGGCGAAGTTCGGCGATGAAGCCACCCTATTCCGGCTGGCGGCGCAGCTCGAGGAGGCGCGTCCCTGGGCGGACCGCCATCCGCCGCTCAGCGCCTGAGACGGCCGCCGTATGAGCCGAGCGGCCGCGGCCATCGGCCCGGTCCTCGCCGCCTCCCCGGGGGATGCAAGTGCTTTTGAGGGGTTTGGGCAAAAAGGTAAATCGATGGGACCTGCCTGCCGATAATCTGACTATACATAGACGCAAGGTATGTTCGTCGGCACAGGCTCGGGTGGGGACGGCGGGTCGCGTTTCGAGACCGATCCCGTAAAGCTCGCTCCTCGCTTACGTTTGCTTTGGGAGGGATAAGATGTATTGCAGCGACTGCGGTATACCCAGGGGTATAGGAAAAGCCAATGAATGGAGGCCGAACGGGGTCATCGCCAGCAGGTATGAAAAAGACCTCAGGGGCATATTCTACGACGTCAGCGAACTCGAAGACCTCTTTGCTTCCCTTTCCGCGAAGATCGGCTACGACGTGACGCGCCTGGTCGTCGAGGGCAAGCGCAAGGACTCCGCGCATTATACGCGCGGCCTGTTGAGCAGTATCGAAAAGGCGGGCGGCAGCGTCGAGCCGGAGGAGTTCTTCCGCATCATGGCGGCGAATTTCAGCGTACCGGGGTTCGGCAAGGTGAAGATAATCTCATACCGGGACGGCGGCGATGTCGAACTGGAGGTGGAGGGGGCGTACAACGTACCCATGGCGCAAGGACAGGTGGCTGGCGTCTTTGAGGGTGTCCTGAAGCGCAGAGGAGACGTGGTGTGGGAAGGGGACGCGCGGCGGGGCCGCGTTACCGTCACGGTGAGGGATGAAGAGCAGGAGTTGGAGAAACGCGTGGAATCGGAAGTGGAGCATGCGTTGCACCTCTGCGAAGAGGGAGACATGGAATACGAGTTATGCCCGCGCTGTTCCGCCCCGCGAAAGCTCGGCCGTGAGTTCGACTGGGACGTGGAAAAAGCGATGATCACCGAACGCCGCTCTGGGAAGAGGTATATCTTCGATAATACGCGCGGCATGGCGGCGGTCATGAAGCTGCTGGAGGATGAGCTTGGCGAGGATGTGGAGCTCACGCTGATGGAGATAGCGCGCGATTACGCCCGTGGTTATTACCTGGGGCTGGGAGGCCGGCCGGACATGCAGGACGAGTTCGACCGGCTTTCCCTTTGGGGATGGGGGCTTCCATCCCACCTCAAAGGGAGTAACGGTGGTCTTCTCCTGCAGGTGATCAACCCGTTCCACAGCTCCGTCATGGCGGGCAGGGTTTGGGGACTGGCGGAGGCGTCGAGCGGTAGAGACCTCGATCTGGACGCGTACGAACACGGCGACAGCGTGACCGAGATAGCGTTGTCGGAGACCTAGAGACAAGCGCTGTCCCTGCGGCATGCCCCGGCCGCGGAGACCTCAGGATATTTTGAAGTGGGCCACCATCTCCTGCATCTTCCTGGCGATCTCCGAGAGCTTCTCGGCCGTGCCGGTTAACTCGCTGGTCACCGCGGTCTGTTCCTGCGAGGAAGCCCCTATCTCCTCGTAGGCCTGCGCCGTTGAATCGACCTGGTCCTTCATGGCGTTAAGCGAATCGGCAAGCCGCTCGCTCTCGTCCAGTTCCCGCGACGAGGCCTCGGCGATGGAAGCCGCCATACTGGCCATGCGGTCCACCACTTCCGAGATGGACCGCAGCGAGTTGTCCGTTCTCTCCACCGTTTCCATACCCACGTACATGCCCATGGTCCCCTTCTCCATCAGGGACTTGGCCGTCTCCACGTCTTCCTGGATAGCTCTCACGAGTTCGTGAATGCGCTGCGCGGAGCCTGCTGCCTCCTGGGCCAGCTTTTTCACCTCGTCCGCCACCACCGCGAATCCCTTGCCGAACTCCGGCACCCTGGCCGCCTCGATGGCGGCGTTCAAGGCCAGGAGGTTCGTCTGGTCAGCTATACGGGAGATGATGTCCACGACGGTGCCGATCTTCTGCGAACTCTCCCCCAGCGAGAGAATTGCCTGCATCGATTCGTCCAGGATGTCCTTGAACTCTGCGATCTTCTCCACCGCGTCTTGGGCATATTCCCTACCCTGTGTGACCAGGTTCTCGGCGTCCTGGCTGACCTCCAGGCTCTGGCTGGCCTTGCTGTGGGACATGGATATGGT